>CALCZU010000013.1 GCA_937903155.1 uncultured Bdellovibrionales bacterium
CGCCCGTGTCCATTAAACGCCCTTCGAGGGCTATCGCTAAATTGCGGCTGACCGAAGATTTTCCGGCGCCAGAAGGACCATCAATACTGATTACAAAACCTTTCGAAACGGGGGATTTACGTTTTTTTAACACTTTGAAGCTCCCACAGCTTGGCCCACTTTAAAAACACCGAATAACTAGCGGACACTGAAATAATGAAACCAGGATAACCATCTAAAAAACCCAACTTTAAAAGATAGGTTTCGCAAAACTTACTGAGCGGTTTAAAAAGCAATTTCGCTAGGCTAAATTTTTTCGAAGAAGTTTCTAACTTCTGTGCACCTAACGAAGAATACTTGTTGTTTCGCTCGACCTGATCGGACAGGTTTGAAAAACTGTAATGAAGAAGATCCGATTGGAGCTCGCCGATCTTGCCTCGAGTCGACCAAAACTCGTGAACCGCGTCGCCTTTCCATTCACCCTCGGCTTTTCTAAAAATGCGTACGAGCCGATTTGGGTACCATCCGCCATATCGAATCCATCGATCGAAATGAATTGTCTTACGAGGAAGTGAGTAGGCCACCGATTCGGATTCGGAATTTAAGGCGGTCACAATTTCATTTCGAAGTTCCAGAGAAACTTCTTCATCCGCGTCGATCGATAGAATCCACTCGTGCGTGGCATAGGTCAGAGCAAGCGTTCGTTGAGCTTCGAACCCTTTCCATTTTTCGTTGTACACATGCGAGGTATAGCGCTTTGCAATTTCTTGAGTCCGGTCGGTACTGTCGGAGTCTAAAACAATGATTTCATCACAAAACGCAAGACTTTGGAGACAACGTTCGAGATTGTCTTCTTCATTTTTCGTAATGATGACTGCTGACAAACCCATTTTTAATGCTCTCGCACCGACGTGAGATTGCCGTAAAGCGAGCCAATCTTGATCTTTGCATCGAACTTTACGAGATACTTTTTCGAATCATCAGATAGCCACATATAAATATCGCCTGTTGGTTTTAAAACATTATTCAAAGCGACCTTTACGAGAATCTTCCAACACTGAAAGGCTCCAACGCTCGTCGTAACCAGTTCGTTTGCGACAGGCAAGAGCTCGACTTCCCAGTTGTTCGCATTTTCATATACCATAAATTTCTGTTTGCGATTCAATTGATAGTTTAGAGTTCTTGCAAAATAAAGAGCGCTAAAGATATCTCGAGATTCGGGAACGAAGGCATCTTGTCTATCCACATCTTCTGGCCCATAGCGTTCGGAGATTCTTTTCGCCCAGAAGTACGCTTTTTTATTTGTATGATCAAAAGAAACGCGCGTTTCCTTTTTTTGTACAGATTCCAACATGTGCAAAAGATATTTGTAAGGGATCAGAGCCTGTTTATCGACAAACGCTTCGATCGTATTGTCGACGTGGTAAACAGCATCGACTACTTTACTTGAAAGCACATTTCCCCAAAAGTGAAAAGTCGGTCGTCCAGCCATCACCGGACCTTCTTTCACCTCGATGGCAGCCTTGCCGGCAGGTAATGCTAGCCAACCTAAATTAATTTCTAAACGTTCACCAATTTCAAATGGAATTTTGTCTGAGGGAACGACATCGACCGCTTTTACTTTTCCCTCAGGAATCATCACAGGCGTCGGGGTGGGAGTTATAATTTTTTGCTCCATTTTCTTTTTGCCTTTCTTTACTTTTTTATCGGCAACTTCGTTCGGAAGCGGTGCGGCTGTAATGGGTTCCACCGGTTTTATTTCTTCGGTCACGTTATAATCATCTAGGTTTTTTTCTTTTCCCGAAATCGCGGGGGCCGAAATCGTCGGATCGGATGGGAGCGTAATCCCCGTCGGACTTGTTGTCTGTTGTGAACTACAGGATAAGAGAAATAAAATCGAAAACGTCGCTAAGACAGTTTCGCTTTTGATTTGCCATCGCGATTCTCCGCGAAAATCTTTCCAGCGTCTGTGAAGCCATAACCATTGCGAAGGATGTTTTCTCACTTGAGACTCCAAGATATCGTTATACATTTGAGTCTTGTAGTATAACCGCTCATTGCGATCTTCGGGAAGATTCTTAAATTCGATGGGTTTTTCAATGACAATGTGAACCACGCCGTTTTCGTCCCGATAATTATAGGCAGGAATCACGGGAATATCCCGCTTGTCGGTCATTAACGCGAGTGCCGCGGCCGTTCCTGCTGTTTTTCCAAAAAATTTGACGGGAAGGCCGATAGGCGGACCCATGAATTGGTCGAGAATAAAAGCAACGTGGCGGCCTTGGTTGAGCGATTTCAGAATATCTTTGGCCGTACCGCTTTCAAGAAAAATGCCTGCGCCTGTCCGTCTTCGGTACCATTGCAAATACTTATCCGCAAAAGCGCTCTTGGCCTCTTTTACAACGACATCAATGGGTAAACCTACCGCGGCGGCCACCGCAATCGAGTATTCCCAGTTACCAAGGTGGGACGTTAAAAGAATACAGGGCTCCTTTTTTTCTGCAAGCTCCTCAAGCGTTTCCCAACCCACTCGATGAATGTTCTGGAGATAATCTTTTTTCTTCCAAATGACTGAAGCAAGAAACTCGAAGAAGAGAACACCGTAATGTTCGTAGTTTTTTCGCATGAGTGTTTCGACTTCAACTTCGGAAAGGGAGGGTCCAAAGGCTGTTTTTAAATTTGAAGAGATGACGTTCTTTCTGAACCCGACCAGTCGATAAAATGCATAGCCTAAGATTTTCCCGAGGTAATAACGAAGTTTCTTTGGGATCAGATTAATACCCCATGAGAGAATTTGGAGCAGAGCGATCATGGTCGTTTTATCTTCCCTTCCACATAGTCCCAAAAGGAGTTTTCGAACTCGTAAGCGATTCGAAGGCTCAAGACGACTTCATCTAGTTCCCGAAAGAGCCGCTCTACTTTTACCCAATCTTTGTCCGTAGTTACGAAAGCATCGACTCCACGTTCTTTACCCTCGCGGATAATTTCTCTGACATCTTCGTCTTGGTAGTTAAAGTGATCTTGAAATCCCTTGAGATAAACAGCTTTAGGGCAATAAGAAAGCGACCGCTCAAAACGCGAATTCCCCGCAATGCCGGAAAAGCCTAAGAGGGATTTTTCGCGAAGTTCGCTCGCCGGCTTGTCGCCATAAAATAATCCTTCAATTTTTAGCTTTGCTTCGAAGATGGGAATCTTTGAAAATTCTCTTTGCGCCCAATCCTTCCAAAGGGCGAATTTTTCAGGGTCGCTTCCAGTCAATAGTAGGGCATCCGCATTTTCAAGTGCTGAAATCGGTTCTCGTAAATTTCCCAATGGAATGCAGTGGGCTTCATCAATCGATTGATTCGTATCGATTAACACTAAATCAACATCTCGTTGAACTCTGAAATGTTGAAACCCATCTTCTAGTAAAATCAATCGACTATTCTCTCCCGACTCGATGGCTCGAATATTTTTAGTTCGGTCTTTTCCTATCCAGACATTGAGGCCGAAGAGGCGGTGCAACATCCAAGGCTCATCCCCTACGGCATGACTGCCTTGGCGATCTACTTTCGCACCTTTATCAGAAAGACTTGCCCGATATCCGCGTGAGACGACTACAGGATTTCTTTCGGAAAAGTGTTTTGCAAGAGCGCAAGTAACGGGCGTTTTGCCACTTCCGCCGGAGTGAATGTTTCCGATTGAAATGACAGGAAGTCGAGAACGATAAGTTTTTTTCTTTGGAAAATGGCGACGTCTAAGAGAGCTTACCGCTCCCCACGCCATTGAAAGCGGCACAAGCACAACGTAAAACACCTCTCTAAGACGAGGAGTCGAGAGTTTAAACTCCTGCAATCTGGGTTTTAAAATATTTTCCATGACTCTCTAATGGGTTAGACCGCAATTTCAGCTGGTTTAAAAAATCGACTATGCTTGCGGCAGCTTTTTCAGTTCCGTTGCCTGTTCCCAAAAGAGTTCGACACTTTAAAAGTTCTTCTCTCTGAGATTTTCGATACTCTTCGTTCCGGATAGCTTTTCTGCAATAATCGACGAGATTTTTAACATTCGCTTTCTCTTGAAAGAACTCAGGTGCCACTTCTTTTTTTACAAGGACATTGGGCATTCCAATCCATCCGGTGTATTTAGCGACGTATTTAAAGACGAATGAAGAGGATCGACTTACCTTGTAAAAAAGACAAAAGGGAAGCCCCATCAATGCCGTCTCTAGAGTGGCTGTACCGCTTGCGATCAGACCGATATCCGCCCAAGCTCTTACTTCGTTCGAATTCCCTTTCACAAGCTCAACGTTTTCGGGGAACTTCTGTTTGACTTCTTCCAATGAAAACGTGGGGGCGACAGGAATTTTGAAGTGCGCTTTTGGAAATTCTTTTTTTAATTCGGTAACGACTTCGTTTAGGAGAGAAGAAAGAAAATTGAGCTCGCTATGGCGACTTCCCGGAAGAAGTGCGATTCGCGGAGCCTCCAAAACTTCACTCTGCGAGCGAACGGATTCTTTGATTGATATTCTGTCGAGTAACGGATGACCGACGAATTCGACAGGAACGTCATACTTTTTGTAAAACTCCTCTTCAAAAGGAAAAACCACGAGCATTTTATCGACGAGCTTTTTTATCTTGTGAACGCGGTAAGTCCGCCATGCCCAAACTTGTGGGGAGATATAATAGATAACGGGAATCCCCAATTTTTTAAGTTGTTTTGCCATCATCAAATTGAAATCAGGGAGATCTAATAAAATCGCGAAATCGGGCTTTTCAACTCGGATACTTTTTTTCACCCTTTGAAAGTGCCCCCAAATTTCGGGAATTTTATGAGCCCATTCGGCAATTCCCATCAGACTTAAGTGCCTCGCTTCAACAACGAGTTCCATCCCTTCGCTTTTAAGATTCTCACCCCCCACGCCAAAGGCAGTGAGATTGGGAAGCGCTTTTTTGAGATGTTGAAGCAAAGACGCCGCTGAGAGGTCTGCAGAGGCTTCCCCGGCGACCATGAAAATCTTGAAAGGTTTTTCTACCACTTGTCCCTCGTCACAGGATTTTCGGAAGAAATAGACGGCGTCGGAGATTTTACGGAAGCTAAAACTCGTTCGAGCAATTCAATGCTCAAAGCACCTTGTTGTGCGGAAACAATTGGAGCTTTTTGGTTTAAAACAGAATCGCAAAAGCTCTTCGCTTGCTCGTATAGAAAATCTTTTTCTTTCGCAGACGTAAACGTTTTTGAACCGTCAGAGGTCACAAGTGTGGTCGTGGAATCACCCAGATCGAGCTTGCAGTATTTGTTTTCCATCAAAATACGCATCTTACGGCTAGAGCGAGGACCTAAACGATTCGCTATCAAATGCACTTGGGTGCCAGAGCTAAACGTGAGATCGGCGACCGCGATGTCAGTCGTTCGATGGAGGACAGAAGTCCCGCGAGCGCTTAGGCTTGAAACGGTTCCGAGTCCTAAAGAGAGAATGAGATCTAAGTCATGAATCATCAAATCAGTAATCACATCGACATCGAGTTCTCGACCTGCTCGTTCAGTGACTCTTTCGCAGTCGATTTGTTTAATCGAAGAAAAATCGAGAGACTTTGTCATCTCTCGCATCCGAAAGCGTTCGACAAAGCCGACTTGCAAAACGAGCTGAGTTTGTTCTGCGAGCTTCGCGAGCTCGGAGGCTTCTTTTGAAGTGAGTGCGAGCGGCTTTTCTACGAGTACATGGACTCCTGCATTGAGCGCTTGCTTTACTATCGGGTAATGAGAGGCGGAAGAACTTGCGACGACAACCGAGTCCGCCTCGAACAATAACTCTTCTACTTTTTCAAAAACTTTGACTCCAGTGTTCAAAGCAACTTGAGTGGCTCTCGACGTTTCGATGTCATAGATTCCCATTACTTCGCAATTAGGAAGCGAGTGAAATTTTTCGAAATGGAACGAGCCCATTTTGCCCGCTCCGATAACTCCTAGTTTTAATTTTCTATTCTCCATGAGCTAGCGGACAAATCCGCCCTTTGAAGCCTCAATAAAGTCGAGGAAGTATTTGGCTTCTGCGACATCTCGTAACTCCTGCTTCACTTTTTCGATCGCTTCCACCAGTGTAATTTTTTGAACAAAGACAATTTTATAAAGTTTCTTCAGTTTTAAAATCGCTTCTTCGGAAAATCCCTGTCGTGCAAGTCCAATCGAATTGATTCCTTGAACTTCAAAGTCGGACCCTTTTCCCAATAAAAATGGAGCAACGTCTCTGCGGATAATCGAACCGCCGCCTAGATAACAATAGCTTCCCACTCGACAGAACTGTGCAACGGCTGAGGCGCCTCCCAGAGTCACGTAGTCTCCGATTTCCACGTGTCCGCCCAATTGAATCGAGCTTGCTAGAATCACGTTTTTACCTAAAACGCAGTCATGTGCGATATGGGTATACGCCATGATCAAATTGTCTGAACCGACAATCGTTTTTCCAATTCCGACAGTCGTTCCTCGGTGAACCGTTGTGTACTCTCTAAAAACAGAACGGTCGCCGATGATCACTTCGGTCGGTTCGCCCTTGTATTTCAAATGCTGAGGTTCTCCGCCAATCACAGCAAAAGGAAATACTTGCACTCCATTTCCAAGACGCGTGTGACCTCTTAAAACCACGTGTTCTTGAATGTCGCAATCTTCTCCGAGCTCTACGTTTTCGCCGACAATGGAGAAAGCTCCAATTCGAGTTCCTTTTCCCACCTTCGCTTTAGGGTCGACGAGTGCTGTCGGATGAATGTGCGTCATGATGTTTTTTGCGTCCCTTCTAATTTTTTGACTCTCTCAAAAAGTGCCGGCAATTTCTTGAAAAAAACCTGCAGACGATAAAAATCTTTTAAAGGCATCGTCGGCGCTCCCATAAACGCCTCTCCCGCGGGCAAATCTGTTCCGACGCCAGCCTTGCCGGCTATCATCGCCTTTTTGCCAATCGTCACGTGGTCGGTGACTCCTACTTGTCCCGCGCAAATCACTCCGTCTTCAAGCACCGAGGATCCTGCAAGACCGACTTGCGCGCAAAGAATAACGTTTTCTCCCAATCGGCAATTGTGACCAATGTGCACTTGATCGTCGATTTTGCTGCCGCGACCGATTCGAGTTTCTCCTAGAGTACTGCGATCGATAGTACACTTCGCACCAATTCGAACATCGTCTTCGACGACAACCCAACCGATTTGAGGAATTTCTTTATGGCCTGTATCCGATTGAAGAAGTCCAAAACCTTCGGATCCTAAAACGCTTCCCGAAAAGACTTTTACACGATTTCCAATTTTGACATTCGTGAGAAGAGTCGCAAATGGATGGATCTCGCATGCCTCTCCTACCGAAACACCGGGACCGATGTAAGCATTCGCATAAATAACAGAATGATCGGAAATCACAGCCCCCTCGCAAATCACAGCGAATGGACCCACCCGAACGTTTTTACCTAAGTGAGATTTTGGATGAATGCTTGCTTGTTTTGAAATTTCATTCCAAGGACATTTTGGAATGAAATTTTTCGCAACTTCCGCAAACGCAAGCTTCGGGTTATCGACTAAAATAAAAGTGACTGGTACGTTTTTGTCGGCCAACGACTCGGTCGAAAACACAACGCCACCGCTTAAATTTTTTAGCTGAGATTTATATTTTTCTTCCCCAAAATACGTAAGACTTCCCAATTGCGCATCTGGCAAAGAAGACACTTTTTCAATCGGCGCATTTTCATCACCCCAGACTCCGGCGCCTAGCTTGGCTGCCAAGGTTTTAGCGGTGGTGGGGAAGGTTAAATCCATGTTTACACCCTATCCTTAGCCCGATTTGAAGTAAATATCTCACATCATGTCAAATGCTTCCGCCACTCCCAGTCTAACCGACTAACGTGTTAGAATAGATCCACCTTCCTTCTTATGCCCTCAACTAAAAAAACGTTAATGAATCGAAGTCCTATTTTCCGTTATTTTTTAACGGCGACTTCGATTTCTTTACTGGGAACCAGCATCTTCGACTTGGCCATTCCGGTCTATGTCATCAACACAACGCATGATGTCATGGCACTCTCGTTCACGACGGTCGCTCTTAATCTTCCGTTCTTTTTGATGGCCCCATTAACAGGGCATATTGTTGATAACTTTAACAAAAGACGGGTTATGCTTGGGAGTGATATTGGGCAAGTCGTCTGCCTTTTATTTTTGTCTGTCTATTTGTGGCTTGGACATTCGACCCTCTGGCCGATTCTTTTAACTGTTTTCATCGGGAAAACTTTGATGATCACATTTGAGACGGTTGCAACTTTTCAACTGATTCCAGCGCTGGTGGATCCGAAGGACTTGAGTGAGGCCAACACTTGGTTTTTGTCTTCTCAAAGGATGATTCAAATTGTGGGCCCCTTACTGGCAGGGATTCTTCTCACGACGACTGGGGTGAAGGGATGCATCCTTTTCAACACGATTAGTTTCGGAGCTACCTTGTTCTTTGTGTTGCGAATGAAGAATTTAAATGACGTTATCAAAACGTATGGTGGTTTTGAAGAAAATCCCTCCCTCTCTCCGAAGCTGATCCAAAAAAACTTTACAGAAAGTATTCGCTATATTTGGAACTCTCCGCTGTTTAAGCCCTTTATTTTGATGATGTTCCTCTGGAACCTTTCGTCGATTATCCCTAATACACCGACGATGACCTATTACTTCACTCAAATACACGCTTACACAGAAGCGCAGTATGGAATGGTCGCCTCCTTTTTCGGATTCGTCGGAATCATTGGTTTTTTAAGTGCCAGCTACTTTTATAACCGGTTTGGGTTTTCGCCGACATTTTCTGTATCGGGACTTTGGCTTGTTGCTTGCGTTGGAGTTTCTCTCGCGTTTTTTAATTTCCCGCTGGCATTTGTCTTCGTGTTTGGATTGGGTAGAATTGGTGGCTCCGTTCTGAGTATGGGCACCTTTTATTTGCGACAGACAAATATTCCCAAATCCAAAATGGGTGGCGTCAATGCCTGCTTGAGAATGTTTTTTATGTCGTCGATGCCGTTATCCGCATTTTTACAAGGCTATATTATCAATCACTTCGGCGTTGGACTTTCTTTTGGACTCGGAATGGTCGCATTGATGGGAACTTACTATTACGCCGCAAAGACAGCACATGCGTACGGCCTTTTACATCAGAAAACGCCTTTGAAAGCAGCCTGAAATACTCAAACCTTTTCTGTTTTTATCGACAGTGTGGTAACTCCTCGCCCATGCTTTTCAAAACGCTCGGAGGCCTCTTATTCGTTGCCAGCTCTTGCTTTGCGGTCACATCGAAGATCAGCAAGGAAACCGACGTTTACACGGTTTCTATTTTCCTTCGCGACAACGAGGAATACGTTTTTAAAAAAGTTCCTCTAGACTCGCAGGAGCAAGCTGACGATTTTATCCGACGTGCGGAAGAACTTGAAAAGTTCTTAGATTCTCCTGAGTCGACTGCGAACGCGCTCCATCTCATGATGGGATTTACCCGAAAACATGGATACCCTTTCAGTCGACGATTGGACGCTTTGCTTTGGACGCTCCCATTGCATCTCTCGATCGTGGGAGAAAAAAAAGGTTTCATCGAGGTGACTGATGTCACTCATCCAAAATATTCTCGTAAAGAATTTTTCGAAAAGTTTTTCAAAGACTTGGTGCTCATTGTGCAGATCGCCGAAATTGATTACGGAATCTCCAGCGAGGAAATCCAACCTATTTTAACGAAAGCGCTGACTCCGCGACCGCCCGTGGCCCCGCTCACCCGATTCCAAAGAATCAAAAGAAGCTGCGTTTCTGGGTTTAACTGGTTTATGGGAAACGAGTAGTTTGGCTACTTTTTTTGAAGGAGGTCTTCGATTGTTCTTCGAAGAGACTCTTCGCTAGGGGATTCTTCTTTTGCTTCAACTCGATAGGTGCCGCTGGCCCAATTTCCAAGATCGGTCGTTTTACACCGTTCGCTACAGAAAGGGCGCGTCGGCGTGTTTTCCCAAGAACTGAGCTTGCGGCAAATAGGGCATGGAACTTCTTTCATCTTCTTTCCGTCATAACTCTAAAACGCGGAAACTTCAAAGTACCGAATTTATACTGCTTTTGCGGCGTGTTTCCAGCAATTGACTCATTGCATATTTCTGCTATTCTCCGCAAAAAGTTTTTGGAGGTATCTCAATGCAAATCAAGCCGTTACGCGATCGGTTGATCGTCAGACGTTTAAATTCAGAAGAAAAAACAAAAGGGGGAATCTTTATTCCAGATTCCGCCAAAGAAAAACCACAAGAAGGTGAAATCGTCGCCGTCGGAAGCGGAAAAATTCTCGATGACGGACGGGTTCTTCCTTTGGAAGTGAAAAAAGGCGACAAAGTTCTTTTCGGTAAATACGCCGGAAGCGAAGTCAAAGTCGACGGAGAAGAACTTCTGATGATGAAAGAAGAAGATATTCTCGGAATTATCCAATAATTTAAGGAGCAAATTTATGGCCGCAAAAGAAATGTTATTTAAAGAGAGCGCAAGAAACGCAATCCTCGCTGGAGTGAATGTACTTGCAGACGCAGTGAAAGTGACCCTCGGCCCCAGAGGTCGAAACGTCGTCATTGAAAAATCTTATGGCGCTCCCCTCATCACCAAAGACGGTGTGACGGTTGCGAAAGAGATCGAGCTCGAAGGAAAATTCGAAAACCTCGGCGCTCAAATGGTGAAAGAAGTCGCCAGCAAAACGAATGATGATGCTGGAGATGGAACAACGACGGCAACAGTTCTTGCCCAAGCGATTTACCGCGAAGGCGTAAAAATCGTTGCGGCCGGACACAATCCTATCGAAGTCAAACGCGGAATCGATAAAGCGGTTGAAACCGTCGCAGCTGCCATCAAAAAAATGAGTCGCCCGACTCAAGGTAAAAAAGAAATCGAACAAGTCGGTACGATCTCTGCCAATAATGATTCCACTGTCGGCGGTCTTTTGGCCGAAGCGATGGAAAAAGTCGGCAAAGAAGGCGTCATCACGATTGAAGAAGCCAAAACGGCTGAAACAACTCTTGAAGTCGTCGAAGGGATGCAGTTCGACAGAGGTTATCTTTCTCCTTACTTTGTTACAAACACCGAGAGAATGATTGCGGAACTCGAAGAGCCAATGATCCTCATCTACGACAAAAAATTGTCTGCGATGAAAGATTTGCTCCCAGTGTTGGAAGCGGTCGTTCAAACAGGACGGCCTTTAGTGATTATTGCTGAAGATGTCGAAGCGGAAGCGCTTGCGACTTTAGTCGTGAACAAATTGCGTGGAACTTTAAAAGTTGCCGCGATTAAAGCTCCAGGATTTGGCGACAGACGCAAAGAAATGCTCGAAGACATTGCTGTTTTAACGGGTGGAAAAGTGATTTCCGAAGAAACTGGGAAGAAACTTGAATCGACTACGTTAGAAGACTTAGGCAAAGCAAAACGCATCCGTATCGATAAAGACAATACAACGGTCATTGATGGTGCTGGTAAAAAAGCCGGAATCGAAGCTCGCGTAAAACAAATCCGCGCGCAAATCGAAAACACCACATCCGATTACGATCGCGAAAAACTCCAAGAACGTCTTGCAAAACTCGTAGGTGGAGTGGCAGTGATTAAAGTGGGAGCTGCGACCGAAGTTGAAATGAAAGAAAAGAAAGCTCGCGTGGAAGATGCTCTTAATGCAACTCGCGCTGCCGTCGAAGAAGGTGTCGTCGCAGGGGGCGGAACGGCTCTTTTAAGAGCTATCTCTTCTCTTGATGGTCTTTCTCTTTCCACAGAACAACAAGCCGGCGTGAATCTCATTAAGCAGTCTTTGTGCGAACCTGTGAAGCAAATCGCTTTCAACGCAGGTCACGAAGGAGCTGTCGTCGTCAATCGAATCCTTGAAAACAAAGATTCGGCTTTCGGATTCAATGCCGCGACTGAGAAATACGAAAATCTCATCGAAGCGGGTGTCATTGATCCTACGAAAGTCGTTCGTTGCGCACTTCAAAATGCGGCAAGCGTTGCTTCGTTGTTGCTGACGACTGAAACACTTATTATCGATAAACCGAAGAAACCTGCGAAAGCTTCTCCTGGAGCTCAGGGGGGACACGGTCACGATTACGACATGTAAGAGATCGATATTTTTAATAATCAACCCCGAGTGCTTCCAAGCCTCGGGGTTTTTTATTGTATTCTAGATTAACGATTAACCTAAAGATTAAGATGAACCTTCGCGGCGTAGCCGCTTCGATGTCATTGCACGTCGGAAACATTAGAGCGACTACGTCGCGGCGACGTTAATCTTAATCTTCAGGTTAATCATTAATCAAAAGGAATACACCCAGCGCTGGCGAGGAGTTTGCACAATCGAAGGGCGGCGATGAGCCCTGAGGTTGTATGCAGAACGTATTGTGGATCTTAATCGGTTTAATGTTAGTCGCGTGTGGCGAACAACGGCGCTGGCCCGCGGAAATCACGGGCTGTGTGGACTGTTCGACAGACGATCAGGCCCAAGTGAAACAGTCGATTATTGATCTCAATGAAAAGTCAGGCGGCACTTTGTTGATTCCACAATCCGATGGGGCAAACAAACGCTTCCCCATTGACTTGAGTTTTGTCGACCCGAAAGTCATCCAACCGACTGATGACAGCCGGAATACACGGGCAGCACTGGCAACGCTCTATGACGACCATTGCAGCATCCAATTATCGAAAGAACTTCATAAACCTGAAAATGCGAACTATTTCAAAGCAGTACTCTGGCATGAACTCGGACACTGTGCGGGCCTTGTGCATGACAAAGATGAAAAAGAAATCATGTTTCCTATAACTCAGAAAATTCAAGCCTACTCGGAAGAGGTTATCCTTAGATTCATCAATGAATTCAGAAACTCAGCTCACCTTTGATTCCTGGTGAAGGATTCGTTAGAATAGATGAGTCGTGCAGCAAGCTAACTACGAAAATCGGCGCCGGGCAAAAAGAATCGAAGTGAAGATTCCTGTCCGCATTTCTTTGAAGTCTTCTCCTGAGAAGATCTTCGCATGCTTTATTTTGGATATTTCAGAAGGAGGGGCTTTTGTTCACGGAACAGCACCCATCCTCATCGGGGAAGAAGTCGATGTCGAAATCCTTTTTGAAGGAAACCAAAAGTTTGAAGCCGTTGCAACAGACTACCAAAGCCTTCTTGAAAAATTGAAACTCGCAGATTCCACTCCCGCGGCACTTCCTTCGGTTGTCCGTTGGGCGCGAGGAACTTCGAATGCAGGGTTTGGGATTGAGTTTTTAAATCTCTCAGGAGAAAAACTCGCGTTTCTCCACCGCCTCATCAGCCACTTCGCGGCTAAAGACGAATAATTTATTTTGGGTTCGCACCAAAAAGCAGATTGAATCCGAGCGTCGCGCTCTGGAGTTTTCCGACGTTGGGAAGAAAATATCCTAAATTGACGGCAATCATACACCACGAATGAATTTTCACATCCGCCATTAAACTGGGATGAAAGAGAATAAAGCCGCCAGAATCTAACTTTTGAAAGGTTCGAGAAGAGTCAGACTCTGAAGTCACACGCGAGACGGAATAGCCACCCCCACCGATCATGAGTCTTCCCGTTAACCAGGGAGCAATCGCATACTCGCCGACAAGACCGCCAAAGCCCATTCCGAATTCGACGTTATCTGAACCATTCCACAAAAATCCACCACCACCGCCACCGCCGAGTCGGAAACTTCGAGTCGCCCAACCAAAACCCACGCCGCCAATAACGGCCGGAGTTCCGCTGACCGAGGCGTCGAATGCGGACAGACTTCGAGCGTGATATTCAAGGAAAGGACCGCCTCTGCCGCCTCCTAGATTTTCAGCTTTTAAGATTGAAGTAAGGCAGCACAGGAATCCCAATGCTGTAAGAAAACGCATGTATAGATTTTAATCGATTTTTTGAAATATTACTAATCGACGCCCAGATTTAAAAAGGGGATCCTCGACAGGTCAAGTCAGACGGCCGATAGCATGAGGAGTTCCTTCGGTTCGACCGGCAGGAGTAATCTCCATAAACTGTGCTTTTCGTTGAAGATCCTTGATGGTTGCAGCACCGCAGTACGTTAGTCCAGAGCGAATGCCTCCTAAGAGATCCTGCAAGACGTCCTTCGCAGAACCCCGACAGGGAACTTCGATCGAAACACCTTCGGCAGTTTTCCAGTCCGACATCTGCCCCATGAAATCTTCTTGCGCTTCTCGCGAAGCCATTCCTCTAAATCTTTTGATAAACGCTTTTTCGCCTTCTACCGTCGTGATTTCAATTTTCTCTCCGGGCGTTTCGTCAGTGCCTGCGAGCATTCCACCTAACATCACAAAATCTGCTCCGGCTGCCAGTGCCTTCACAGCATCGGCGGGCACTCGAATGCCTCCGTCTGCAATCAGCATGCGATCCACTTTACGGCATTCTTGAATCGCGGTGAGTTGCGGAACGCCAAATCCTGTTTTGATTCGTGTCGAACAAACAGAACCGGGGCCAATTCCCACTTTAATCACGTCGGCTCCCGCAGCGGCAAGATAATCCGCACCCGCATACGTTGCCACATTGCCGGCGATAATTAAAATATTCGACGAGTAAAGCTCTCTCAAAGTTCTCACGGTTCGATTCACTTCTTTGGAATGTCCATGAGCGACGTCGACACACAAAATAGTACAACCTTCTTTGATCAATCGTTCGGCTCTCTCAAGTCCTTCTTTGCCGATCCCGATCGAGATCCCAACTTTATCTTTATTTTTAATTTTTTTATAAATTTCGACGTTTTTTTCTATCGTCATAAAACGGTGAAGAATTGCCATTCCTCCCAAGCCCGTCATCAGTTCTGCCATCGCAAATTCGGTGATGGTATCCATATTCGAACTAATCACAGGAATCGAAAAATCTTTTCCCATGCAGCTCACATTGGTTGTTACGTTTTGCCGAGATTTAATCCCGTTATAACCAGGAACTAAAATCACATCATCAAAAGTTAATCCGCGAACATTCATAGGCCCCTATTTACACCGTTTTAGCGAAAACGGAAAGAGAGACTGAAATTCATCATGTAAGCGACCGAATGGTGAATGATTCCAGGTCTGAACTGGGCTCGAACGCTTGTTAAATCATCGAGTTCCTGCGAGAGAGAGACGTCTAAAAATCCTATCAAAGAAGTGCTCGGAAACTGAGGAAGATCGCTTGCAATGGCTCCTCCCACAACCGCGCCCAACGAAAGCGTTAAGTGAGGAGTTCCATAGATAGGGAAGTCGTACCATCCGCCGGCGGCTACTGAGAAAAGGGATCCCGGTGAGTAAAGAGCAAAAGTAAATTCTGGGCCGAAATACAACGGTGTGCCAGTAAACGGCGCGTGACCCAGTTGCATGCCGGAAAGCAAAGACGCACCTTGTGAAACGCACATGCCCAACATTGTGTTGACCCGTGTCGGGAAAAAAAGTTCCTCTGAAGCGGAAATTTTTGCCTCACGAGGCGCGGCATTTGCTCCCGAAACCGAAAATCCAAGCGCCAAAAAGATGAGTAAAATTAAGTGGGTTTTCTTCATATGTTTACTCAATAAGTCTATCAAAATATGGTAAAATCATACAGTATTCTTGTTTTTCATTTTCTATCCAAATTACACCAGATTCGGATCTAACCTGTCCCTTTCGCGAAAGACGAAACGATCACTCGTTTACCCTGCAGTGATCTCATCAAAGTTCTATGCAAGACGAAGAGAAGTCATACAAAAAGCTGATCATTATCGCGATTGTCGCGATCCTATGCCTTGCGGGCGCGGCAACGGGCGGCTTTTTTGCGTTCAAAAAGATCGTCGCGCAACTTCCATTGCGCTCGCAACAAAAACTTGCGTCGCAAGGGATCACTTTTGCGTTCAAAGATCAAGGCGTCAGCCGAACAGGAACTTCTGTCGATATTTATAATTTTACGATTTCCGGAAAGTCGATGAAGTATAAGTTCTCCGGAAAAGGAATTGGGGCTAATTTCACTTTCGGATTCTTACCGTTGCTTTCAGTGCACTTCCGAATCACCCAACCCGTGATTGAAAAAAATCCGGACTATGTCGAATCGACGGAAAAAGCGGCTCCTCAAACCAGTTCGAGACTTCTTTCAATCCTTTCTCCACTTGCAAGACTTATCCATTTTACGTTTGAAATCGGAGAGTTTTCATTTCCTGAATTTGGACTTAGTAATCTCAATGCGACGGCATGGATTCCCACTTTTAAATTTGGAGGTTCTGGCATTACTGATGTCAGCTTCTTTCACGAACTGCAACTCAGTACTCTTGATAGTTTCCCTCTCTTCCCCGGGCTTTCTTGGACGGGAACGACACTCTACCGAGACAAGAAAATTGTATTCGAAAACCACGGTCTTGGATTAGGACCTCTTGCCACTTTTTTCAGTGGCAATTACGACCCTGCTTCCGGGAAATGGAGTGCGGAAATTTCCAATGGGACAGGAGTCATCAAGCATAAGGAACAAGTCGTAAATCCCAAGAACGGTTACTGGCTTTCTTCTGTCACTGGTGAGTTGGGCGTAAAAATTTCTCTCCAAGGTGTCGGCACCGATCCGAATTCCCTTTTGGGCGAAGGGTCTGCCTACGGCAAAAATCTTCTATTGGGAATGAATCACAGTTTTGTGAGAGGAAATGTAAAATCTGACTTTGAGCTTTCATTCAAAAAAACGACTGCATTAGAAGTCGCGGCAAAAATGGAAGCGGATTTCACAGAGGCCTTAATTATTAATAAAGACCTCTTCCGCAAAACGAAAGATGTTCCCCTGACACTGAAATTAGAAGTTCTTGGAAATGATCATACTTTTGAGATCAAAAGCGGAGAGTTTGTCTTTAACAATTTAAAATCTTCTTTGGGCGGAAGCTGGACTTACCTTCCTCAGAAAACTGCGAATTTGAAATTTGAGATTCCACCCGTCGTATTATCAGGATGGCAACAGTTCTTTCCGAAATTTCCATCATTAATTGCGAAAGGAAGTCTCGCAGCCTCAGGATCTTATTCAGGCTCCACAGATGACTGGAGGACGGCCGTCATCGACCTCAATCTTCAAGCTCAAAACTTGAAAATCCCCATTCTAAAAAACTGGCTGCCCACCTCAGAGCTGATGATCGAAGGGCTCGGCATGATCAATTCAGACACGAAGTTAAATATCTCGTCTGGAGAAATTAAGACTCTCGCCACCAACACGCAACTCAACTTTAAAGATACAAAGATCAGTTATCGCGATCTCTTTTTGAAAGAAGATGGGACGCCGCTTTTATTAGACTTAGATGTAAGCTCCACAAAAGATCAGGCAGACATCAAAAAGGGACTTCTAAACTTGGGGGATTTTCACGCGACGACGAAAGGAAAAATTTCTAACTTCGCGGCCCCAATCGCCGATGTCAGCGTGTCCACCGATATGATGGATATCGAAGACATCGTGAAGTTCGCCCCCATTCTCAAATCAAAAACGATTTTGAATCCAAAAGGCGAACTTTCCGTAGCGGCAAAGATACAAGGTCCTATCACATCAAAAACGGGTCCAGATTACTCAGCAGATATGCTTTTGAAGAAGTTTTCGTTTCAATACCTCCAAGAAGAGAAGAAAAAGAAAATTGAAGTCACTGATATCTCGGGACCGATCTCTATCAAACCCGGCTTTTTGCAAACGAAAGACTTGCTACTGCAGACGAAATCCTCCGAAGGTTTTCTCAGCATGTCCGTTGAGAACTTTACAGAACCTCAAGTTCACTTCAATTTCCGAGGAAATCACTTCAAGCTCTCCGAATTCTACGATCAACCTAAAGCCAAACCGGTGGAAAATATCGCCATCGCCGCCACTGCCCGACCTGCCGACGATTTTAGAAAGATTCCTTTGCTTTCAAAGCTTAAAGCTCAAGGGGAGGCCACTTTAAAAACGGCCGACTTAGACTATGCGAAAGTGGATAATCTTTTAATCAAGTTAAACTATGACAAGTTGATACTTTTAGTCGAGCCGCTCAGCTTTAATATTTACGGCGGAAGCATTTCCACGACGACCCGATGGGATGGCACGGAGAAAGATCCCGTAACCGAGCAAACCTTGCAGGTCACTGGCGTCGATGCAAATCAGTTTTTAACAAGCTACTCCGAAAAGGCGAAAGATCTGGTCCTCGGAAAACTAAACACTTCGTTTACTCTGAATTTCTCAGGGATAAAGCCTGAGGAAATCCAAAAATCCCTAAAGGGCAAAGGCGAGTTCTCGCTAAAGGACGGTTATCTAAAGACGATCCGCTTGACCCAAGAGCCCTTAGAATCGCTTAAAAAAATACCTCTTATTTCAAATAAAATCACAAAGACCGATTGGGATGAAAAATTTAATGACTTCAAGGGGATGTTCTCGGTGGAGAACAGCAAGCTTCTTATTTCTAATATCCTTTTTAAGAGTCCTTATTTTGAAGGTTCTAGTCAAAGTGCTGCTGTCGGATTCGATCAAAGCCTTGTCGCCGCAATCACTTTAATTCCTAATGAGACTTTACTGCCCGACGGAGTCGCCGACATGATTCGGGACGAGAATGGGAAACCCTCCATTCCGATTCTCTTAGGCGGCCAGTTAAAGGCCCCGACAATTGCATTTGACTCAAATACCCTTTTACCGCGCACCAAAGACTACTTAGTGAGACAAGCTGAAAAAGAAAAAGAGCGAGAGCTTACAGAGATTAAGAATAAAGCCGCGGGCGAAGCGAAAAAAATTCTAAAAAATAAATTAGGAAACTTCTTAAAATAGACTTTCCTGCCAGGAAGCCGAATCAGTTGTGTGATAGAATTCATCTAAGATGGGTTCCAAGAAAATAGACATTGCCGTGGGTGGTTATTTTCATGCAGACCGATTGGCTTTAGCTTTACAAAGCGCCGGTCACGACCTCCGCCTGTTGACCACTTTTCCTGCATCCCGATTCCCGGAAAATATCCGCTCGACCGTCCGCTCTTTTCTTTTTCCTGAAGTGGTCTACCGCGGAATGAGAAAACTGCACTTGGAAAATCCAGGAGATCATTTCAAGATGTGGCGCTTTGGAAACGAAACTTCCCGTTGGATCGGAAAGACCAATCGACATTCGGATCTCTTCATCGGTTGGTCCTCTTTTTGCCTCGAAGCGCTGAGAAAAAAACGGTCGTCCTTTCAGGTTGTGATTCGAGATTCGGCCCACATTTCTAGACAAACAGAGATTTTGACGATGGAATACCAGAAATATGGGATTGAGCTCCCAAATCGAAGTTTTTGCATCGAAAGAGAACTCGAAGAGTATGAATTAGCAGATTCGATCTGGGTCCTGTCGGAGTTCGCGAAGAAAACCTTTATTGAAAAAGGATTTTCGGATTCAAAGCTTCATAAAATCCGTTTGGGCGCCGATCTGAGTCGTTTTAAACCCGATCTCACAAAAGCTGAGATCTCTCTCCCATTAAAAGTGATTTATTTCGGTAATATTTCACTCCGAAAAGGAATCCCTTATTTGCTTGAAGGTACAAAAAAATTCAAAAAAAGTGAACTCACTCTGACGCTTGTGGGTAGCGTTGCAGAGGAGATGCAGGCGATTCTATCGAAATACCCCCATGCGAAATGGGTTCCTGCAATGAAACAAGAAAAACTAGCTGAATTTATTCGTGGCTTCGATGTCTTTGTCTTCCCAACTTTAGAAGATGGATTTGGAATGACTTTGCCCCAAGCGATGGCAAGCGGCCTCATTCCTCTAGTGACTGACCACTGTGGCGCTGCTGAAATCGTCGATAACGGAAAAAATGGCATGATTGTCGCGGCCGCCAATTCACGCGCCATCGAAGAAGGACTTGAAAGTTGGATAGATAATTTAGCTGCACTCAACACACTTCGAAACAACATCCTCCGAATGGGAGAAGCAGTCTCATGGTCGGAGTACGATAGAAATGTTACTCACTGGGTGGAAAGTCTTTTCGCAGACTAGATCAGGCGGCCTTTTTTGCTTGTGTATAAAGCGGAATCACCTCACTGGGCTTACCGATTTCGACAATTTCGCCATCTTCCATGTAAATACATTTGTGACAAAGGCTTGCAACCGCATCAATATCGTGACTGACAAATAAAATCGTGCGTCCCGTTCCCGCCATTCTGCGAGTTTTTTCGAGGCACTTCTGCTGAAAAGCGTGATCTCCGACAGCCAAGACTTCATCAATCATCAAAACTTGCTGATTCAAATGCGCCGCGACCGCGAAAGCTAAGCGGACATACATTCCGGACGAGTAGCGTTTTACAGGTGTGTCGATATATTTTCCGATTTCAGAGAATTCGACGATTTGTTCAAGATGCTTATCGATTTCTTTTCTGCGCATTCCTAAGATGGCACCGTTTAAATAGATATTCTCTCGTCCCGAAAGTTCCCCGTGAAAACCTGTACCCACCTCAAGAAGCGATGAAATGCGTCCTCGTATGAGCGCCGTTCCACTTGTGGGTTCGGTGATTCGCGAAAGGATTTTTAAGAGCGTTGATTTCCCGCAACCGTTTCGGCCAATCACACCAATGATTTCTCCATATTCGACATTAAACGAAACATCTTTAAGAGCCCACATGGAGTTGGGAAACGGTCCCTGCCGTCCCGTAAAGGGAGAGGGGGGCGCCAGTTGAACGGCGCGATTGCGATAGCGCTGCCAAGAGCGATCAATGCTTTCTCTGAGCGTGTGCGATCCAATGATACCGAGATCATACAGCTTCGAGAGATGATTTACTTCGATGACGTATTTTTTATTGTTGCTCATTTAGACCGTATCAATGAAATTCTTTTCAGTTTTTGCGAATGCAAGAAGCCCTAGGATCAAAACGACAAACGAGATTGCAGACGCCGCGAATAAGCACTTATTTGTCCAATAACCTTGCCCTAAGAACGCTAAGCGGACTCCCTCAACAACCGTTGCCATGGGGTTAATAAAAATAAGAAAGCGCCAACGAGGAGGAAATTCCGTGGCTGGGAAAATGATTGGGGTCGCATACATCCAAAGCTGAATCATAAAACCTATCATATGGATCAAGTCGCGGTATTTGGCAGTTGCCGCGGCCATTAGAAGTCCGGCACCGAGGCTTAAGCAAATAGCGATTAAAAACAAATAAGGGACCATAAAAATCGTGTTTGTAAAATGAAGATGCGCGCCGACTTGCGTAAAAAACTTGAAATAGAAGTAGCAAACCATAAAGAGTGAAAACTGAATAAAGAACATCATGAATTTTGAAGCGATCGCAGAGAGAGGAGCGATGACTCGAGGAAAATAAACCTTACTCATCAAATGAGCATTCAAGACGAGCGAATTTGCGGCACCTTCGAAAGACTGACCGAAATATCCCCAAGTGGCTAATCCGCAAAGATAAAATAAAATGGGAGGAACGCCATCTGTCGGAAGCTGAGCAATGTTTCCAAACACAACGGTAAAAATGCCAGAGAGTAAAAGGGGTTGAATGATGTACCAAAGAGGTCCTAAAACCGTCTGCCGGTATTTCGAAATAAATTCTCTCTGCACAAATAAGAATAAGAGATCTCGGTATTCCCAGAGTTCGCGAACGTTAGGCAAAGAAAAACCTGGCTTCGCTGAAATCAAAATCTCGTATTCAGAGATATGTTTTTTATTTCTTCTAAGCATGGTTAAAAAGGTTCTCAACTAACATATCGGTCGAATTGTTGTGAAATCTTAACAATTCTCTCAAAAACAGTAACGCGACGTGTTTCGCAAATACTTTTCCGCACAGGCGCCGCGTTAAACATTAAGTTTTCAGAGAATACGGACTCGAGGATATAATGACCCCTAAAGTCCTCTCCTCATAAAATCGAATGAAGAACCCAGTCCATCAGCGAGTCCTTAAAAATCTTTTTTCGTCTTCTGTTGCCCAAGGGATTTCAATTGTTATTCAACTCACGCTGATCCCGCTTTATCTTAAATTCTGGGGACAAGAGGTTTTGGGTCAATGGTATCTCTTGCAGTCCGTTGCGAACTGGCTGTTTATTTCTGATCTGGGTTTGTTTGGTGCTCACGCGACGGAGCTGACTTTGCTGGTTTCTGAGAAACGTTTTGCGGAGGCGCGTCCACTCTTAAGAAGCGTTTCTACGCTCACATTTATTTCATCGTTCTTCCTTCTCACATGTCTAGTAACGCTTTCAAGTCTCGGTGGGTTTTGGGAAAAGCTTGGCATCTCACCTTCGGCGAATCATCTTTCTCTCATCACGTTTCTTATGTGCCTGCATCATTTTCTGATGCAACGAACCGGTCTTTTATACGATATTTTCAGAGCGCACGGTCAAATGAGTCGGGGGACGCATTGGAATACGTTTATGCGGTTCTCAGAGTTCACTCTTTCTGGGGTGATTGTCATTCTCGGTGGACAGATGACTCAAGTGACTTTTGGGCTCGTGATTGTCCGAGCCGTTGGTTACTTCGCCATGTTTCGGAATGTGCGAGAATCGTACTCCGAATTGGGTTTTAAATTTTTCCCTTCTCTTTCTCAGGCTGTCGACTTGAAGGCAGTGCGAAGGCTCGCGCGACCTTCCTTTTCTTTCCTTCTTTTTCCTCTCGCCGATAGAATCAAATTCGACGGAACAAGCCTCGTTTTAGGATCTCTTTTTGGCCCTCCAGTCGTTTCGGCGTTTAACAGCGTCCGTACGCTGGCAAACGCTGTTTACCAAGCAAGTGCTCTGTTTCGCACCTCCGTGCTCCCTGAATTTTCCATAGCGTTCGCCTCAAAAAAATATGACGAGGCAAGAGTCGCTTTTTTGCAGTGTCTTTTAATTTCGTTTTTCATCAATGCGTTCGCGTCGCTTTTTTTGTTAACGTATGGGGCTACGATTTACGAGTTTTGGACACACAAACTCATCCACTTTGATCCGGTTTTGCTTCAAATCTTCTTGCTATCGATCGTACTTCACGGTGTTTGGAGCAATGGTGCACTTCCGGCACTGTCCGTGAATCGTCACTATCAAATCAGTATTGCTTTGGTGACCTCTTCTGCGCTAGCGCTTTTATTTTCGTCAGCACTTGCATTCGCTTTTTCCTATCAAGCCTTTGCGATCGGTTTTCTTCTCAATGAACTGATTCTAATTCCGATCGTTTTCAAAGAAAGTTTGAAAGTCTTGGAGTTTAAGTCGGGGGATCTTCAAATTACACTGGGAAGGCTTCTCAAGGCGCAAGGCATCAAAGTAAAAAAAGCGTAAGGAAAAGCCCTCGTAGTATAATTAGGAATGCCCTCTCCCCACAATATCCTCTCGATTGACGTTGAAGAATGGTTTCATATTTTAGAACTGAGTTCCACTCCAACTTTGTCAGAATGGGACAAGCTTGAAAATCGGATTGAAAAAAATTTTTCAGCTCTCTTGAAGTTTTTGGACGCTCATCAAACGAAAGCTACTTTTTTCACTTTGGGTTGGGTCGCCGAGCGCTATCCTCATCTAGTTCGTGATGCCGCAAAAGCGGGACACGAAATTGCATCCCATGGATACGGGCATCAGATTGTTCACACACAGACTCGCAAAGCCTTTTATGACGACATCAAAAAAGCCAAAGACGCGCTTGAATCCGCTTCAAATCAAAAAGTCTTAGGTTACCGTGCACCCGGATTTTCAATTACAAAAGAAACTCCGTGGGCTTTCGAAGAGATTGCCCGTGCGGGATATGTTTACGACTCGAGCGTTTTCCCTGGCAAACATGGACACGGGGGCATTGCGGACAGTCCACTTGCGCCCTACGACATTCAAACTCCTTTTGGAGTGCTTCATGAGTTTCCAGCGACCGTTGTCGAGTTGCTCGGGCGTCGCGCCTGTTTCTTTGGGGGTGGATATTTGCGGCTTTTTCCCTATCCCCTGATAAAAAAGATGTCGAGACGGGTAGAAGGTGAGGGTCGCGGCGTCGTTTTCTATCTTCACCCACGCGAAATTGACCCCGACCACCCTCGGTTGAAAATGGGCTTACTTCGATATTTTAAATCCTATACCGGCCTGGCTTCGACTCTTCCAAAACTAAAACGTTTGATTGAAGATTTCCGCCCCGTTCGGTTTCAAGATTGTCTTTCGCCAATTCTCGCGGAGAAAGCAGCATGCCCAAGGTAGCGCCGCTAAAAAAAGAGAACTGGTCAGTACGCCGAGCGACAGCATCGGACCGAGAAGGCATTTTAAAACTTCACGAAAGAGCTTTTCAAAAGAAAATGACTCCATCCCAGTGGGATTGGCAGTTTCTTCAAAACCCATACTTGCAACCCTTGATCTGGATTGCGGAAACGCCCAGTGGACAGATCGTAGGCCACTATGCAGTCGTGCCTGTTCCGTTTCGCATGAGGGAAAAACAAACGCACGCGGGATACTCTATTTTGAGCATGATCGATCCGGACTTCCAAAGACAAGGAATGTTTCAAGTTCTTGAGGGCTCGACAAGAGACACTCTGGAAAAGATCGACATGGGACTCGTCGCAGGTTTCCCCAATGAGAATTCGGTTCCTGTTTACACACGTTATTTGGGATGGTTAGAGCTTGGAAAAAAAATCCCAGTTTATTTTAAAGTTATCGATCTAGAAAATCTTCTCGAATCAAAAATAGGAAAGCTCGCTGCAAGTTTAATCGCTTCAGTTTTGTCCCCACTTTGCCGAATGACATTTTTAGCTCGTCCTCTCCGTGACCCAACCTTGATTGTAAAAAAGATCACACAGCTGGATGAGCGTTACGACTTTCTTTGGAAGAAATTTTCCGAGCCGTTTCATTTTACTACCGAACGCACGCGCAAATACTTCGACTGGCGTTATTCGATGAACCCGAAAGAGTACGAGATCTTAAGCGTCGAAAGAGGCAATCAACTTCTAGGGATTGCCGCGTTTCGAGTGGATGACCGTTACGGGTTCAAAATGGCTTATCTCGCAGATCTGATTTTTGATCCTAATGAACCTAGCGCGGCTCAATCGTTAGTCAGCTCCATAGACCACGAGCTTAAAAAAAAGAGTGTCGGAATGATAACCTCTCTGGTGCTTCCACATCCCTTAATAAAAGAAGTTCTTTCTAAATCAAAATTTTTTCCAATTCCCGATTTTCTTCTTCCCCATCGCATGCATTTTGGTTTTCGCGCGTTTAAAACACAAGAGCGGATGAAACTCGCCAATGAGTGGTTAATTACCTGGTCGGATCACGATATCGTTTAGTTCGCAGACAGGCGTTTTAAAAAACCATCTTGGTAGAGGCTGACCGCGTCTCGCATTTTATTTTTGAATAACGCTCGAATAAAGGCAGACTTTTTGAGTTCGTCGACTTCAAGCACATCTGTCATCACAACAATCGACTTTGCACCCAACGGAATAATTTCAAACAGAGTGAATGATGCGTCAAAATAATGGTTTGTATAGACGTGTAAATCCCAAAACAAAAAACTCGAGTTTTCTTCAAATTCAAAAACTTCGCTGATACGCCAAATAGGCTGGAGCCTTTCTGGGGCAATCACGGCGGTTTCGCTTTTTAGAAAGGAGTTGGCTTGAGGTTTTCGATTCTTCCAACCTTCAGTAAAAATAAACTGGCTTGCAAGAGGGTATCTTAACTTTAAAAACTCTTGCTTCTTTGCCATCTCGACAATCGCGGCTTTATTGCTTTCGCGGTCGTCATAACCTCTCAACTCTCCCTGTGCAAGATACGTGTTCAATCGATCGACGATGAGCTGATGATAAACCCCAATTTTCTGAGTTTTTGGAGTTCCTTCCAGTTTTTTCGCCTCAGTTGCGAGGCGCAATTTGACGTCGCACTTTTTGACCGTACAACCGTCGATCGCTTCTTGCTGGGCGTCTGTCGTAAAGATCTTGGGCAAGGGGAGCGTTGTAATACTAACCCCCTCTTTAGTGACTTTGTTTTCAGATAAGATTTTTACGAGCTTTTCTTTTAAAATTTGGGGCGTCTGTTCGACGACCTCCGCTGTTTGCATCGTGAGGTAGGGAATTTCATAATCATCTTCTTTGACTTGTTTTGATTCTTTTAGATTCTCTAGATGAGGGCGTGTCTTATCGATTGGAGGCTGAGGAGAAGAAACCGGAGCGCTCATCAGAGTGATAGGAACAAGAAGTAAAAGTAACTTTTTCAAGTGTGCAGATTTGCAGGGCGTTCTTGGCGCTGCGGAACGGGTGAAGGGTCCTTTTCAAACATACTTAAGTACATCTGCGCGGATTTATTATCCGGATCCAAAACCAATACTTCCTGCCACTCTCGATAGGCTTCGCCCAATTTTTTTAGAGCGTGGAAGAGCACTCCCAATTGAATTTTCGCTTCCGTATTTTTAGGATGGGATAAAAGAATTCGACGGAGCAACTCTACCGCACCTTCTTTATCTCCCGTCTTCGAAAGGCATTTCGCCATTTGAACGGTAATTTGAACATTCCCCGAATCCAGATTCAGCGCTTTTGCAAATTCTTGATGCGCTTCTAGAAAACGTTCATACCTAAGATACTGTATGCCTAGCTCAAAATGTTTTTGAGAAAGCCCTAAGTTAATTTTAGGATCGTGTCCCGGCTGAGTTCGTTCAAGACGTTTTTTAGCCTTCGAGAAAACCTGAGCGCCCTCTTTGTAGTCTCCGATATCATTGTAGAGACTACTCAATGCAATGGAAGCTTCCGTATGAAAAGGATCGAGCGTCAAAGCCCTCTGAAATGCCAAAATCGCCTTTTTGAACTTTCCTCTTTTAGAATAAACCGTTCCCAATAAATGGAAGGCTTCAGGCAGCTGATTGTTCATCAAAATCGCGCGCTCAAGATATTTTTCAGCTGAAGAAAGTGAATTGCGGGCTAAGTCTTCTTTGGCGAAGCGCAACAAATCTTCCAAAGTCGAATAATCGAGATTTTGAGACATATCGCCCACCCCTAATTATTGTTTACCGAGATCCTCTAGAAGTGATTGTACTTCACTCTTATGTCCTGTTGAAGGAAATTGCGACAGAAGGCGCCTAAAGGCATCAATCGCGTTATTTGTCTGTTTGATATGCAGATAACACTGTCCCAATCGATAAAGTGCTTCTTCATCAAATCCAAAACCAGGAAAATCTTTTAAGAGCGAAGCATAGCGGTACGAAGCCGACAAATAATGCTTTCTTTGATAGTAAAAATCCGCCACGTAATTTTCGTGGTCGGCAATTCGTTTGCGGGCTTCTTGTCCCAGTTCTTTGGCCTTCGCGACATACTCGGAGCCTGGAAATTTATCAACCAAGAGAATGAACGAGTCGATCGCTTTATAAGCGGCACTTAAATCCCGCGCCGTATTGTCCGGAATCTGCTTGAAATAAGACATCGCAATTCGAAATTGAACGTAATCCGACTTCGGATGAGTCGGGTGAAGTTCTTTGAAAATCTCGTAGGCGCTCTCAGCTTCAATAAAATTTTCTTGATCGAATTGAGTGTCGGCAATTCTCAACTCCGAATCCACAGCTCTCGTACTATAAGGAAATCGATTTTTGATATCGCGGTATTTTTCTAACGCGATTAGGTACTTCTCATCTTTGTAGGCTTCTTCTGCGTCCGAAAAAAGTGCGTCCGGATCGTCTCGATTCACTTCTTTTGAGGTGCATTGGGTAAGAACCAGGATTCCCAGCATTGCAGTCAGAAATGCGAAGAAACGGCCTTTGTGAGAAAAAATATAAAATCTTGTAAGTATTTGAGAATTCATAGCTTTTTAAATGTCGACTGCAGTGTATCACAACTTTTTGTAAAGCCAAAAAAATACTATTAAACATCGCGTCACAGGCGCCGATAAACATAACATGCTGAGTCACAGATAGCTCGGCGTTGTTTAAGGGAGATGTATGCGAAATAAGAACGTGCCGCTGACTGAAGAAGTGCAAGAACTTCTTGAAAAGGCAATCGTAGAAGAAGCGACTGAAGCTGTGTGGAAGATCTTTGAAGAGGCTTTAGAAAAGATGGATGAATCCAGCCTCTGCGTTCTGGAGAATCATTTCAATCGCAAAGGCGAAGCGGAAGTTTCCCTGCAAACAGGTTTGAAAGAAGAAGAAACCAAAAAAGTCCTTCTCAAATCGAAGCGCGAGCTCAGAGAGCTGATGAGAAGAGAAAAAAACGTTAGGCAGTAACTTATGAGCACTAAAATCCAAATTTCACCTACAGAGCTTTTAAAACTTTCGGAGTTCACTCCACTCTTGAAGGAACTCATTGAAAGTCCATTTTCAAAAGAAAATCGCTGCAAGACTCTTTCCTTAAGCGAAATCAGCCTTTTGATTTTTGAAAATACGGAGAACAAAACTTCTTCTCCGACGTTTACGAGTTTCAAAGAAAATTACATCTTGTTACTCGAGACTCTAAGCGAAGCGGGATATTTTGAGTTCCCAGAAGGAAAGATTGAAAACCTCGCAAGCTTAATCTTCACAAACCGTGAGGCCAATCCAGCAATCTCGGATCAGATCTCAAACGAGAAGAACGATTTCTACAAGCTGTATTTATACTTTCGAAACCTCTCGCCTTTTCCGTTTTCACAAGAGACGAGAACAAAACTAGAGGCTCAACAGCTCAGCCTTGCGATCGAAAGTATTGGGCAAAAGTTTCTGCATCCGCTGCTTGCGGAATGGTGGCCGACACGAGAAGCCGCGATTTCCTTAGTCTTGGATCCGGAGTCGACCCAAGTCCATCTCCACTCCGAGTTAAAAATCGCTTTAGAACGACTTGCTCTTTTACATCAGGATATTTTAATTGAGCCACAATTTCCGATTTTCACAATCGAAAACTCATTGAAATATATTCTCTCGCTTGAAAATGAGACGGACTTTAATCCTTTACCGCTTGAAGTGGGGTACCTATTGTTTTTCTTTGGACAGGAGCACTTCCTCGAAAAATTTTTACACAACAGCCTGGGAGTCACCGGAATTGAATCAGATGAAATTATCGATTTCAGTTTCCGAATGATTCGAACACAGCGGTTAAAAACCAAGGCTTTCACTCTAAATGCGACGTTATCTCCAGAGGAACTGAGCTCGATGCAAGAAGATTACGAAGCTCTCAAAGAACTTCTCTTAAAAATCGAAAGTTTTTCGAAAAAAGAGTTGAGCGAGGCCGCGTAAAATGTCCGAACGCCAGCAAAAAAAGGCCGGGGACGACCGCGTGCATGAAGTGCTAAGCGAGGCGGAAAACTTCCATTTGCGTGATTGCCCCGCCGCTGACCCATTTCAACGCGCAGGCAGTATGCTTTTGGATTTTATTCTCGCGTTTTTGCTCGGAAGTGGAGTGGATCACGCAGGAAATGCATTTTATACCCATCTGATTAACCTTCCTTTGACGCTCTCATTTTCTAAATCTTTGCCCGACACGAAATTAGTCAGCTTTTTGGTGGAAAATGCGGGCACCATCACCCGTGTTGCCGCAATCGGAAGTAAAATTAGTTTTTTAATCTTTGCCTTTGGATGGCTCGTCAATCGATTCGGCGGTTCGCCAGCCCAACTGCTGGTGGGACTTAAAGTCGTCGACGAAAAATCTGGAAAGACTTTAGAGATCAACCAAGCTTTGTTTCGCCAGCTGTCTTTGGTCGTTACCTTCCCCTTAAGTCCTCTTGCATTTTTTCGAAAAGACCGGCGAACAGCGCATGATCTTTTAACCGAATCCTCCGTGAGAAAGGTTCACGGTGTACGATGATTTTGATGGTTCCCATTTCGCCGGAAGTTCCTGTTTCCCATAAGCCGAAATGGTGGCCCTCCGTCTTAATGGTCTTAACGATCCAATTAGCCTTTGTCGCAACCTATCCCACGCTCCAAGCAGATAATCGCTATGTGGAAAGCGTCCAATTCGTTCTCGAAAAGAATATGGTGGCGGAAAGTGAAGTTCAAGAACAAGCCAATGCGCTCTTGTCGAAACGTCCTCTTTTGAAAATTTCTCCCTCGCGTGCAGACTGGGATATTGAACGTTTGATCTATGGTAACTTCGTACACGGAACGATCACCCATCTCGCGTTAAACACAATAGGGATTCTCGCGGGATTTCGAATCTGCACTTCTTTTATTCCATTTCTCTGTGCACTTTCCATCTTTCTCCTCGGAGGAAGCTTCGGTTTATTCGCAAGTATGTTCCTCACCAAGCAATTCTCCACTTACATCCCGCACGTCGGTGCGAGTGCCGGAATATTTGCGCTGATGGGAACCTATTACGTTTATAATTTCAGGTATCGCACGACTTATTTCTTCTGGTTTCCTAGCCGAAAAGCGGGGCTCACCTCTTTAAGGACCTCTTGGTTTTTCTTTGTCGATGTTTTCTTGTTAGAACTCATTTTGTCGACCGCACAATTTTTTCCGGAACGCTTAGACAGCGTGGACCATATCGCCCACGTCGTCGGATTTGTTTCGGGCCTTGGACTTGCTTTCATGCTCAGAAGTGCTCAACGTTGGCCTGGTTTTTTGCAAACTCGCGCAGAGTTCTTGTATTGGAGGTTTTTCATTACGCCCAAAACCTTGGGTCAGCAGGTAAAACCTGAAGCCGATCGCCTGGAATTGATGTATCAGGCTTGGATCGACCTTTTGCAGATCAACCGGTACAACGATCAACTTAAAATTAGGCTCTGTCGAACGCTTTCTTCGCATATTAAATATTTTTCGGCAGATAAAATCGAAAATGCATTTCGTTATTTCGGCCCGACGTTTGTTCGAATCCACACTCATGAACTCGGAAGCGTTGTCAGTGCACTCTTCGCGAATCACAAAAAAATTCCGCAAAGATGGTTACAGCGTTGTCCTTACGACAATTTGATCCAAGTCGCGAAAGTCCTTTCTAAAGACCCTCACGGAAAAGAATATCTTTTAGAATTCGTGAACGAATACAAAAAAGCGCAAGCCCATCGACCCGAGCTTTCAAAAAAACTTACAGTTCTCATCGACCGTCTCGTTGAAGCTCTGCCCGCGCACGACAATAAGCAAATTTCGAAATAAATTTAAACGAGTCGCCCAGTTTATGCTTGAGCTGGAACCGAAAATTTCTTGTACTTATATTTTAAAATGTTTCCTGAAATGAGAAAAATGAAGAAAACCGCCGCGAACGGAAGAATCGGTGTTTGGAATTTTCCCATCACATAGCGGATGTAAATAAAGGGGAGCCAAGTATTGTATGCAAGGAAAACGAGAAACCTGCCAAAAGCATGGACGTGAGTTTCCCATTCTAAATCTGCTACTTTTTCATCTCCCGCTTCTGAAAATCCATAGTGGACTTTAGGCAACTCTGCCGTTCTTTCGGCCGCAACTTGGTTAATGCTCTTTAGAATCGCGGCGTTTTCGCGAATCGCCGCATATTCCAGCCAAAATGTTTTTAAATTGTAATAAACTGAAAATAGCGCAAAAAAACCGTGTGCGGTTCCCATCCACGGAATGGAGTGAGCCGAGTGGTAGCCACCTAAAGAAGTCGTGATCAACAAAAATAAAATCGCGTACAACGCTTTTGGAAAAACGGTCCGCTTATAGACTTTGGTTTTTTTAACGTAGTCCGCATTGAGGCTTAAATCTTCGACGAGCTCGCGAGTGTCTTTTCCGCTGCCGGTAAAAATCCCGAAAACAAGGCAGTGAAGTCCCGTCGCCATGATGCTACTTCCAAGGCCCCAAAAAAGGTGGTTTTCCCACCGAAAATAGCCCGCAAAGGTGCTCACCACTAAAAGGGCGCTACCGATGAAAGAAGTGACTAAGAAAAAGGGTGCCATGACGCGTTGAAAGTTACTCGAGTCTTCCCAAACCGGCAAGTAAGATTTGCCTCTATCTGCCTTGCCTGAAAGTGTTCACTCGTCTATAAATCCGCCATGTCTTCCAATACATCGACTCTCGAAAATCTAAAATCTATCGCCAAAGAGTGCCGGATTGATATTCTAAATATGCTGGAAAAAGCTGCCTCGGGTCACCCGGGAGGCTCACTATCCGCTATTGATATCATCGTGGCCCTCTTTTTTTCGGAAATGAAAATGGATCCTAAAAATCCCTTTTGGGAAGATAGGGACCGTTTCATCCTTTCTAAAGGACACGGAGTTCCCGCTTTATATGCGGTTCTTTCTCAAAAAGGCGTGATCCCTAAAGAAGAGCTTTCGACGTTAAGGCAAATCAATTCACGCATTCAGGGGCACCCTGACCGCGCAATGCTTCCCTTTGTCGAAGCTTCGACAGGGTCGTTGGGACAAGGGCTTTCGATCGCACAAGGAATTGCGATGGGCCTTAAACTTCAGAAAAAAGAGCAAAAAGTTTTCTGTCTTTTAGGGGATGGAGAAACCCAAGAGGGTCAAATTTGGGAAACCGCAATGTCGGCCCCCAAATTCAAACTCAATAATTTAATCGTCTTTTTAGATAATAATAATGGCCAAATCGACGGGCACGTCGAAGAAGTCATGGATTTAAATCCGATTGCAGAGAAGTGGCGCGCATTTAATTGGGCAGTCCAAGAAATCGACGGGCATAACTTCGAAGAGATCTTAGGCGCCTTAGCAAAAGCAAAACAAGAAAAAGAAAAGCCATCCTTTATCTGGGCGAAAACCGTTAAAGGCAAAGGCGTTTCTTTTATGGAAAACAATATTGGATGGCATGGAGTCGCCCCCAATAAAGAACAACTTGAAAAAGCCATTAACGAAATCAGAGGAGCAAAATCATGAGTGACAAAGCGACACGCGATTCGTTTGGCGAAGTGATTAAACAGCTTGGAAGTGAATTTAAAAACATCGTCGTCCTGGACGCGGACTTAAGCGTCTCGACCAAGAGTGTGACGTTTGCAAAAGCTTTTCCCGATAGATTTTTTCAGATGGGAATTGCTGAGCAAAACATGATTGGAACGGCGGCAGGTCTTTCTTTTACCGGGTTTGTTCCTTTTGCTTGTAGCTTTGGCGCTTTCTTAGCGGGCCGTTACGAGACGATTCGAGTTTCTGTCGGTTATTCGAAAGCCAATGTGAAACTGGTAGGAACGCACTCTGGACTAGGAATCGGCGATGATGGTTACACGCAGATGGGATTGGAAGACTTAAACGTCTTAAGATCCATTCCTGGAATGACGCTCTTAAATCCAGCCGATGATGTGACCACCCGCGCAGCAGTACGGTGGGCGGCAACCAATGAAGGCCCTGTTTACTTGCGCCTCACTCGACAAAAACTACCTGCACTTCACAAGAGCGAATCCGATTTTAAAGTCGGCAAAGGCATTGTCTTAAAAGAAGGCAAGGGCTTAGCGCTTTTTGGAACCGCATCGACAGTTGTGGAATGTCTGAAGGCGAGCGAAGCACTTCAAGACAAAACCCCGTGGGTTGTCGATTTTCATACGATTAAACCGATTGATCGCGAATTGATTAAAAGAGTCGCTTCCAATAGCAAAGTCATTATCACAGTCGAAGATCATCAAGTGATTGGTGGACTTGGAACGGCTGTGGCTGAAGTGCTTGCGGAAGAAGGCTGTTCTTCAAAGTTAATTCGTCTCGGAGTTCAGGATTGCTACGGAGAATCGGGCGATCCCAAAGCGCTTTACGATAAGTACGGTTTTTCGGCGAAAGCAGTCGTCGAAAAAGCAAACCACGCTTTGAAAAACATCCTTTAGTCTTTGCAGAAAATAAAAAAGCCCGCGGTTACGAAAGATTCGTAACCGCGGGCTTAAAATTTCATCTCTTATAATTTCATAGAGAGAGGAGGAGTTGCAAACTGACCAGCAGAGATATCTACTTGGCAGTAAGCAGCTTCGGTTTTCGTCATTCCTTTTGGATCAATATCGCATAAACCTTGGAGTTCGTAGCTGTAAGCTCCAGCAGAAGATTCAACCGTGATGATTCCGATTTCAGAAGAGTTTTCTTCGTTGATGACAAGATACTTATTTGCTGGATTTCCGTCTTCAACAACTTTTAAACGCATCAAAACGTTCGAATCATCTGCAGGACCTGAATAGTTACATTGTCCTAAGCTCAACTCTAAATAGTTCCCAATGAACTGGCTGCCTTTTTTCATGGACACCCATTGAACGCAGTTACCGTATTCGTAATAACCTTTGCTGTTTAATTCAGATAAGAAATCAGCGCTCATTTTAAAACCTGAAAACACCGTACGCACCACCGCCGTATCGATAGGAGTAGGATTTTTTGGATTGCTAGGATTTGAAGTCGTAGGGACTGAAGGGGGATTCTTTTTGAAAGGTGATCGAGGAAGACCTTCGTTTGTTAGGGATTTGTCGACTTTTGAGCAGGCGCCTAATGCGACTGTGAATAGGGTTAGTAGAAAGAGATTTTTAAACATGATTGCTCCATAAAAGTTTTTGAGTCCGCGGTGATCCGCCGACGCAGAGAGACATTTGCAAGTTTGTTTCCAAGTTGAATACATAGGGATTTCAGTAGTTTAAGCGTTGCGGGATTCCGAAATTTGTCACTTTTGAGACGCGTTACGTCGCATCCTTTTTGATGCACACAGATCAACTCAAGATAAGTCTTTGAAAAGACGAAAAGAAGATGACTAGAAAGGCACCTTTTTGAATGGGTAATCCCGCTCGACATACTCAAATCAGCACCGTTGCAGAACGGATCGCAGAGATTGTTTTTGAAGCTCGCAAGCTGCATTTGGGATCCCAAGTCGCATTCGTCAAAGAAGCGGCCGCAGGTGATTTAGAATTAGAAAGACAAGTTCTTGAACTTCTACGCAATGAGAATTTTGTGGAAGGGCCGCAGGGCGAAAAGCCACGCTTCCCCACCTCGCTCACCGAACCTTTCGCGTCAGAAATGAAACCACCCGAAGTGGCGATTGGAGTTCGTCTCGGCGACTTCGAAGTCGAAAAATTGTTAGGTCAGGGTGGAACCGCGACAATTTATCTCGCCAACCAAATTTCGCTCGGTCGAAAAGTCGCTCTCAAAATTTCTCGTAACTCGGATCGTGAAGCTCGAATCCTTGCAAAATTAGAACACGAAAATATCGTGAAAGTTTTTTCGGAGTTTGTCGATCCCTCACGCGGCATCCGGATTCTCTGCATGCAGTACGTGGGAGGACTCACTCTTTCTGCGATTTTGGATATTTTTGAATTTGGACGTTGGCTGCGTTTAGACGGAATGGCCTTAGGCGAAATTTTAGACCGCGAACGCAAAAATATTGGTCTCGAAAATAAAGATCAAAAACCCGAACACTGGCGCCGCATGGATCACATCCAACTCGCACTGTGGTTTGGAAGTCGATTGGCCGATGCCGTCGCCTACGCACACAAAGCAGGCGTTTTGCATCTTGATCTCAAACCGAGCAACATTATTATTGATCTTTCTGGGCAACTCTTTTTAACCGATTTCAATGTTTCACACGATAAAGTCAATGAGACCAATAAACGCCCGGTCATCATCGGCGGCACGGTAAACTACATGGCGCCCGAACAAATGGCGGCGTTATCTAATCCGACAGAAGCCTCATTTGCGAGACAAGTAGGCCCTCATTCGGATGTTTATTCCTTGGGTCGACTTTTAGAAGAACTGATTTACTCAAGCGTTCGCCGCGACGTTAAAGGCGGCGTCATCGAACTCGCTCCCGAAAGTTCTGAACCGGGCCGACTCAAAGATCCTGTCTGGAAAAAAGTAGATGAAAGTGTCAGCTACCTGCTTTCAAATATTTTGAAACGTGACATTGTCTCGCGACATTACACGGCGGGTGGGCTTGCGGACGCCTTTGAAACTTGTCTTTCGCTCCGAGCCGTCACAAAGCGTTTTGCAAAAGAAAGAATTTCGAGTCTCGAAACAAAATTTCCGTACCTCACACTTTCGATGCACTTTTTTACACCACTCGCTGCCGGGATGCTCTTAGTTTGGCTAATCGCAACCCCGACTCCTCTTCAGAATGCCCGAACCGGAGTCTTCTCAAGTTTTGGTTTGCGAGTCGCTATCTCTTCAGCGCTTGCGTTTGTGGGTTTGCTGTTGTTCTGGCTGAAAAAGGTCCACGCACTTCGAAAATATGACAGCAGCGATGTTGAGAGCTGCGAGACCACCGGAGAACAGACACGGCATCACTTTGTCGGACTCTCCGAAAGAGTGTTCCTCTCGTCGACAGTGTACTGGTTACTCCTAGGAATTGGACTTCCTCTCACCTGGAGTTGGTTTGGATTTGGAACTCTCGGAACTTTTATTTCGAGCTATCTGCAGTTCGACTCCCCACTCTTAAAATCTTTTACATCCCTTTTAGTAGTCGAGCCTGCAATTACCAATCACCTTCCGGTCGTCAGAAAAACCCTGGTCTTTGCGATCACGGTTGGACTTGGAAGTTTGAGCACATCGATTTTGCTCATGAGCGGCTTTGCCCTACAAACAATTTATCTCAATCTATGGATTGGCTACAAAACGCTCGCCCCGAGCATGACAGAAGAACTTCATTCGATTCGATATCGTCTTTTTCTCTACCGTTTTCTAGCGATGCTATGCCCTTTTGTCGCTGCAGCTCTGATCTTTTTTGACGCCGCAGTAACCGGGCAAGCGAGATTTATCGGGCTTGGAATTTGCTGTGCCTGGGGACTCTGGGGCGCCCTTTTTGCTCCACGAACTGAAGTCCGTCTCGCGCAGATACTACGACTGTAAGGAGATTTGAAATGGCAAAGTACAAATTTATCCTACTGCAACTTGGAATTCTCTCGGTGTGGCTCCTCGGATTAGGCTTTGGCCTACAGCTGCTATAGTCTACCTCTTCAGAACCGCACTCTGCGGGCAAAAAAAACCCACGACAAAGCAGTTCAATGCTTCATCGTGGGTGAATTAGTTATTGTACTTTGACGCGAACAGAGCTTTCGGACGAACCGCAGCTGGTTTTGCCTTTGATGGAATAAACGGTTTCCTCGCTTGGAGAGACGTAGATAAATTCTCCTGTGCCGATCGAAGTTTCGTTTTTGAACCATTCGTATTCCACGCCGCTTTCAGGACGGACGCCTAAACGGACTTCGTCTCCAGGAGCCATGACGATTTCAGCAGGCAATTTTACCGTCGAGACTTTGCAAGGCATTGCATCGGTTTGGATGTAAGCCACTTCATCTCCGAGGTTATTGCAGCCGAGCTGCATTAAAGCGTAGCCGCGTTCTCCGCCAGCGTGATCCGCATCCGATCCCCATTTCGTTCCCCAGCTGTTTCTGATTTTGAAATAGACTTTACCGTTGATGGTTTTCCAACCCACAACGCCAATCGCGTGATTGGTTCGGCTGGTTTGTGTACAAGCGGTGATGACGCCTTGGGAATCGGTCGGAGTTTTGTATTTAAAGTTATTGTCCGCATAAAGAGTGATCCAAGGAATCGTCCGACTTTTGTAAAGCGCGCACATGACTTCTTTACTAGTGGGTCGACGATTGCTTTTACCGACGTAATTGAAGGCCGTACCTTTTGCGACGGGCTGAAGACCCGCTTTGCACGCACTGCCGGTCGCTGTATAAGGAAAGCTCGCTTCGGCAGCTTGACCGTATCGGACCTGGAATTCGTTTGTGTTCAAGTTTCCACCGCGACATCCGCCATTGTTTCTGTCGCAAGAAACCAGCTGCTGCTCTGAAAGGTCTTTTAAACTTCCGCCGTTTGCGGCGATAGCGCTTTCAAGCGATGCCGTTTTCGAAAAGGCCCAGCAACTTCCGCAGCTGCCTTGGTTTTTAATATTCGAAACGACGCCTAAATCTCTTAAGTCGAAAGATTCAGGCAAATCGCTACATTCATCGAGCATGACATGAGTTTCGCCCATTCCTTTAAGATGCTTTTCTTTTGGAATGAGTCCCGTTTTAAAAATAGGTCTTCCGCCGATTTGAGAAGCTTTGTTTTCAGATTTCGAAAGAGACGGAGCGCCTAGTGCGAGAAGTAGAATTCCCACGATTAAATTGCTTTTAGTCATTTTAGTCCTCTATTGATTTGTTACTGATAGAGGCTATTCGTCATCCAAACGAAATAAGCACCACGCCATATGGGAGTTCTCGTTAACAGCTGTGCTGAAACAATCTTCTATCAACTGAAATATGTCGATTCCGGCATATTTTGTAGAAAGAAATTATTCGTCGTCGGATTCTGCGAGAAGTTCACGCAGTTTTTTCCAGGCACGACTGTTTAGGGACTTTACGGCTTTTGCAGAAAAATTTTCGCCGATTGCTTTTGCGATTTCTTCGCCGGATTTGCCTTCCATTTTCATCTCGATCACGATGCGTTGATTTCCTTCTAGTTGACTGATTGCAAATCTCACTCTTTCAGCCTGTTCACTGGCCCACAAGTTTACAGCCGGCGCTGCTAACGAAAGGAACTGCCGGTCATCCTCGTCCCCAACGAAAAGTGAGGACTCGACATGTCGTCTGCTCACGTAATTGATGCAGGTGTTTTGAGCCATCAGGCGAAGATAGGGTCTCGTAAAGTGATCGGGATCTCTAAAGGCATTACTTTTCCAAACTTTCAGAAAGCTCCTTTGTAAAAGCTCGTCAGCTTCATAGGGTTGTACGAATCTTAAGATGGTAGGAAGAAAGATTCGATTGAGTTGCTTCACCAGAATATCCCCGGCCACCGGATCTTTTCTTAGGGTTCTTTGGAACAGATCAAACAATTGCGAATCACTCAATTTGACATGACTCATCGCCGCTATTTTAGTGGGACAACTCTTCCTTCTAGGAATCGCGTCAGCCTGTGAAAAAGTGAGGCAAAGCAACGCCACCAAGAGAATTGGGCCTCTTTTGTGTGTGATACCTTCGGCGATCAACGCGATTCCTATCCGTTATTGTACGAATAGAATTGAATAGCTTGAGTAAGGACGAAAATGCAAGAATGAAACGAGGAGGGGTGACTGCTTTGAAATTACTTCGATTTTTTGAGGGGAGTAAATTCTTTTTCGGACTTCCAGGGGGCAGTAGGCTCGCAGCACTGAAACTCGGAACCGTCTTGCCCAAATGAAATATCTTGGCAGTGTTCGTCGCTGCATTCGCCTTCGCAAGTGGGCTCTCGATAGATCGACCCTTCGCACCCAGGTTCTGCCTTTAGATTTAATGAAATTAGGATGAATGCGATCGCGGGTAAAAGTAATTTAGACATAGCTGGCTCCTGTTGGCTTAGTTAACAACTTCTCGGTAACCCTTAAGCATTCCGGTGAGCTTTTTAATTTCCGCAACGTCGTCTGCATTCGGCCGCTGTTCGAGGTAAAACTTGAGGTCATTCATTGCTTTGGAAAAATACTCCATCTCGCAATAGAGAACTCCTCGGTCGCGCGAAAGTTCAGGGGAAGACGGGAAAATAGCCGTTAAGAGTTCAACAGCTCTCAATGCTTCGACCGAACTTCCTTTTAAAATATAAATGTGTTTCAGTTGTTGAACAAGACGGGCAACTAGCTGCGAAGTACTGACTTTTTCGTAAAGACTCGCTGAAGTCATGCGGTTTCTTTGCATGGCACTTTTGAATTTCTTTTGGAAATCTTCGCCCGTCAGCACGCGACCATGATCAAAGGGATCGATATAATAATCTCCTGAATCATCAACGAGTTTTAAGAGAAAATAAGAAGGCATTGCGAGGCATTCGTACTGAAGCCCAATTTGGTCCGCAAGGATGCAATAAAGAACGGTCAACGCCAAAGGACTTGCAACCTTCTTCTGCAAAACGCTGTGTAGGTAATAGCGGCTCGGATCATCGATGACTTGCTTATACCTGTCGCTTTTGCCCTGCATTCCGAACTCTTGGAAAAGCACCTGCGAAATCATCTCTGCTTTCAGCAAAGGTTCTTGCTTTCCGCCACACAAATGCCAAACACGTGCTGACATCTCGAGCAGGGTCTCTTGGTAGGGGTTGACGTTAAAGGCCGCATCTTGAACCTGTCCGACGATCAAAGAAGATCGCAACAGATCATTCCGACGCAGAAGCCCGATAAGCTCCGTTTTGATTGACTGCATATTTGATTTTTTTGGATGTTGGGGTTGATTGCGGGAGTAGAAAAATCGATCCCGTTCTTTTAGTTTAACTAACCCAAATAAAAAATCAATGCCTTTTGCTGACGCACCGGTGAGATACGCACAAAGATTTGCGTTAGGAACTTAAACGTCGATGACGACTTTTAGTTTCGGATTATTTTTCTCAATCGCTTTTTTTACATCCTCACCGAACGTGTTTGGAATCACTAGTTTTTCTAGATTCGGGATTTTAAAGGACTTCAGCCCTTCGCGAGTAATCGACGTGTATCCGATATTAAGAACGCGAAGTTTTTTCATCTTTTCGAAAGTTCTCAAAGAAGCGTCAGTGACCGAGAAGCATGAATAAACTCCAAACTCCTCGAGGTTTTTGAGCTCCAACAAATGGGTAATGCCTTCGTCTCCAACAGAGTAATTTCCGCTCAGCTCCAGATTTTTTAAGTTTTTAAATCCTTTGAGGGTCTTCAATGCTTCGTCTGAAAAATCGGTCTGTTCCAAAACCAAGTTCTCTAGTGGAGGAAACTCTTTTAAGTCTTTAAAGCCATCTCCTCCCATATAAATATTTCGAATCGTCAGGTCTTTAAGACCCGTTAGATTGCTCAGAAGAACGAACGCATTGTCGATCGTATCCTCTTCATTTAACTCCATTTTAGTAAAGCGGTTCAACTGGGTATTAAAATTCAACTCTGTTTGCGAAGGAATACTGATGACCACAGGCTGATAGGTCAGATCCGTCAATACGCAATTCGATTCCTCCGAGAGATAATCCGTGAGATTTTGCCAGGAAGGGGCTTTCAGGTCAGAAACTTTTACTAGGTCTACAAACTTCTTCATCCAGGATCGGGTCGTCTTAGGGGCAACTGTAATGAGAAGCTGAAAAAGTCTTGTTTCGTCGTCGAGCGCTGCTACCAGCTCCGGTCCGTCTTCTTTTTCACCTCGAGCCACGGCACGAGCATTTTCGTAAATTCTCCGCTCATTAGGAAAAAGAAAAGTGAAGGGCTGGCGATCCCAACGAACTTCTGCCTTCATTTCTAGAAAATCCTTTTGAAACTCTTCTTCAATTTCCCAAATTGAATAGACCTTAAAACCGATCGTAATTCCTTTAGCTCCGGCCATTTTTTTCGCTTCATTGAATAATACAACGGCTTCGTTTTGCGTTCTCAAACCCGAACGTTTCGCGGCAAAAGCGGCATGCAGGTAAGTTCTGGCCGTCAAAAATTTGCCAAAAAGATTTGGCGACATCTTGGCCTTTTCCAAAATGTTCTCAAAAAGAATCGTCGCAATCGCATACTGACCAAACTCAAAACTAATATTTGCAGCAAGCAGAGACGCTTTGAAACCGGCCTCCGTAAACGGAAACTGTACTCCTATCCAGCCAAGTTCAGAAACCTTCATGTTTTTCTTCGCGTCTTCTAACGCTTGTTGTGCCGTCGATTCACTCTGCAGGGTGCAAAGCTGCATCAAGTCAGGACGATCTTTCCATACTTTAGAGGCTTCGGACCAGAAGTACTCATATTGATTTTTCCATCCCCCCTTTTCGCAACTCCAAAATGCGGAGCGCGTGAAGACCGTCTTGGGACCACAAATTGAATTTGGAACTTGAACTTCGGATTTCACTTTAGACGTTTGCACGAGAGCTTCTAGAATCTGTTCATCGGTCGAGGTGAATCGCTCTTTTGAATCTTGTAAGAACCCACTGTAAGGTTTTTGATAGAGGTAAAGTTTCTTTTCATCTGCCAAAGACAGAATAGAGAAGAAGGCCAAAGCCCAGAGAAAAGATCGTTTCATGCGCGTACTCCCAACAAATCGCCAATCTGTTAGTCATAACGCATTCTTTAAAAATGCCTCCCAATTCGTTCCACCGAGCTCGCCTTTTTGTGATCATTTGTTCTCAAAGCCTGAAAAACACAAATCCCGGCTAGGGGAGTAATTTCTCGATTTTCTTCTCGAGATCTTCCGGCTTTGTGTTTGGAGCAAAACGCTCGACGACCTTTCCCATCGAATCGACGAGAAATTTCGTAAAATTCCACTTAATACCCTCGGTACCCAAAATCCCTTTTTCTTGTTCTTTGAGATACGCATACAGAGGATGGGCATTTTTGCCATTCACTTCAATTTTAGAGAATAATGGAAACGTCACTCCATAATTCAACTCACAAAAACTTTTGATTTCATTTTCGTTGCCAGGTTCCTGCGCTCCAAACTGATTGCAAGGGAAAGCCAAGACTTCAAAGCCTCGGCCTTTTAGTTTTTTATAGAGCGTTTCTAAACCTTGGTACTGCGGAGTGAACCCGCATTTGCTTGCGACATTCACAATCAGTAAAACTTTACCTTGATAAGTATCGATTCCGATTTCTTTCCCATCCACTGTTTTTACTTTGAAATCATAAACTGACATTTTTCATTCCTCGATTCAAAAAGATTTCTACAAACTCGGTTGCAAACCGAACACCGAAACCCGTATTTTCTGAAGAGACTTGTGCAAGCCCTCCTTCATGTTCGATCGCTGAAAGATCGACATGAACGTACGGTACGGAATTTTCGACAAACTGTCTTAAAAAATAACTCGCTTCGATATGATCCACACCGCCCTTGAGTCGGCACTGTTTGATGTCTGCGACTTTGGACTTCAGGCAACGCCCGTAATCTTTATCATTCGGAAAAGGCCATACGCGTTCTCCGCTTTTTTTACCGGCACGACGGATCAAAGAAAGTAAGCTCGACCGGTTGGAATAGCCGCCGCTGTAATTAGTGCCTATCGCCCGCACGCACGAACCCGTCAAAGTGGCAAAATCCATCATGAGATCGGGTTTTGATTGCGAAGCTAATGTCAGCGTGTCTGCCAAAATCATTCGCCCTTCAGCGTCTGTATCGACAACCTCAATTGTTTTTCCACAGAGAGAAGTCACGACATCGTTGGGACGGTACGAAGTAGGTGAAAACTGATTGTCGGTGATCGCAAGGTAAGCTGTCACAGAATAGGGCACTTTTTCTTCGGCCGCCCACAAAACCAGAGCGAGAGCTACAGCCGATCCACCCATATCTCCGTGCATTCCAAACATATGTTCGCCGGTTTTAATCTGCGCTCCGCCGGTGTCATAGGTGACCCCTTTGCCGACAAACGCGATGTGTGGGGAATTGGTTTCAGCAGTGTATTGAATTTTTAAAATCCCGGATTTACCGGCGGCCCCTTGCGCAACTGCGCAAAAAGCGCCCGCACCCATTGTTTTTAATTTCTCAAAGCCGAAAAATTCCGTTTTGAGATTTGCCGCTTTTGCAAGTTCCGTCGCAAGCGCAACATATCGATCGGTCGTCAAATCATTTCCCGCCATCAGAGAAAGTCTCCGGACGAGATTTGTTCCTAACGCTTTACGATGCGCTTTATCTGAAATCGATTTTACTTCTTTTTGGTCCTCTGAAGACACTATCAATGAAAGGGTTTTCTCTGGAGATTCTTTCTTCGGTGTCTTTTGATATTTTGGGGACTGAAAACTATTTGCTGTAAAAGCGGAGGTGAGTGACTCAGCCCATTTTTTTGCTTCAATCCCTCGCAAATCGATAAAAGCATTTCTTGCGGCATTCGACGTCACGCAACTCACCATCTTCCGAGATCGCTCCAGCTGGGAAAAAGTCGACATTTTAGAAGCCACAAGTTTTACCGTGACACGCGTTTTAGGATTCAAATCGAATCTCATCTGTGCGCCTGCAATAATTTTCTTCAAACGAACCGGGGCAAAATCTAAAATCTTTGCCTTTAGTTTTGCGTCCACAAAATTTAAAACTTCTTTTAATCCTTTTTTACGAGCTGTAGAAGCCTCTAATAGGATCAAAAGGTGATCGGCCTTCTCTAAACTTTCTCGTCCTTTTTCATTTAAAATCTTAATCGGCATTTTTATCCTCTTTTTTACGAAAGCAATTTCACAGCTTTCATGGCTTTGTTCCAGCGCTCGATCTCACTTTTTCTTTTTGAAGAAGAGATCACAGACTCAAACTTCCGAGAGCTTTTCCATCGCTTTTCAACGTCATCGAAGCCTTTCCAAAAACCAATCCCTAAACCGGCTTGCAGACCCGCACCCAAAGCTGTGGTTTCCATGATTTCGGATCGCACGACCGGAATTCCAAGAAGATTTGCTTGCGTTTGCATCAGGAGGTGATTGGCAGAAGCTCCGCCGTCGACTTTTAGAGGAGAAATTTTCTTCCCAAAATCTTTGCCCATCGCTTCGACGAGTTCAGCGACCTGAAAGGCAATTCCATCGAGTGTTGCGCGTGCGATATGGGCCGAGTTTGTACGACGTGTGATGCCCGTGAAAAGCCCGGTTGCCGTCGCAAGCCAGTGCGGCGCGCCCATTCCGGAAAGTGCAGGAACAAAGGTGACTCCGTCCGAATCCGGAACCGTATTTGCGAGCGCTTCGATATCAGAAGACTTGGGGAAAAGTTTCAATCCATCTCGAACCCATTGAACGGCCGCCCCCGCAATAAAACTGGATCCTTCAAGACCGTAAGTCACTTTATTGCCAAACTGCCATGCAACTGTCGTTAGAAGTCGGTGTTTAGAGTAAATCGGTTTATCGCCCGTGTTCACCAAAACAAACGCGCCCGTACCGTAAGTCGACTTCGCACTTCCTTTTGAAAAACATGCTTGTCCAAAAAGGGCGGCTTGTTGGTCGCCTATCATGCCGGTGATGGGAATCCCGTCGGGCAAGCCCGCAAACTTGCGAGTCTTTCCGTAAAGCACCGACGAGGGACAAATCTCAGGAAGCATTTGCTTGGGAATTTTAAAGAGCTTTAAAAGTTCGTCATCCCAACGACAGGTTTTTAAATCCATTAAAAGCGTTCGACTGGCGTTGGTCACATCGGTTTTGTGCTCGCCCGACATTCGGTACAGTAAGAAACTTTCGATTGTTCCGAAAGCAAGCTTTCCCTCTTTGGCGAGTTTCATCGCTTTTGAATCATTCTTTAAAATCCACGACAATTTCGTTCCCGAAAAGTAAGGATCCAAAAGTAAGCCGGTCTTTTTATTAATCGTTTTTTCCCAGCCCTCTTTTTTTAATTTTTCGCATTGAGGGGAAGTTCTTCTATCTTGCCAAACAATCGCATGGCAGTATGCCGACGCATCCGAACGATTCCAAACACAGGTCGTTTCTCTCTGATTGGTGATCCCAATCGCCGCAATTTCATTGCCCGCAACTTTGGATTCTTGCAAAACCCGATTGATGGAAGTCAAAACACTCTGCCAGATTTCATCGAGGTCATGCTCGACCCATGCGGGGTTGGGGAAATACTGAGGAAATTCAACGGTTTGCTTTCCCAATATATTCAGTTCTGCATCAAATATGAGGGCCGTTGTACCGGTGGTTCCTTGGTCAATCGAAAGAATATAGCGTTGCATTAAGTCGTCCTTAACTTCTTTAATAAATAGGCGATTTATCCGATAGGAATATACATGCCTATCCGCAAGAAACAAGATTTAGACCGATTTAAAAAGACCATGCGGGGGCTTATCGAATTCGCGACTTTGATTGAACAGGCAGCACCAAAAGTCCGCGAGCGGATTATCAACGACACTCAAGAAGACGACCATATTTTTCTAAACAAAGTGCTCCGCAGAGTCGTTTATTTTGAGGAGCTTGTTTATATCGATCCCAATATCGTTTCCGAAATTATTTCTCGAACCACTCCGCGCATCGTTGCTTATTCCACGTACGGGATGCCGATCCATGAAGTCCGCTTTTTTACGCGTCTCATGGGAATTCGAGAACAGCATGAATTTAAAGAAGAGCTAGAACGAATGCCCAAAGGAGTCCCGCGCGATTTCGTCTTGGGAGCACAACGATCCTTTTTAAAACTCGCGCGCCAACTCGAAGCTCAAAATAAATTTTCATTTGAATGCCCGGGAAGCCCTCGCTTCGCAAAAAAGAAGTCTGTCGGCTGACATTAGACTGTGCTAAAAAGCAAGCTCAAGTGCCACGAATTCAAACACAAAAACTCATCCCGCTTTTTGAATGGGCTTATCAGCAATACCATGCGGCGCCTCACCGCGCGCAAGATCCGCTTGATGTGGTTCACACCTATCTGGATCCTAAAGATCGGGAGATCGCAGCTTTTTATGGAGCCCTTCTTGCTTACGGAAATGTCACGACGATTATTTCAAGTTTAAAGAAAGTTTTATCGCCCTTCGGAGAATCTCTTCACTCTTCACTCTCGAGCGACTTTGAACGGCATCGATGGGAGGGATTCAAACACCGGTTTACGACTGGAGAGGATATTCTCATTCTGTCTTTTTGGTTAGGAACCGCCGTTTCAAAGCATGGGAGTCTTGAAAAATTTTTTATCGCAAGCGATCTTCCTCTTAATTCCCCAATGAAAGATCTCATTTCAGATTTTGTTCGAAGACTGTGGGAAACACCACTGCCCGCAAACTTGGCTAAAATCAAAATAAAACGAAATCGCAATCTAAAATATTTGCTTTCAAACCCCACAGACGGAAGTGCGTGCAAGAGGCTGAATATGTTTTTCCGATGGGTCGTTCGAAACGACGATGGCATCGACTTAGGGCTGTGGAAATCTCTTTCCCCCTCCCAACTTATGCTCCCGATTGATACTCACCTCTTAAAAGTTTTAACCCAGTTGAAGTGGACCCGGAGTAAGAATGTCACTTGGAGAACGGTCGAGGAAACTACGGGCTATTTAAGACTGATATCGGCAACCGATCCTATCAAGTACGACTTTGCACTTTGCCACTTGGGGATGTCGGGCCAAAAGCTTCCAAAGGAGATTCCAAATGGGTAACTGGGGCGATGATCCATTTACAAAAAAAGCAAAACGAGAAAATTACGAAGCGCGCTCGATTTATAAACTAGAAGAAATCGATAAACGTGAAAAACTTTTTTCAGGAGTGAAATCTGTCGTGGATTTGGGCGCAAGCCCCGGATCTTGGACTCAGTACTGCCTCAAAAAATTAAATGCCCCTGCTAAAATTGTTTCCGTCGATATTTCGCCTCTTGGCTTTTCGGATCCCAGAGTTATTTTTTTGCAGGAGTCCATTGAAACGGTCGATCTCACACCCCACATCGCCGGCGGAAAGGTCGATTTGGTTTTAAGCGATATGGCTCCTAAAACTTCCGGTCAGCATGACCGAGATGTGGCTCTTTCCACGGAGCTCGCAGAGCTGGCACTTGTCACGGCTCAAAAATTTCTAAAGCCGGGCGGGGGATTCGTCGTAAAGCTTTTCATGGGCGACTCGTTTGAAGCTTATCATAAGACCTTGAAAAAACACTTCGAAACGGTCCGGATCTTACGCCCCGAGAGCACACGCAAACACTCCCGAGAAGTTTTTCTTATCGGAAAAGGCTTTCGTCAGTCAGCGTGAACTATTTTAGAAGCGCTTTTCTTAAATCTTCGAGCATCCGAGCACTCGCTCCCCAAATCAAATCGTCTTCGTGAGTGATCCCTAAGCTTTTAATCCGATAACCTTCGATTTCGACGGTGAGTTCAGGAAGCCCTTCCTCCACAATTCTGTCCAGCGGAACATAAAGAATTTTTTCAACTTCATCTTCGCTCGTCTTGAATTCGTACGGAAGCGCAAATAGGCCCACGAAAGGATAAATCAAAATTCCCGTCGTGTGGGTCGTGACTTCGGGCAAGCGGCCCAAAACTTCGACGTCGTTCGCGGACAATCCGATTTCTTCCAAAGATTCTCTGAGAGCTGTTTGCATTAAGCTTGCATCTTCTTCTTCCCGGTATCCTCCCGGAAAAGAAATCTGCTTTTTGTGGGTCATCACGCGATCGGTTCGTTTCGTCATGATGAGATCCAGTTGTTGGGTTTTAGAGTTAGAACCTATCGGTAATAGAACAGCACAGGTCGCCTGCGTTCCCTCAGGAACGACTATCGGTGTGTCTAAGGAGATTAGACTTTTTAAAAGTTTTTCCCGGTACTTCATCGCCTCAAGCTAAGACACGAAATCTTTTCGGGAAAGTGGAAAATGATTATAGGTATTAACTATTACACTCATTTCTAATCTCAATTGTACTTATAGACCGACGTGCGAGAGCCTGTTCTTAAGAAAGAGGTTCTTTATGAAAAATTCGAAATTAATCCTGTCTCTATTTTCTTTTGCACTCCTGTTAAACTCCGCTTCGGCGCTTGCTGCCAACTGCACCGTCACTGAGGTCGATAAAACCCCAGTCAATTTTCTGGGTCCTGTCGGCTCGATGCCTCGAAAAGGTGACAAACTTGTGCTGGATTTAAAGGGAAATGAAATTACCGCAGACATCGGCACAATCCCTCTTAAGGAAATTAATCTTGTGCTGACCCGAAACCTTGCGATCGAAAAAGGACAGGGACTCTATTTCGACGGACGCCACGTTTCACACAGTCAGGCGGAGTACACGTTGGCCGTTTTCCTCGCAAACCCAAGCAATGGAAGTGCTACCGGAAAGCTTCAAATCGCTCGCCGGGGTTTTAACCCCAAGCTCGAACTTTACACGGCAGCTTTGAATTGCACGGAAGTCGGTCAATAATTTTTCTCCGGCGGAAACTTAAAATTTCCGCCGGAACTTTAATCCCTTCACCCTCTCCAAAATTCCCCAATCATTGCCACCGATCCCTTCTTATGGCACCCTATTGCCTTTCGTGGAGGAAAAATGGCCGGAAATAAATCCAAAGAATGCATTTTTTGCAAAATTGTTCAGGGAACGCTCCCTTCAGAAAAAGTTTTTGAAAATGAGCATGTGGTCGCTTTTAAAGACATCGCCCCGCAAGCCCCGATTCATCTATTAATCGTTCCCAAACTTCATGTGGAAGACGTTTTGGATGTTCGCCTCGATGATATTTCGGTTTTTTCGCACCTGTTCCGAGCGGCTCAGCATTTAGCGGGTCAAATGGGAATCGCGGGAAGCGGTTTTCGAACTGTTTTCAACAGCGGAGATCACGCGTGTCAAACAATTTATCATTTACATTTGCATCTTTTAGGTGGCGCACAAATGGCCGGCAGTATGATCGGTTGATTTTTTGTTCGAAAAATCCTTTTTAAACACTTGTAAAGATCTTTATTTTTAGTGGCCGCTCTTTGCGTCATACGATCTCTATTGACGGTTAAGTCCGAAGTTTTTATTTTCATATTTCATTTGGGGAAAATACCCTTAAAGGAACCCTACCCTTACGCATCGTTAGACGAACCTCTTACAGAGAGGGTAGGGACTTTTTTCCTTTTCGGTAATGGGAGAATAGCAACGTGCAAGTAATTAAAAGAGATGGAACAAAAGAAGATGTTAAGATTGAAAAAATTCTTCATGCCGTAAACAGAGCCTGCCGTGGGATCCAAAACGTAGAATCTTTGGAAGTTGCAAAGCGTACGATCAATGGTCTGCATGATGGAAGCACGACCGAAGAGTTGGATAATCTTTCTATTTCAACCGCCGTCATGCTCATGTCCGAAGAGCCGAATTACTCCAAAGTTGCGGCTCGCATGCTTTCTGAAAATATTCGCAAAGAAGTCGGCCGTGATTCGGCTTTCCGTGACTATGTGAAAAATGCCGCCGAACTGGGCGTGATTAGCGATTCCGTTTTAGGCCTCGCTCAACAAGATATTCAGACCATTGAATTTGCCATTCGCCACGAGCGCGATGATCTTTTCGAATATTTCGGTTTGAAAACGGTCGTCGACCGTTATCTTTTAAGACATCCTCAAACTCGTAAGCTTGTAGAACGGCCCCAGTGGCTCTTCATGAGAGTGGCGCTCGGACTTTCTAAAAATATTGCGGAAGCGCTCGAGTTTTATGACATTATCAGTCAATTTCAGTATATGCCCGCAACGCCGACTTTATTCAACTCCGGCACTCGCCATCCTCAAATGAGTTCCTGTTATCTTTTGACGGTTGCGAACGATAGTCTGGAAGGCATTTACAAAACGATTACCGATTGCGCCCAGCTTTCTAAATGGTCGGGTGGATTAGGCGTCGATTGGACACCGGTGCGTGCTTCAGGCGCGTTGATTTCCGGAACGAACGGTTTAAGTAACGGAATCATTCCGTTTATGAAAGTTTTTGACTCTTCCGTTCACGCCGTAAACCAAGGTGGAAAACGAAAAGGTGCGGCCGCGGTTTATCTCGAACCCTGGCACGGAGACATCGAAACCTTCTTAGAACTTCGCAATAATACGGGTTCCGAAGAACGTCGCGCGCATCACTTAAATCTCGCGCTCTGGATTCCGGATCTTTTCATGAGAAGAGTCGAAGCAGACGGCGAATGGTCACTTTTTTCACCCAGTGATGTTCCCAAGCTTTTAAATTCCTTCGGGGCTGAGTTCGATAAACACTACGAAGCTTATGAGCAAGAAAACAAAGCACTTAAAAAAGTGTCGGCTCGCGGTCTTTATTCTCGAATGATGCAAGTGCTTGCCGAAACGGGCAATGGTTGGATCTGTTTTAAAGACAAAGCCAATTTGCGCTGCTCTCAGACTTCGAAACCGGGGCACATCGTCCACAGTTCGAATCTTTGTACCGAAATTTTGGAAGTCACGAACGCGGAAGAAACAGCCGTTTGTAATTTAGGAAGTATCAACCTTCCTCAGTTCGTCACAAAAACAGGCGCTTTTGATTTTGAACAATTAAAAGCGGTGACTGAAAGAGCGGTGACTTTTTTAGATAGAGTCGTCGACATCAACTTCTATCCGATTAAAGAAGCGAAAAATTCGAATCAGACTTGGAGACCGGTCGGCCTTGGAATCATGGGTCTACAGGACGTCTTCTTCAAGATGAAACTTGCTTTCGATGGTCCCGAAGCCCAAAAGCTTTCGGCCCAGATTTCCGAAACGATTTACTATCACGCTGTTAAGACGAGCATGAGACTCGCACAAGAGCTGGGAACTTTCCCCGCCTTCAAAGACTCGCGCTATGCGGACGGACATCTCCAAGTTCAGCTCGCAGAAGATTTGCAAGCAGGGCTTCCAGAGCTCAATTTCGATTGGAAAACGCTCGCTTCGGATGTCAAACGTCATGGAATCCGAAACAGTCTTCTGATTGCGATTGCACCAACGGCGACGATTGCGTCGATCGTGGGCAGTTACGAAAGTATCGAACCTCAGATCTCAAATTTCTTTAAACGTGAGACATTGAGCGGAGAGTTTTTGATCGTAAACCGTTATCTTGTAAACGATTTGAAACGAGCAGGACTTTGGAATGCCGAAATCCGTTCGAAGATCATCGAAAACGAAGGTTCGATTCAAGACTTGCCTTCGATTCCGTCCGAATTGAAAGCGGTCTACAAAACGGTTTGGGAAATTCCTCAGAAGAGTTTGATTGATATGGCCGTCGCGCGATCGACGTTTATTTGCCAGTCTCAATCGCTCAACTTATTTCTAGAGAACCCAACCATTGGAAAACTCTCTTCGATGTATATGTACGCTTGGAAACAAGGGGTAAAAACAACTTACTACTTGCGTTCGCGTGCAAAAACTGGGATTCAAAAGACCACTACGCAGTCAGCTCCAACGGAACCGGTTTATACGCCTGAAGAAGTCATCGCTTGTTCACTCGAAAATCCTGAAACTTGTGAAGCTTGCCAATAAAAAGAGGACTTTATGATACTCACACCTGATCTGAATTTAACTTTGCGTCCGATGCAGTACCCGCAATTCTTTAAGATGTATAAAGATTCAATCAAAAACATCTGGACGACGGACGAACTCGACTTTTCCGTAGATTACGAGCACATCCGCGACAAACTGAACCCCAAAGAGGCGCATTTGATTAAGCGTCTCGTGGCTTTTTTCGCAACTGCGGACAGCATCGTCGCGCAAAATCTCGTTTTGAATTTTTACAAGCACGTCAATAGCCCTGAGTACCGAATGTTTTTGGGAAAGCAGCTCTTTGATGAAATGCTTCACGTCGAAACGTATCTACTTTTGGTGGATAACTATCTACCGGATCCGATCGAGCGAGCCGAGGCATTTGACGCCTATCGATCGATTCCAAGTGTAAAGTTGAAAGCGGATTTCTGTTTTAAATACATGGACTCGATTCAAGATTTAGATCGTTTGGATACAGACGACAAAAGACGACAGTTCATTGAAAATCTAATTTGCTTTGCGGCTTGCGTGGAAGGCCTTTTCTTCTTCGGATCTTTTGCTTACGTCTATTTTTTACGAAATAAAGGACTCCTGCCAGGCCTCGCCACGGCGACCAATTGGGTTTTCCGCGACGAAACGGTTCATATCGAAGGTGCCATGGCGGCGATCCAAGTGATCCGGGAAGAATATCCTCATCTCTTCGATGCCAAACTCGAAAAACGCGTCGAAGAAATGATCGATGAAGCCGTCGCTGTGGAACTTTTATTCTGCGAAGACGTTTTAAGTTATGGTATTTCGGGTCTTTCGCCTACGATGATGAAAGAATACTTACATTACTGCGCGGATCAGCGGCTCGTTCAGCTCGGATATGCAAAACGATACAACGCGAGAAATCCATTTCCGTTCATGGTTCTCCAAGACGTTCAGCCGCTCACAAACTTCTTCGAAAAAAGAGTCACCGAATATCAAAAGGGTTTCGGGGCCACGAAAGAAGCCATCGTTTTCGACGAAGCTTTCTAAGTATCGAAAAAAGCAATCTCGCTGCAAAAGAGCGCCCTTGTTATCGGCGAGATTGCTTCGTCGCTCCGCTCCTCGCAATGACGGTAGTAGCGGAGACGCTTTTGCGCGCTTTTCGCAAGAGCCGTATACAAGAAGTGTCACTTCGATCGTTCGAACCTTAGCTAAGTACTGATTATTGATAGCAACTCCTGCCCTGTAAACTGGCAGTGTACTTGCAATTTGTGCGAAGCTGGAGGTAGGGCATGAGCCGTTTTCATCGCCCCACGATCATATGCTGAAGCTCGCTGTTATTAGCTTAATTACATTATTTATCTCCGCCTGCGGAATCAAAAACGCAGCGGATGCCGGAACTTCTCCTTATGGAAATGGAGTTCCCTCGGATCCTCTCGCTTCGGCAACCATGAAGGGCACGCCCTCTACCGTTTTGCCTGGAATCACTTACGATGTGACCGTTCCCAATGATCAACGTGCCTTGATAGAAGCCGATTTCGACACACTGAATTCTCTCAATATCACCGACAGTAGCGACGCTGAAGTTTTAGGCATCAATGACTTTAGAACTGCTACACTCAAAAGATGGCTTTTAGATAGAACAAAATACATTGTGGGAGAATCCTACAATTCAAAAGTTCTGGTCCGTGTTGCTCAATCAAACTACGATTACGGCTCAGTCGGCATCGCCGATCAGGTGAACGAAGACGACTATGATCCAAACGTCAGAATCGTTACCCTCATGTCGAATCTAGGAGCGGCGAAGTATTTAAACGGAAAAGATAGCTCTCAGCTTTTATCAATGGGAGTCAATGGCGGTTACATTTCCGTCACCACCCCGCGAATCGGTCTTGAGCAACTTGCCGAAGGACATTTCACCGCCAATCGAGTCCCCGGCACCGAATTGGGAAGCTTAACCAATAGGCTTTTGCGTTTAGCCGTTTATTTCCACGAAGGCCGACACACTGATGGCAACAGCGACAACACGGCGATGCCTCACAAAGTGTGCACGTCAGGGACGTACTACAAAAAAGCGGCATGCGAAGGAAACTCCAATGGCCCTTACGCAGTTGAACTTGCTCTCTTAAAGAAATTTCCCAATCAATGTCGAGGTTGCACTTACTCCGAGATCAGCACAATCAATGCAAAAATCGCGGATAAGCAAAGCCGTATGATTAACCCTCGTTACAGTGACCCAACTCCTGTGAGAAATTTATGAAATCGTTTTTAGCTTCATTCTTTTTCATCGTGCTTTTCTTCTTCTGCTTGCTTTTTTTCACTGCCAAACCCGTCTCCCACGTACAGGGAAACGAAGACGAAAGACCTCTCCAAAATCCTATCGCCGTTCAAAAACAAGCCGAAGCGATTCAAAAGCAGAGTCTTTCGGTTGTTAAATCGGCTATCCGTCAGCCAAAACTTTCGAATGTCGCCTTTCAAACTTATTTAAAAACTGCGGTCAAAAGTCTTCCCACTTTCGATCAAGTCCGAGATGCCGCAAAGAATTCTCACGACACTCCAGAAATCATCTTAAATGCTGGCGCCCTGATTGGTGGCGTTGCAGACCAGATGAAAAACGACGCCAATAACATCCAGCCCGGATTAAACTTTTTTAAGTTTTGCGCCCAAAATGAAAGTATTGTTGAGTCGATTCGCGCAGTTTGTTTGAGAACTTTAGTCGATATCTCTTCTAAATACCGCAACAACGTCCGAGTGACTTTTGCGGACTACCCAGACGACATCCAACGCATGGCTCGTCATATTCCTCGACTGCGCTAAGCTTTTATCTTAAAATTTACAGGTGCTAAAAACTCGTGAAGCCCTAATTTTGGCGGGAGGTCGTGGAACGCGATTGGGCTCGCTCACCGAGAACACTCCAAAGCCACTCCTTAAGGTCGGCAATAGGCCTTTCCTTTTTTATCAATTAGAGACCTTAGCAAAACAGGGAATTGAAAAAGTCGTTTTGTCCATTGGCTACAAAGCCGAAGCCTTTCGAGCTTTGTTGCAAACGCCTTATCCAAAAATGGAAATAATTCTCTGCGAAGAGAAAGAAACTTTGGGAACAGGAGGTGCTATCCGCTTTACGATGGACAGAATTCAAGGAGAAGATTTTTTTGCGCTTAATGGCGACACTTTTTTTCCAATCGATCTCAAGAAACTCGAAGATACTCACTTTAAGCACCGAGCAGATATTACATTCGCACTGAAAGAGATGGAAAATTTCGAACGTTACGGGACAGTCGAAGTCAAAGAGGACAGAATTATGAAATTCCTCGAAAAACAGCCACGTAAAAAGGGGCTCATCAATGGCGGAGTTTATCTCATTCACAAGCCTACGATGGAGACAGAACCTGCGAATAAAAATTTCTCTTTTGAAAAAGACTTCGTCGAAAAAAAGGTAGAGAAATTAAAACTCTACTCTGAGCTTTTCTCCGACTATTTCATCGACTTAGGAGTTCCGGAAGATTTTGCCAAAGCTCAGAAAGACTCTCTTACCTGGTAATGCCGAGAAACGTCGCTTTACTCAAAGTCTAATATCAAGTAACTACACGCCCCGTGACTCCCAACAATAAAAGTTCCATTGGCCCTCTCTACGCACTGGGTGCGTTTTTGCTATGGGGACTTTTGCCTCTCTACTGGAAGCTTTTAAAGGCCTATCCCCCGTATTTTATTTTAATGAATCGAATTGTTTGGTCAGCGGTTTTTCTCACCGCCTTCACTGTTTTGCGAGGAGAGTGGAAAGGCTTAAGTGTTCAGCTTAAAAAATCAGAGACTTGGATCTGGTTACTTCCGAGTACGCTCGTCATTGCTGCAAATTGGGGGCTTTATATCTGGGCGGTGAACAGTGGTTACGTTTTGGAGACGAGTCTCGGTTATTTTTTGAATCCGCTCGTGAATGTTTTCTTAGGCTATCTTTTTTTGGGGGAACGTCTGAGAAAGTGGCAAAGGGTTGCGCTTTTTTTAGTGATCGTCTCAGTGGCGAATTCTTTGTGTAATTACGGAAGGCTACCCTGGATCGCACTCTTTCTTGCAATCTCTTTTGGTTTCTACGGATTATTTAAAAAGAAAATGAAGGCCGATGCGCTTGTGTGTCTGACGGTCGAAACCGGGCTTCTATTGATTCCTTGTGGGATTGTTTTGGTTGCGTCTCCCGCGTGGAGTTTACAGCCTTCTTTCGGAATGTGTCTTCTCCTTGCAGGTAGTGGAATTGTCACCGCACTTCCTCTGTATTATTTCGCGCAGGCGGCAAAGCATTTAAATCTTTCGACACTGGGGGTGTTTCAATACCTCGCACCTTCGATACAATTTCTGCTAGCGATTTTTGCGTTTAATGAGCCACTAAACCTACAGCTCCTCCTTTCATTTGTTTTGATTTGGATTGCACTTGCGATCTACGCATACGACAGTCTTTCATTGCGTAAAAAGAATAAAAGATATTCAAAATCGAGCGATTGAAGATCGTAAGAACGATCCTCTCTCTTTTCCGGCACAGCTGGCTAAAGAACTTTGGATCATGCTAGAATATAAGACATGAAAAATCTTTTTCTCTTCTTTCTTACTTTTATCACTATCGCCTCCGCTGGGGAAAAACCTGGAGCCGCGATGACGTCATTGAAAGAGCCCCTAACAATTGAAGCCATCAACGACTTTTTGAAAGCCAACCCCGAATTAGATTCTGTGGATAAGCTCATCCCACAGTTGCCCAAAGAATTTCGTTATCGCAGAGTCTTTGGATTTAAATCTCAAAGTCGCCAGGGATCGTCGCCCAGTCACCCACGCGCTATTCTTCTAGCTCAAGACGGTTCTTTCACGCTCGCGTTTACGGGGACGGGAGACCAGACCGCAGGTAACGAAATCGAAATGATGCAAGTGAAATACACCGACGAAAACCGTAGAACTAAAAAAGTAGATTTTCAGTTTGGCGCCTATTCATTCGAAAAAAACAAAGAGCATGGATTTAGCGGGCTTAATCCTAAGAAATGCGCTGTCTGTCACGAGAGACAGGGCAGTTTCCGTCCCATTTGGGACCAAAACAATTTTTGGCCTGGCTTTTTCGGCGAACATAATAGCGACGATTTTGGTTTTAGAGCAGAAGACAAAACTCGCCAAACACCCAATCAGAAAAAATATTTTGAAGAGTTTTTAAAAACGCTGAAAGAAAATCCCGGCAGATACCAGCTCCTATTCGACGACCCATCTAAGGTTACAATGGGAGAGTTGACTGCAACGGATGAAGTTTTTAAAGGAAAAACAAAATCAAGAGCTGTGCAATACAAGTTTCCCCTTGCGGATGACGAAGGGGACGAGGGCTCAAACTTACGTCGTCTCTCTGAAGCGTTTAACTACCATAACTTTCGAAGGGTTCATGCATCGCTATCCCAGCATCCCGATTATCAAAAAATGAAATGGGCGTTACTGGCAGCCTCGATCGATTGTCCGGAGATAGATACCTTTCTTCCGGAGAAAAAGGTGAAAGAACTTTCTGATAAAGGAATTACCCCTCAGACGATCAAAGAAGAAAATATCAAATCACTCAAAAGACTAGGTTTGTCTCTTATTAGTCGCGCCGGAGATGAAGGGGGACGAATCAATCATGAAAACATTAAAAAGAAGGTCGACACGTTATACGATTATGGGTTTGCGGATTACTATCTCGATGTAGTGAATCCGGTAAATTACCTTCTCCACGCCATGGGAAAAAATGCCGTTGATTGGTACGTGAGATCGGAGCCTGAAGTAGGCTGGTTCAGTGATGATACAGATAATAACGGGATGGTAGTGCGTTTATTCTACGATGACGTCATTACCGAGAAAACCGAACTAAAAGAATATTTTATTTTACAAAACGACCCAACGGGAAATTTCAATTTTTCCAGAGCTTTTTTTCATGATGCGAACAATGAAGCCCAAGAAAGAAGCTCAAAGCGCTTTAAAGAATTGTGTACGAGTTTAAAATTTGCGAGTCAGAAAGCTTTTGAAGCGCCGGTCCATCGAAAATTAAACCTCAAAGATCATAAATGAGGATTCGATCCGAACGGTTAACCTTAATCTTAAGTTTAATCGTTAATCGAATGATTAACATTAAGATGAAGATTAAAATTAATATGCCCAGAGAGGGAATCGAACCCCCGACACGAGGATTTTCAATCCTCTGCTCTACCGACTGAGCTATCTGGGCAAAAGAGTGCGGTAGAAATTCAAGTCCGCTAACGTACCGAGCAAAAAACCACTGGTCAAGTCTATTGGGCGTTAAACTTTAGAGCCCATTCTTTAAAGCTTAATACGGCTCGGGCACGGTGAGAGACCCGATCTTTTTCTTCGGGGGTCGCGTCGCCAAACCCTCGCTTCAAATCGGTTGAAAAGAAAATCGGATCGTAGCCAAACCCATGAGTTCCTGAAGGTGAGGTTGAAATAAACCCCTCTACTTTGCCTTCAAAAAATCGGGGAGTTCCCCCATCGAAATAGCACAAAATACAGCGAAATCTTGCAGTCCAAGACTCTTTAGGAAAAGGTTTTAGTTCCGAATAAAGAAGGTCCCAACGCTGTTTCCACGAAAGATTTTCGCCTCCGTAAATTGCCGAATCGACGCCCGGACGCTTTCCGAGGATATCGACTTCAATCCCGGAATCATCCGATAAAATCGGAACCTGATAATGATTAAAATAGCCTCGCGCTTTTTTTTCGGCATTTTGCTCGTAGGTGTTTCCGTCCTCAATCACTACGGGAGCTGTGGAATCTAAAGAGGTCAGTTCAAAAGGAGGAGAAAGAAGCTTTTTAAGCTCGACGAGTTTTCCGGCATTGGTGGTCGCGACTAAAAGAGACTTCAACCTTCCAAAGCCTTCCTTTGAATTTCAAAAAGCTGATTAATTCCCAAAGATGCTAGCTTTAGTAACTCGGCGAGAGTCTTATCATCAAAAGGATTTGCTTCCGCAGTTCCTTGCACTTCAATAAACTTTTGCTCTGAAGTGCGAACGATATTCATATCGACTTCAGCATCTTTGTCTTCTTCGTAATTCAAATCTAAAACAGGAACGCCATTTACAACGCCTACCGAAATCGCGGCGACCTGGCATTTTACTTTAGGATTAAAGTTTGGAATTTTTCCTTGAATTTTCTTAATCGCAAGCATCATCGCGATATAGCTGCCTGTGATAGAAGCTGTGCGCGTGCCGCCATCTGCATCGATGACGTCGCAATCGAGAAGCAATGAGCGCTCTCCCATCGTTGAAAGATCCAAACTCTGCCTGAGTGATCGACCAATAAGCCTCTGAATCTCGTGCGTTCGGCCTCCTACTTTAGACCGTTCTCTTTGGATGCGCTGGGAAGAACTTCCTGGAAGCATCGAGTATTCTGCCGTCAACCAGCCCTTACCCGATCCTTTTAAAAAAGGAGGAACGGATTCCTCAATCATCGCACTGCAAATCACGCGCGTCCCACCCATTTCAATCAAGCACGATCCCGAAGGAGCCGACTGAAAATGCGGGGTTACTTTGGTTTTTCTTAAATCACTGGGGCTACGGCCTTCGCTTCTCATCATCCTAATCCGACTTTTTGCTTTCTTTGAATTCGCTTTTTTGCGAATTCCACTACTCCGCTCGTTATAGCATTGGCCATGCGTTTTAGGTAGGGATCATAGGAAAGATTTTTTGCGTCTTCGGAATGAGTCAAATAACCAATTTCAATGAGGACTGCTGGCATTTCCGTTCCATGCAAAACCGCGAAAGGCGCTTGTCGAACGGCCCTTCCACTCGAGAGGACACGTGTAGAAATTGCCGAAAAGACACTTTCAGCAAACTCGCTACTTTCGCTGACATGATGATTGAGTTGCACGTCGCTGAGAATATTTTGCACAGGCGATCGAGTGTCAACACGCACTCCTTGGTTTTCAAGATGTGCTAACTTCGCAGCGGCAGCATCCGATGCATTCGAACTCATAAAATAGACTTCGAATCCCCGAGCTTTCGGATGGGGTGAAGAATTTAAATGAATACTCAAAAAAAGATCCGCTTCCCATTCATTCGCAATGCGATTGCGATCTCTTAAGTTGACGAAAAAGTCATCGGCTCGCGTGAGTTCCACCTGGATTGGAAAATCATTTAACTTCGAATAGCGTTCGAGTTCCTTTTGCACCATTTTACTAACTTTTAGCGCAACCGTTTTTTCTGAGATCTGATAAAGGCCTTGAGCGCCGTCATCTCTTCCACCGTGACCTGGATCAATTAAAACTTTTAATTTTCTTCGCTCAAATCTCGCCGCAGCAGTGGCAGGATTTCGAGTTAAAACTTTTTGCAGGGGTGGGTAAATGAAATCGACTCCTCGAATCTTAATTTCCTGGGCGCGATCGGTCATCGAAGCGAAGCCCGTGATTTCATTAGGCCAAGTTAAATCTACAGGCTCTGCGTAAGTCAGAGCGCTCAGCATCAAAATCAAACAGAATAGAGGTCGGGAGATCATGGTATAATTTTACAAACGTCTTTCCTTAAATCGTTTCCAAAAAAACTCATTCCGTAAAAAAAATGAATCTGATTTCTCTTACAGGTATTTTTTTGTGTCTGTTATTTACGTGTCCCGTATTGGGATTGGACGTCTCAAAGGAAACTACTGGGGAACCGATTCTTAATTCTAACACAGCCATTCGCGTACTTCTAGAACGGGATGCGCAAACCGCAAAATTTACTTCTGTGGAGCACAATGTCTTCGTCAAATTTGACGGAGCAAGTCGCTGGACCAAGTTATCGAAAAATATCACAGTTTCGTTTTCGAAACGCGCCGGAAAGCCCGCAGTCGCGGTGAGTAATTCTCCTTTCAATGCGCAGAGCCTCATCATCCGCGGAGGCCCACTTCCGAAAGACCGAATCAATTTTCGCGAAAATAATTACCGGGGCGCCATTAAAGTCATCGCCACCGAAAATGGATTTCAGGCGATCAATATTATTCCATTAGACGACTATCTCAAAGGAATGCTCGCGTCTGAAATGAGTCCATCCTGGCCAATCGAAGCCTTAAAGGCTCAAGCCGTCAGTTCCCGCACCTACGCGCTCTATATGATCGCGCATCCCAAAGCCTCTGAGTTTGATTTAGAGAAATCAACTCAAGATCAAGTTTACACGGGCGCAGACGTGGAAGGTGAAAGAGTTCGAGAAGCACTCGAGGGTACCAAAGATGAATATCTTGAGATCAATGGAGACCCCATCAAATCTTATTTTCACTCCCGTTGCGGTGGCTCGACAGAAACTGCCGAATCCGTCTGGAGTTACAAAGATACCACTCATCAAAAGCGAGTAGTCTGTGCCTATTGCCAAAAGAATCCGCAAAAATGGAATGTGCTCGTCAAAATCAAAGACATCTTAAGATATTTTAAATTTCCCGACGCGACCGCAGTCGATCTCAAAGCCATTAACCGCAGCCCGTCCGGAAGAATTAATTCCCTGAAGATTATCTCCGGCAAAGAAGAAAAAAAGATCCCCGCCGATTATTTCCGAAGCCTCATCGGTTACACCCGTCTTAAAAGCACGAAATTCACCTGGAAAAAATCCGGCGAAGAAATCGAATTCGAAGGCTCTGGCGCCGGCCACGGCGTCGGAATGTGCCAGTGGGGTGCTCGCGGAATGGCGACAGAGGGAAAAAGCTACGAAGAGATTCTTAAGCACTACTACCCACAGTCCCAACTTCACCACCCGCTTTAAATTTTCATCATCGCAAAAAGCAGTCGCGAAGGTTACCGCGGGTGCTACGTACCCTCCCAATGACGGACCTCGTTGTCTAAGGAGTAACTTAGAAAATTTCGCCGAAGAATCGTTTTAATTCCTCAAAGGATCGCTTATCAGCGGCCGCATTGTAGGCCATTCCAGAGGAAGGATCATTGCCCGCGGTAGGAACCGTAAAGCCATGGACTGCACCTCCGTACATCACAAGTTGCCAATCGACCTTCGCATCGCGCATTTCTTTCTTGAACGTATTGATCTGCTCTTCCGGGACGAAAGAATCGTCGCCACCGTGAAGAACTAAAACTTTTCCTTTAATGTTTTTCGCATCTTCGAGCTTCGGAGTATCGAGGCCACCATGGAAACTAATCGTCCCAACGAGAGGGGCTCCACTTCGCGCAAGCTCCAGTGCCGTCGTTCCTCCAAAACAATAACCCATCGCCGCGATTTTTGATCCATTCACTTGAGGTCTTGCTTTTAAGACATCAAATGCTGCCTGCGCTCTTGCTCGCATCAACCTGCGATCGCTTTTATAAATCCCTGCAAGCTTCGCTGCTTCAGCATGATCCTTTGCAGTCACTCCTTTTCCGTAAATATCCGCAGCAAAAGCGACATACCCCATTTCAGCAAGTTGTTTTGCACGCGATTTGACGTAATCGCCGATTCCAGTCCACTCGTGAATAATAATCACACCGGGGAGTTTTCCTCTTTTCGAACCGTCATACGCGAGAAAACCTTCTAAGACGGTGTCACCCTGTTTGTACTCGACAACCTCCGTTTTAACCGCGGCTTTTGCTAAAACGGGGAAAAGAGTGAAGAAGAATAAAGCTGTGAGAAATTTCATGGGGCCTCCTATGGTGAGGAGATTTTTATCCTTCCAAAGGATTTTGGCAAATAAGCTTTCAGCATGCTTGTGATTGCCAAAAGGTATGGTATCAACGGGGCCGATGAAATTATCCGATTTCAGTTTTGACTTACCCGAATCGCAAATTGCGACCGAACCGATGTCTCCGCGCGACCACTCAAAACTCTTAGTGGCAGACTTAAAGACCCAGGCGATTCAACACCACGTTTTCTATGAACTGGAAAATCTTCTCAAAAAAGGGGATTTACTGGTCTTCAATAATACTCGCGTTTTTCCGGCACGGGTTTTTGTGACTCATCCTGAAAAAGGACGAATCGAAACTCTGTTTTTAAAGTCCGCTTCGAAAGATCTTTCGAAATGGGATTGTCTCGTCAAACCAGGGAAAAAAATCAAAACGGCTTTAGATGTTTCGCTCTCGGACGGCACCCAAGCGACAATCACCCGAAACACACCCGACACCTTCCAAATTGAGTTTGAACCCAAAGCAAATTTCTTTGAATGGATAGAAACCGTCGGAGTTCCGCCGCTTCCTCCTTACATCAAACGAGAGGCTGAAAAAAAGGATACGAAAAGCTATCAAACAGTTTTCGCAAAAGAAAACGGATCCGTTGCGGCTCCCACCGCAGGTTTACACTTTACAGAGCCGCTCATTGAAAAATTAAAATTAAAAGGCATTCGGTTTGCTGAACTCACTTTGCATGTGGGTTACGGAACGTTCTCACCCATTAAGGTCGCGGATCTCAAAGATCATCAAATGCACGAAGAGTGGTACCAAGTTCCGGAAACAACTTTAAAAGCCATCGAGGCCACTAAAAAATCTGGAGGCAGAGTCATCGCGGTGGGAACCACCTCACTCCGTGCTCTTGAATCCATTGAAAAATTCGGAACCCAAGGTCCCACCTCAATTTTCATCACGCCAGGTTTTCAATTCCGGGTCATCGATGGCCTCATTACGAATTTTCACTTACCCGAATCCTCGCTTTTTATCTTAATCTCTTCCTTATTAGGGCTGGAGCCTGCAAAGACAGCTTATAATGAAGCAGTGAGTCACAATTACCGTTTCTATTCCTACGGTGACGCGATGCTCATTGTATCCCTTGACGATTGCCCGACTTGACCCTATCTTCAGTTCCCTCACAGGGAGTGATTAGATTGCCAGGACTTAAAGTAAAAGATATCGAAGCATACGAAGGCGCACTTCGCCGCTTTAAAAAGCAGTGCGAAAAAGCAGGCATTTTGTCTGAAGTTCGTCGTCGTGAATTTTACGAAAAACCTTCTGTTCGACGGAAGAAAAAATCCATTGCAGCACGCAAACGCGCGCTGAAACGCACCTTTGAAAGAAGGTAGTTTTTCGTGGATTTAAAAGCTCAACTTCAAAATGACATGAAGTCTGCCATGAAGGCCGGGGATCCGGTCAAATTGGGAGCGCTTCGCATGTTGATCGCCGAAATTAAAAAAAAGGAAATCGACAAACGCAGTCCTTTAGAAGAAGCCGAAATCCAGAAGACGATTTCTTCAATGTTGAAACAACGGAATGATTCCGTTGATGCATTCGTCAAAGGTGGAAGAGAAGACTTAGCTGCCAAAGAACGTGAAGAGGCCGAAGTTCTCAAAGTTTATCTTCCCCAGATGATGTCTCAAGCGGAAGTAGAAGCATTAGTGACGGCCGCCATTCAAGAGAGTGGCGCCGTTTCTCCAAATGACATTGGTAAAGTCATGAAGGTGGCACTTGCAAAGTCTCAAGGAAAAGCCGACGGAAAAATGGTCAACGAAATCGCTCGTACCAAACTTACGCCTCCCAAATCTTAGTCGCTCTCTCAAAAAATTCGTCCTCCCCCAAAGTTTTTATAAACAAAAAGCCCCGCAAGTTGCCAAACAACTTTTAGGCAAAGGACTTTATTTTAAAAAAGGTTCGGACGTTTTTTTATTAGAGATCACCGAAACGGAAGCGTATCTAGGACAAGAAGATCCCGCGTCGCATTCACACCGAGGCCTTACGAAAAGAAACTGGCCGATGTTTGAAGAGGGGGGTACTTGTTATGTTTATCTCTGCTACGGCATCAATCACTGCATCAACGTCGTCACCGAGCGTAAAGGTCAGGGTTCTGCAGTCTTGATTCGAGGCGCGCGGCCAATCTTAGGCGTCGAGCGGATCCAAAAAAACCGCGGTTTAGAAAAACCGATACCGCTCCATAAACTTTTAAATGGTCCGGGTAAGCTCGCACGAGGATTAGGCATTGACCTGTCGCTCAATGGGCTTAATTATTGGAGCGATACACTCAAAATTCTGGATTTGGATCAAACCTATTCGGATAAAGACATCTTGACCACATCACGCATCGGCATCTCGAAAGCAACCGAATTAAAACTGCGTTTTATTTTAAAAGAGTGCGCGCCAAAGAAAGTGGCGAAGGGATAAGTTTTTGTTTTCAGACAATACATTAAAAGAAATTTTAGACCGAACAGACTTAGTCGAATTAATTGGCGAATATGTTCAGCTCAAAAAAAGCGGTCAGGGCTATCAAGGCCTTTGCCCTTTTCATGCCGAAAAAACCCCTTCGTTTCATGTCTCTCCTCTGAAAGGAATTTTCCGTTGCTTTGGTTGTGATAAGGGCGGCAATGCGTTCCACTTTATTCGAGGGATTGAAGGTTTAAGCTTTCCTGAATCCGTCGAACGTCTTGCCAATCGCACGGGAGTCAAA
>CALCZU010000014.1 GCA_937903155.1 uncultured Bdellovibrionales bacterium
GAAATGCTCGTCATTGCGAGCGTGCGCAGCACGCGCGGCAACCTTGTTATGCCAAGTTGGGAAGGTTGCCGCGCGTGCTGCGCACGCTCGCAATGACAGAGATGCGATGCAGCAATAAATTTTCTCAGTTTCCTGTAAAAGTGAGCCGATATGAATTGTGAAGATATCTTCATAATTCGAGGTCTCAATGCTCAATGACGCAGCAGTAAATTACTTCACTGAAGAAGAAATGAAAGCGGTTCTGAAAGTTTTAAGAACTGGGAATTTTCAGGCATCTGAAAACGTGAATGCGTTTGAAAAACAAGTGACTGAAAAGCTGGGCTGTAAGTACGCAGTCATGACGAATTCTGGAAGCTCCGCGATGCTGATTGCAGTTGCTTCGCTCTTCTATAAAAAAGACATGCCGTTGAAAAAAGGCGATGAAGTCATTCTTCCCGCACTTCTCTATCCAAGTCTTTGCTCTCCTCTGCACCAATTTGGATTGAAATTAAAATTTCTTGATGTCGAAATGCACACGCTGACTTTGGATGTGCAATATCTTGAAAGAGCTTTGACGCCCAATACGAAAGCAGTCGTCGCTTCAAATACCCTTGGAAATCCTGCACATCTTGAAACGATTAAAGCTTTCTGCAAAAAAAATGGATTGTACTTCATCGAAGACAATACAGATGGATTTGGCGCTGACTATAAGGGCAAAAAATGCGGAACGTTTGGAGATATCGGAATCTGCGGAACCGGATTTTCCCACGCGCTTTCGACGATTGAAGGTGGACTTTTTATCACCGACAATACCGAGCTCTATCACCTGGCGAAAGCACTCCGAAGTTACGGCCTTGCCAAAAACCTTCCTCCGGAATCACCGCTTTATGAAAGAGGAAACAATGAATGGGCGGAAGCTCATCGCGTGCTTGTTCCCGGTTACAATGTCCGACCTTTGGAAATCACAGGCGCTCTAGGATCTGAGCAATTGAAGAAAATCGAAACGAGTCTCAATCTTCGTCGTGCGAATCAAGCGGCGTTTGTAAAAGAATTCCAAGGGGATCCTCGATTCATTCTGCAAAAGGAGAATGGAAAATCTTCCTGGTACTCTTTTTCGATTCTTATCAACTCAATGTTGAACGTCGATTTTACAGCCGTAATGAAAGCCCTCGCTAATGAACAGATTTTTTGTCGACCGATTTCGGGTGGCAATATCGTTCAGCAAAACGTGATAAAATTTTATGACCACGAATGTGTCAGTGACTTAAGAATTTCAAATCTCGTTCACGAACGAGGATTCTGCCTTTTAAATCACACCCAAGATCTAACAAAGCACATTACCCGACTCTATAAAGTGCTGACTTCCGTCACGGGCGGAACCATCAAAAAGGCCGCGTAAAAATATGAAACCCAAAGTTTCCATTCTATTGCCGGTTTACGACGAGAAAGACAATCTCGAACGTTTGATTACCGAAATCATGGGAGTCATGAATAAGACCCCGTACTCGTTCGAAATTGTTGCCGTCGACGATGGCAGCCGAGATGGAAGCCGTGAAGTTCTCTTAGATCTTGCGAAAACAAACCCTGCACTTAAAGTGATTTTATTTAGAATTAATTCAGGACAAACCGCAGCTTTAGATGCGGGGATGAAACATGCTTCAGGAGAATTCATCATCACGATGGATGCCGACGGACAAAGCGATCCAGCAGACATGCCCGCGATGCTGGCACTTCTTGAAGACGGATATGATTGCGTCGCGGGATATCGTCACAACCGACAGGATAATCTCTTCTGGCGCAAAATCCCCTCTCAGATTGCGAATTTTTTGATCCGTTACTTGTGGAAATCTCAGTTACATGATCTCGGATGCGCACAAAAAGCATTTCGCGTGGAGATTATCAAGGAACTCAGACTCTACGGCGAAATGCACCGATTTATCGGTATTTTGATGGAACAATCTGGTGCGAGAGTCATTGAATATAAAGTGAATCACCGTCCAAGAATTGCAGGGCGCTCTAAATACAATCTCACGAGAACTTTTAAAGTCATTTTGGATCTCGTCACACTCTGGTTCTTAAAATCGTATCAAACCAAGCCGATTTATGTTTTTGGGGGCGCGGGAGTTCTTTGCTCTTTAGGGAGTGCCGTCACGGTGCTTTGGACACTCTTTGATAAATACTATTTAGACATTGCGGTTCACCGCAACCCGCTTTTTCTTATCGGAGTTTTTTTGGCCGTCGTCGGAGTTCAGTTCTTAGTCATGGGACTTCTCGCAGAACTTCTCATCCGAACGTATTTCGAATCCACACAGCAATCTCCTTACTCCATTTATAAGACCGCGAATCTGCTGGAAAATGACGGTGCCTTGCGCCTCGTAAAATAGCGACGGGATCGCGTCATTGCGAGGAGCCGAAGGCGACGCGGCAACCTTTGTACGCTGAATTGGGAAGGTTGCCGCGTCGCCTTCGGCTCCTCACAATGACACATTTGCCGAAAATCGGTTATAATATCCATAAGCATTTCTTCCTCTTTTCTTTCCATCAAAAATCCATTCAAAGGAGTTCTTCAGTGTTTAAAGGCAAAACTGTCCTTGTGACAGGGGGTACGGGTTTAATTGGTCGTCCGTTAGTCGAACTTTTATTGGCTCGGGGAGCGAAGGTCCGAATTGCTTCGCTAGATGATGCTTCTCGAGCAAATCCCAAGGCAGAATTTCATCAAACCAATTTGATGTATCTCGATAACTGTCTCAAGGCTTGCGAAGGCGTGAACTTTGTTTTCCATCTTGCAGGAATCAAAGGCAGTCCCGCCATGACGGCGAAAAAGCCCGCGAGCTTCTTCGTACCGACGATTTCTTTTAATACGAACATGATGGAAGCCGCCCGCCAAAAGGGAGTCGAACGCTATCTCTTTACAAGTACCGTCGGAGTTTACTCACCGACCGAAGTTTTTCACGAAGACGATGTTTGGAAAACCTTCCCTTCTCCCAATGACAAATTCGCCGGTTGGGCAAAAAGAATGGGTGAATTGCAGGCCGAAGCTTATCAAATCGAACACGGTTGGAATGCGATTTCAATTGCAAGACCTGCGAATGTTTACGGCCCTTACGACAATTTTGATCCCAATAATGCGATGGTAATTCCTTCGTTGATCCGCCGCGCGATGGACGGAGAAAGCCCACTCACCGTTTGGGGCGACGGAACCCCCGTCCGAGATTTTATCCACGCTCGTGATGTCGCCGAAGGCATGCTCACTTTGTTAGAACAAGGTGTGAACGTCCCCGTAAACTTAGGAAGCGGAACGGGCGTCACCATCCGTGAAATCGTTGACATCATTGTTTCGAATCTCGATGTCAAACCGCGAATTATTTGGGACACCTCTAAGCCCTCTGGCGATAAGAAGCGACTTATGGATATTTCGCGCGCAAAATCCTACGGATGGGCGCCAAAAATTTCGATCGAGCAAGGCATTCGCGAAGTCATGGACTGGTATTCCAAGAACAAAACGGCCGTGGATAACCGGTACAATGTCTTCAACGAAAAGAAGCTTGTTGCGTAAAAGAGGAGAACCATTATGAAACAGAAAGTACTCGTTTTAGGAGCGTCGGGCTTTATCGGACGAAATATTGCGGAAGAACTCGCGAAGAATCCGGACTATGAAGTGACCGGAACTTACTTTCGTTCTATCCCTTTCACACACCCTAAAATCGCAATGACGAAATGTGATCTGACCGATGCAAAAAAAGTAAAGAGTATCTTAAAAGGTGCAGACATCGTCGTTCAGGCAGCGGCCACAACTAGCGGGGCGAAAGAAATCGTCAATAAGCCTTATTACCATGTCACCGACAACGCCTTGATGAATACACTCATCTTTCGAGAAGCCTTTGAACAAAAAATCAAGAAATTGATTTTTTTCTCCTGCACGGTCATGTATCCGTCGGATCTCAAACGTGCCCTGAAAGAGACCGACTTTGATGCCAACCAAGAAATCCCCAAAAACTATTTTGGAGTGGGCTGGACTAAAGTCTATTTAGAAAAAATGGCAGAATTTTATTCAAGAATTGGCTCAACGCAATTCACCGTTGCCCGTCACTCAAATATCTACGGTCCACATGATAAGTTCGATCTCGAGCGTTCGCATGTCTTTGGAGCGACCATGACCAAAGTGATGACCAATGAGAACGGGAAGATCGTTGTTTGGGGAGATGGTAGCGAAGAGCGAGACTTACTGTACGTCTCCGACCTCGTTGATTACGTAAAGCTTGCCATCGAGAAGCAAAACGTTCCTTATATCTTACAGAATGTGGGACTTGGTAGTTCGGTTTCGGTCACGGGTCTTGTCGAAAAGATTATTCATGCGTCAGGCAAGAAAATCAAAATCGAATACGACAGCACAAAACCCAGTTTAAAAACAAAAGTTTTCTTAGATATCACCAAAGCCCGCGAGACTTTCGGCTGGAGTCCTAAAGTGACTTTAGAGCAAGGGATTCAAAAAACGATTCAGTGGTATAAAGACAATCACATGCACATGATTACGGTTCACACCGCGGCTTAAGCGGCTTTTTTCAAGATGTGCTGTTGTCCGTGCTGACCCGCATCCGCTAAATTCAGAATAATCGAGCTGCCCTCATTCTCAAACTTGAAGGGAACGGGGAGAAACTGTGAAAGTTTTTCGGTGATCGTATCTTGCTTTTCTGGAGGAGCGAAGAGAAGCACAAATCCGCTTCCGCCCGATCCTAAAAGCTTTCCGCCGACGGCGCCGTTTTCTTTTGCGGTTTGATAGATGTGAGTGATGACAGAATTCGTTGTTTCAGGATTCAATTCACATTTTTCAGTCCAAGCCGTGTGTAAAAGCTCGCCAAAATTTTCAATCGGGCAATTCGTCGTTAGAATATCTAAACCCTCGTCCACTGTACGTCTCATTCGCAAAAGCGTGTCTCGCTTTTTGTGAAGATTCGCGATGGTCTTTGTTGCGAGCTGAGTGCCATTGCGAGTGGTGCCGGTGAAAAAAAGCATCAGGTTCGATTGGAGTTCTTGAAGTCTTGAAATTTTGACATCGACATTTTCAACCGAGATGTCGCCCGATTTTTGGAATTGGATCAAATTTAATCCACCGTAAGCTGCGGCGACTTGATCTTGAGAACCCACGCTTTCTTTCAAGAATACTTGTTCCAACTCAATCGCTTTTTGCGCAAGCTCGCCTTTAGAAATGTTATCGCCTTTTAACTTTGCGAGAGCATGTAAAAGTCCCACGGCAAATGCACTAGACGAACCCATTCCGCTACGGGCTGGCAAATCACCTTGGTGATGCAGTTCAATTCCAACAGAGTCGTCAAATTTCATGTACTGCAATCCAGCTTTGACGGCCGGATGCAAGATATCGCTAATCTGCGAAACCGATTCGATATGCGACCAAACAATTCGGTGTTTATTGGGGAAAAAGGGAGGAAGTTTCCGGCAAGTGAGGTAGCAATACTTATCAATTGATGTTGATAAAACAGCTCCCCCTTCGTTCAGATACCACTGAGGAAAATCTGTTCCGCCGCCAAAAAATGAAATTCTAAATGGAGTTTTCGAGATGATCACGTTCTCATTCCCTGAGTTTGTACGGCCCCATCATGGGACTCATAATACTTCTCGGAATTTCATGGAGTTATCTTTAGGTCCGTTGCGTGAAACGACGGGCATGGTGGGGGGCTGGGATGCGCTGCCTCAAGTACCCTTCTCGGCAATAAAGCGCGACGGGTCTCCGAAGTCTATTGTGGGCCTGCGAAACAACTTGAGGCAGCGCATCCCAGCCCCCCACCATGCCCTTGGCTTGTAATGTTTAACCTTGGTTTGGGGAGTTGCGTTGTGATTAGTCGCGGACTTGGGTGATTAGGAGTTGGAGTTCTACTTTGCCGTAGGGCGTTGTGCCGATGAATTTGTTGGTGACATAGAGTTGGTTGAAATTGGCGATGTAGGCCTTTCCTAAGAGGACTGTGGGGTCCGAAAGGTTTAGTAGGAATTTCTTTTTTTCGAGTTCGGAGATCATCCCGACGCCGATTCTTTTTCCGACTTCTCTAAGGCATTCCAGAAATTCGAAACCTGGGTTTGCGGGCTCTTTGCAGAGGGTTTCGCTTAAATATTTTGCGACGCTGTTTTCGTAGCTTGCGAAGAGGACACAGTCAGGCGTTCCCTTTCCTGAGGACACGCAATTAATCAGATTGGTCACGCCAGTATCAAACCCAATGAGTTCGGATTGAGTGGCGGATTCGCTAAACTGAATGGGGAGATCCCACTTTTGAAATTGTTTTTCGACGATGCCGCGGGCACTTCGAATCAATTGATCGGCATTGAAGCCACTGAAAACTTGTGGAGTGTGTTGAGGAATCTCTGTCGGAAGTCTGAAATCTCCGGCGAAATACAAAACATGTCCGCACATTTCCACGCGGTAACAATACGTGGGTGTTCCCAAAATTTTTAACGGTTCTCCGATCCCGTAATACGTCAGCGGAGTGGAGCAAGAGAGGTGAATGCCTCTTTTGCGCGTGGTTTCCGTAATTTCATTTCCCATCACGCGGGCGAATTCCGAAAGTGCCATAACTTCTTGTTTCGCAGTTCGTTTGCGTTGAACGCCAGAAATATAAGGATAAAGAAGTTCAGTGAAACCTTCTTCACTGGTGAGGACCGAGGCATAACCTCTTCTGTCGCCATTGAATTGTACGAGCGAGCCGCAGGGTTGCGAGAGAACTTTTGCAAAATCGGACTCTGGAGTGACCGTGCAACCTTTGCCACCTGAAAGAGGGGCAAAGAATTTTTCGACGGCTTCTAAATGGTATTTGCCGAAAAACAGATGCGTTCGATCTTCACTTTGGGTTGCTCCCCAAACGAGTTGCAAAAGACGGGCTTCGAGCATCCGAACTTTGTAGAGAGAAAATCCGACAGAACTCTTCGAGGTTTCGCAAAATTCGTTTAGATTTTTCGCAGAATCTAAAATGAGGTCGGTGAGGTCCGCGCTGAAAGGAATTTTCTTTTCAGAAATCAGTTTTAAAACATCTTCAAAGTGGTGACAGAAAGCCGCGACTCGGTTCCAACCCATGAAACCTGTCACGCCTTTAATCGAATGGGCTAAGCGATAGCCTTCATATGCTAACTCGACCGTACTTTCGACACGGAACTGCACTGCGACTCGGATGAGTTGTTCTAAATACCCTGTGAGTTCTTCTGTCAGTCGAGATTTTTCGTCTTCAGTACTGTCGGCTTCAGGAACCTGCGACATTTTTCTTAAAGAGAAGTCCTCTGTCAGAGGAATTAAAATCTCAAAAGAAGTCCCTTGTTGAGATGTCGAAAGAATTTGAATACTTCCATCGATTGCCGTGACATTTCGACGGCAAACCTCAAGGCCCAACCCTCGGCCTGAAACGGAATCACTGCGATCTCGAGTCGAAAATCCGGAACGGAAGATGAGTTCTTCTAAATCTTTCGATAATTTATCGACCGCTTCATCTTGACTAAAAATTCCTTTCGATACCGCTTGCTGACGGATGCGATTGAAATCGAGACCTTTTCCATCATCGGTCACGATCAGACGTAAACCTTGTTTATTAAATGCCGCAAGGCACTTAATCGTTCCGATCGGATTTTTTCCGGCGCGCTCTCGAGATTCTGGATCTTCGATTCCATGGTCCACAGCATTTCGGATGAGGTGCAAAATAGGTTCGTAGAGGTAGTTCAGCAAAGATTTGTCCAAGAATAACCAGGTTCCGCTGGTCACAAACTTCACTTGCTTGCCTTGAGCTTTTGCAATTTCAGTGGTTAATTTTTTTGCGGGCGAAAAAAGCGTTTCTAAAGACTCGGATTTTAACTGAGTGAGCATCCGCTTTAATTTTTTGATTTGACCACGCATTTGACTACGCACTTGAGGACCCGTCAAAAGACGGGTTTCTAGTTTTTCAAGATTTTTGATATTGGCGAAAAGCGTTTCCAATTGAGAAGCGAACACGCGGATTTTGCGAGGTTCATTAATTTTTCCGTTTGAAGACAGTTCTTCAATGAGTTCGTGCGAAGAAGCTTTGAATGAGAAGTAGACTCGCAAGACTCCGAATTTGGTTTCAACGGGACACATAAAAAACGGATCATTTGGCGGATTAAAAACGTAATCTTGAACCAGACCTGAGCCTTTTTTAAGTTCGCATTTAAAATCTTCATCGGCAAATTGAGTTTCGAGCGCTGTCGCAAGCGCTTCATGGATCGTTACAAGCGATTGTTCAATATCGGGTTGGCCATTACCCTTTTTAATTTTTTGAGTGAGAGCTAAAGCTTTTAATGTCGCGGCGTCCGCGCCTACACCTAAAACACCTTCGAGATCGCCTGTGATTTTGGCATCAATCCAGTACGAAAATTTTTCACCGGGGTCCGTAGTCTCGACGTCCCCGAAAACAATTTCGCTTTTTAAGAAAGGACAAAGCGATTGGATAAGGACCTTTGTCAAAAGGCTGTAAACCGGAAACTCTTTTTGAGCTTCGAGTGTCTGAAAATCAAATTTTAAAGCGGCATTTCCCATATCATTAACTTTGGCTCGTTGTTCCAAAAGCTTTATCGGAACAACGTGTTAGACGCTGAGTGTTTTTTAAGACATAATTACTTTATATGCAATTACAGCTACTTACACTCAACTAAAAATGACCTGAGCGAGGGTCTGACCGTTTTTCTGATTTACCGAAAACTTCCATCCATACTTCTTACAGAGCGTGCAAACGAGCGCCAAACCGAGACCCGTCCCCTTAACCCCTTCTTTTTTTACGAAATTAAAAGGCTGCCCCAGTTTGGATAAAACGGTAGCAGGAAGCCCCGGGCCGGCATCGATGACTTTGAGGGATTTTTCTTCTACTAAAATAACAATTTTTTCGTTCGACGGAGAATATTTCAACGCGTTTTCGATCAGATTACTGCAGAGCTGTTCGACATGAGTTGGAGATGCGAACACGGTGACGGAGGTCATCTCCTGAATCTCAACTCGCTCCGGCGGAATGTGGGGATTTCTTTTGACATAATTTTTTAGGGTTGAGTTTAAAGTGACCGCATGAATGTCTTTTGGGCCTTTGCTTTCGTTTTCGAGCGACGACCACTCTAAAAAAGCATTGATCAAACTCCCCATTCTTTCGATTTCATCTAAGGCACTCTGATCTTTTTTCGCCTCTAAATTATTTCTTAGAATGGTCATCGGAGTTTTTAATTCGTGAGCCATTAGAGCGGTCCAACTTTTGAAAGTACTCGAGCTATCATTAATTTTTTCGGTGAGGCGATTGACAGAAGAAACCAGCTTTGAAAATTCATCGGGATCGGTCGAGATAGGGAGAATCCCTTTCGCTGTGTGAAACTCGGGGTTCGCATTTTCCATTTGATTGGTCACATGATCTAAATACAGCGCCAAATGTCGGAGGGGTGAAAGAAGTTGTCCTGCTAATAAATAGGAAATTCCTAAAATTCCCGCGATAATCAAAAAACAATAGCCTAAAAATCTTAAGTCCAGCATTTTCCAAGCCGATTCTTCGCGGTCTAGGAAAAGTCCGACTTGCAGAACCTGTTTTCTCTCTACCGGCACGCTCAGAAGCCGAATCGTATGGGACCCTTGATGGATCGTATCCCAACCCGCCCCGAGAGGTAACTCGTCTGGTACAAAATCAGCGTTTGCGTTTGAATAGATGATTTTTCCACCCGATCGTCGTAACAAAATGATCTTTGCGATTTTTTTAGTCCCTAGAATATCGTGAAGGTACTCTTCGGCTTCTTCAAAATCGTCGATCGGGAGCTGCGAAATATCTGACGAGATGAGGGCGGTGGCCGTCGTTTCGATCTCTCTATCGATGAGCCGCATTCTCTCGCTTTTCAAAAAGTAGAAATGCATCGCCGATACAGCAACGATCGTAAGGAGTAGCGCGATGAAAATGTTGACGACAAATCTACGCTTCAATCCAATAACCTATGTTTCTTTTACTCGCGATGATGACTTCGCTTTTTGAGGACTCTAATTTTCTTCGCAAGTTATTGATCGTGACTTCAACCACATTGGACTCTACTTCATATTGCGAATTCCAGATTTGATCGAGAAGTTGAAAGCGGTTATAGACTCTTCCCGGTTGCTTCAAAAAGATCAAAAGAAGCTGGTATTCTTTCTGAGAAAGTTCGAGTTTTTTACCGGAAATTGCAACCGAGTGTTCCACTAAATCAACTTTGCAGTCACGAAACACGAGGTGTTTACGCACTTCACCGACCGGATTACGGCGCGACAAAACGCGGATCCGAGCAGAGAGTTCTACGAATGAAAACGGTTTCGAAACATAATCATCCGCCCCTTTGTCGAGGAGGTCGGCTTTTTCCTCTGCGGAACCGACAGCGGACAGAATTAGAATGGCACATTTGGGATGCGTTTTTTTTAAGAGGGGGATGAGTTCACACCCATCTTGGTCCTCGAGCATTCGGTCGAGCAGTACAAAATCGATCAGTTGTTCGGAATCTTGCTCAATCGTCTCTTTTGCCGATTGAAAGCTTGCGGCTCCCAAAGTGGTATGACCCTCAGCCTTCAGTCCATTGACTAAGAAATCGCGGATTTTTTGTTCATCTTCGACAACAAGCACATGCATAGAAAAAGTATGGGCGTTCTAAAATAGGTTGTCTATGGAAACAACGGAAGGCGCAGTCATGGATGCCGCACCTCCCGTCTGAGAAATTACTTACCGAGTTTGCCTTTGATGCAATTGTGGAGATCTTTTCCTTTAAGATCTGCATTTTCTTTTAAGCATTCTTTGCGAGCATCTTTACGAGCTGCACGATGCGAGGGAGCTTTTGCTTCGGTGGACTTTTCTGTCGCTGCTGGGACAGGAGCCGCTGGAGGAACCTCTTCGTTCGCGTGGATGACGGGGCTGAATGCAAGTCCAGCCAAGATAAGAGACAATGCTACTTTTTTCATACATTTTTCCTTTGATAATTGAATTCGTGGAACCACTCCACTTGATCCTAGAATAGAAGATCCCGCGCATTGACGCATGAAGTGGAGATTAAAACAATTTAATTTTCGCCAGACTCTACCTTAACATTTGCATCCAATACTGAGGCGTCTCTAGATTGCTAACTTTACTCGGCAAAATGCGCTTGATATCAAAAGTTGGGGGTTAAAAAATGAATAAGTTAATTGGGTTGTCTTTTGTCTTGGTATGCCTATCGGCCTGTCAAAAAAGTCAAAATCTCGAAACCATTCCTTACACGTATCTAAGCGGTCGGACATTTACCGATAAAAAAGTAAACTACGAAGTCATCGATGGGGAAGCTATTGTCGAAGGGGATATTTCGCTCGGAACTCAAGAACAGGCTGAAGCGATCCGAAACTTCAAAGAAAAAAGTCGCAATGCGGTCAGTGTCTCCGCGAGATCGTCTCTGTGGGAAAAAGGCATCGTCTACTATGAAGTGGATCCCGCACTTCCTAATCCTGACAGAGTTTTCGAAGCACAGGCGATGATTCAAGAAGTTAGCCGAATTCGATTTGTGAAAAGAACAAGCCAACGCGATTACGTCTATTACCAAGCCGTCGCAGGAACCGTGTGTTCTTCGGGTGTGGGACGCAGAGGCGGACGACAGGTGATTAAACTCAGCGAACGTTGTTCTGTGGGCAGTACCGCTCATGAGTCGCTCCATGCGCTCGGTCTGTGGCACGAGCAAAGTCGCAGTGACCGAGATGATTTCATCGTGATCCACTGGGATAATATTGAGTCGGAGAAGAAATTTAATTTCGATTTCATTGGGGAAAACGAACGGCTTTTAAACGACTACGATTATTCTTCGATTATGCATTATGGATCGATGGCTTTTTCGAAGAATGAAAAGCCTACGATTACGAAAAAGGACGGAAGCTCGACGAAGGGAATGGGGCAGCGGAAGGGTTTGAGTGACGGAGATGTGAAGGCGATCAACTCTCTTTACAGCAGAGATGAGGGTGAACTCGCGATTCGGAATTAATATTAATATTAAGTTTAATATTAATATTAAATGAGATGTGAAGATGAAAGAGGCGGGGGGTGCATTTCCCGCCTCTTTGGCTGGTCGTAAGGTTGGTTAATTCAAGAAGATATTGGGTTGGTTTTCGTTCGCACCAAAGAGTTGAATTTTTTTAACATCAAACTTTTGGATGAAGAGAACTGAGAGAATCGAAAATAAAATTCCGTAAACAACTCCCGCCCATAAAATTTGTACTGTCGGTTGCTGCTTCAGGATTTTTTTTTCTTTCATCTACTCTCCTTCCTGACATCTAAATAGAGCAAAGAAGATGCCAAACTCTTTTAGGCATGAGGAGATAGAAACCGGGGCCGTTTAGACACCTCTTTAGGTTCTCGCAACCTGATTTGACCGTGTAATAAGGTGCTTTTACACTTTACGAGATGCTAAAAATTCTAAAACACGTAAGCACCGTTTTAAAAAACAACCCGTTGGGTGATACGGTGAGCCGAGACTTGTATGTTTATCTCCCTCCCGACTATGACCCCTCACAGGCCTATCCGACCTTGCTTGCTCTCAGCGGCTTTACAGGAACGGGTGCCCAGTTTTTCAATCGCGATACGCTAACCGAAGATCTGGATTCGAGAATCAACCGGTTGATTCTCTCAAGAGCCACCCAGCCCTTGATTCTAGTCGCGCCCGACTGCTTTAATCGATTGGGCGGAAGCCAATACATCAATTCACCTGCTATTGGGAATTATGAGGACTATCTTATCCAAGAAATCCTCCCCTTTATCGAAAGCCAATTTAAGGTGCTCGGCTGGGGCGTCTTAGGGAAGTCATCGGGAGGCTATGGTTCGATGGTTCTGCCCATGCGACATCCCGGTCGATTTAAAGCCTTGGCTTGCCACTCTGGAGATTCAAATTTTGAGTTAGGATATTTGCCCGATTTAAAGATCGCATTGGACGCTTTTAAAAAAGCGGGAGGGCCTAAAAAATGGCTTGAAGACTTTTGGAAAGATGTGAATCACAAGCGACGGGGATACCACGACACACTCAATATTCTCGCCATGGCGGCTCACTACTCCCCTCACCCCGACTTTGAATTGGGGATCGAATTTCCCATCGATTTAGAAACGGGCGTCTTTAAATTCGATGTTTGGAAACGTTGGCAAGCGCTTGATCCGGTCCGCATGATCTCTCACCATAAAAAGGCGCTCCACCAGCTAAAATACGTCTACATCGACTGCGGGAATCGGGACGAATTCGGCTTGCACTGGGGCTCTCGGGCGATGTCACAAGAATTGAAAAAAATTGGAGTCCTTCACGATCACGAGGAATTCGATGATGGCCATATGTCTGTGGGGTATCGAATGGACGTGAGTATTCCCCGACTGGTAAAATCCCTGCTACAATAGATAAAACGATGAAAAACTTGCTTTTAATCCTAGCCATCATTTGTGCTCTGTTCGGAGTCGTCACTTTGGACTTGGAGTCGGTCAAATGGGGAAGCTTTTCGATAGTCCTTTACTGCCTTCCTCTGCTAAGTCTTCTTTCTAAAAATAAATCGATTCGAGTCTATGCTTGCTGGGGAGGAGTTTTTCTCATCTTACAAACACTTCTCTCGCTCGTCTTTTACCAGAGATATCACCACCTCACACCTTCCATGAAATACCAGTTGGACGTGCAAGGAAATGGACTGCCAGGGATCCAAGGCATTCAAAATATTTCAACCGATAAGTTAGGATTTCGAGCGACCAAGGAAATTGATTACACTCATAAATCGAAAACCCTTCGAATCTTTGCACTGGGTGCGAGCACGACCGAGCAGATTTATATCGATGACCGCAAAACTTGGACCGACCTCCTCCAAACCCGTCTCGAAAATATGACGGGAAACCCGGCGGAAGTGATTAATACCGGAGTTTCAGGACTCCGAATGGTTCACGTCTTGGACAATTTCAAAAAGATTTTAAAACTGCATCCGGATGTCGCGATTTTTTTGATGGGAATTAACGATTGGAATAAAGATATTATCAATCACTACGATCCAAGCGTTGAGAAGCTTAATCGATTCTATGGTTTTTTCCATCTCGAGTATTACGACATGACAGAGCTTTACTTACGGAATTCTCTCTTAGGAATTGCCGCACAAGCCTTCATCCCTCGTCCAAAGTTGCCCGAGGCACCTAATTTTCGGGTCGAAAAAGGAGACTATTTTACGAAACAAAGCAATTCTCTTTCTCGAACGGATGTCCGTACATATCAGGCGTCCGATTTAATCGCAGAATATCGAACGTATCTCGAAAAAGCGGTCAAACTCTGCAAATCCCACCATGTTCGTTGCATTTTCATGAATCAACCCAATGCTTACAAACCGGGCGTCGACGAAAAAACACGGAAGAATTTCTGGATGACCCCTCCGAATGAATCGTACACATTAGACTTAGAATCTTTGATTCAGATTGCCGCTCTTTACAATTCGAGATTAAAAGACTTCGCTCAAGCCAATGGCCAAGAGTTCTGTGATTTGGATATTCAAATCCCGCCGTCAGAAGAAAATTTCTACGATGAAGTCCACTTCAACGAAAAAGGTTCAGAGCTTGTCGCAAGAGCCGCCGCGAACTGCCTAAATGCAAAACATTAAGCGGATTTTCGGCCAACGATAATCGAATAGGTAAAAACGTCTTTGGGACCGAAAGAGTATTCGGCAACGTCGAAGCCGCCTTTTTTCAAAACCGCGGTCACGTCTTTTTTAGATTGAACACGAGAAATTTCATCCGGATGAAATTTGACGTCTTTTCGGAAGACGATCTTCGTTGCCTTCACCATAAATTTGAAAAAGAGAACGCTTAAACCGAACTCCGGTGGCCAAAATAAAACAATGTGTCCGTTGTCTTTTAAAACCCGTCGAAATTCGACGAGAGTCTGTTGAATCTGACTTTCGGTGAAATGTTCCATCACACCTAGATTGTAAATTCCGTCTAAGCTTTTATCCGGCTTTTGGATAGAAAAGATGCTTGAAAGCAAAGTTTCGCCAGTAGCGTTAGTCTCTTTGTAGATTTCCAAAGCGCGCGGAGAAATATCCATTCCAATGATTTTAAAATCTTTGCAGATATCTTGATCAACTTGACCACTTCCACATCCTGCATGGAGAAGAACGGAACCAGGTTTAAAATACTTACGGATAAAATAATTTAGATTCGGACGGATAATCACTTTTCGATAGAATTCAGCAATGAGCGAATATAAAACTCCGCCGCGATTTTTTTTATTCCAGTATTCGTTCCACTCGGACCGCTCTTGGACCAAATCATTGGATGTGATGTCTAAGCTCATTTTTAATCCTTTATGTTTCTTGTCTTTTCGGAAGCAGGTAACACATCTGACCGAGTCTCTCGGCAGAGAGTGTAAATAAAAGCTTTAAGCTTCTGAACATCTCACGGTAGCTCATCTTAGAGCTTCCGTAAGTGCGGGTCGGCAGAATGACGGGGATTTCGTCAATTCGATACTGCATGTTGTGAAGCACGTAGATGCTCTCAAAAAAGAACGAGTAGCCATTCGAACGGACTTTATCGAGGTAGTTTTTCGAAATTCTATCCAAACGGTAGACTCTAAAAGCTCCCGTCGTGTCGTATTTCAATCCCAATAGAACAGTAGTTAAAATATGTGCGGTACAGGTGAGAAACTTTCTAAAAATGTTCCAGCTCTTAATCCCATTTTCTTCGAGGTAGCGAGACGCGATCACGACTTCATTGTTCTCCGCCCTTTCCAAAAGTTGAGGAATCACTTCCGGGGAGTGTGTAAAGTCTGCATCCATGGTGACAAGCGTTTTGTAGCCTTTAGCCATCGCCCAAAGAATGCCTTCGCGATGAGCGCTTCCAATTCCAAGCTTTCCCGTGCGGTGAATGACTTTGACTTGCGGATTGAGTTTGGCAATTCCATCCATGATATCGCCTGTTCCATCCGGAGAATTATCGTCTAAGAAAAGGATATCGAGATTCGATGCCGTTTTCACAATCCGTTTGTAAAGCGGTTCGATATTTTCTCGTTCATTGTAAGTTGGAACAAAAACCAAAACGTCGTTTATTCGTTCGTTTTGCTTCTCGTTCATCATTTTTTCTATCATTCCCCTGAAACTCACACTCGGTTTCCAACCCGTTTTTTCCATTAATTTTTTGGGACTTCCAATGAGCGGAAGGCTGGAACGAGTCATAATAGTTCCGTTTTCGACGACAAAATCTTGAGTGTTGAGCCCAAGCAACTCGAACGCGATATCGGTAAACTCTTTAACGGTATGGGGCTCGCCAGTGGCGACAATAAAGTCATCCGGAGTATCGAGTGCCACAATGGCCAGCATCGCATCGACGAAATCCGGCGCATAACCCCAGTCCACGACCGACGAAAGGCTTCCCAAAGTCAGCTTGTTTGTTTTCCCCAGTTTAATTTCCCAAGCGGTATCGATAATTTTTTTCGAAATGAATTTTCGAGCGCGATAATGAGATTCGTGATTGTATAAAATTCCGACGCTCGCAAGCACCCCGTGTTGCTTACGAAAATACTGACACGCTAAAAGACCCGCAAGTTTTGTCATTCCATAAACATTGACCGGGCGGTAAGGCGTTTGCTCATCCTGGAGAGGGGTTTCGGGGATTCCGAAGATATGAGACGAACAGGCATAGAAAAATTTTGTTTTCGATTTTAATTGTCGTAAAGACTCTAAGAAATTAACCACCGAAAAAGCATTTATGTCATAACTTCGATTAAAAAGTTCCTTCTCTTCGGGGACTTGATCTTCGGAAGAATGGTGATAAGCCGCTAAGTAATAAATCTCATCCGGTTGAAAAGTTTCGATCCCCTTTTTAACGGATTCGATTGCGGAAACATTGATTGCTTCGAATGGACGGCTTCCCATCTGTCGAGACAAAAGTGTCGTCTGACTGCGGCTGACTAGGCAAAGCTCGTGGTCGGAAGCTAGAAGTTTTTCTTTTAAAAGCTTTCCGTCCTGTCCATCGGAGCCAATGATGAGAATTTTTTTCATTCAAAAATTCCTATAGAGTTGGCTGTTGAGGAACTCGCTCTCGATTGAGTTCAGGGTTCGCAGAAGTCTCAAGAGGATACTCAGACCCTTTAGAAGAAACGATTTCAAAACGTGGAAGAGGAAATACAAATTGGCCGCCAGCTTCTAGAAATGCAGTTTCTCGTTTTAAAATCCCGTTTCTAAAGTGCCATGGCAGAACAAAGAAATAATCGGGTTGTTTTTTACGAGCTTCTGTTTCGCTGATGATAGGAATGAGCGTTCCTGGAGTGAAAGAGCCGAACTTGTCTTCGTTGACCTCCGCAATGAACGGCATTTCTTCGCGCGTGATTCCACAATACTGAAGTAAAACGTTTCCTTTGGTCGAAGCGCCATACCCGTATACTGTTTTCCCATCGCTTTTCGCCTTTTCAAAAAATTGAATCAGAATGCGCTTGTGTTTTTCCATCGCTTCTTTGAATTCGTAATAGGGTTGAAGCGTTGAAAGCCCTCGACGTTTTTCGTCGGCGAGCACACTTTGAATGCGTTCTGTGCATTCGGGGTATTCAGCATCCTTTCGCGCAACTGAAATCGAGAAGCTACCACCGTTAACATCATTGAACTCGATGTCGACGATTTTCAAATCTGCAGCGTCCATCATCCACTTGATTTGCTTTAGTCCGTAATATTCTAAATGTTCGTGGCAAATCGTGTCGTAGGACAAGGCATCTAGCATCGTTGGCAAATAACTTTGCTCAAGCGTCCAGACACCATCTGGAGCCAACATCGCACCGACTTCGCGCACAAACTGGCTCGGATCTTCGAGGTCGTAAAACATCGCGATACTGGTAATCAGTTTCGCTTTTTTATCCCCTAAGTGCTTTGTGACCGTTTTTGCAGAGAAGAAATCTGGAATCAAAGAAATATCATCCGGATAATACTGTCTGAATTTTACGCCCGAAGGGTCGACTCCCACGAGTTGAAAACCCATGCGCGGGTACGATTGTAAAAGTGTGCTGTCATTGCTTCCGATATCGAGAATCAGATCGCCCGGTTTAGGAGAATATTTTTGAACAAGTTTTTCGACTTTTTCTTTTAAGTGGCGGACCATCGAAAGATTGAGTCCCGAACGATAACCGTAAGTCATTCCGTACATCTGATTTAAATCGAATGAATGGGCGAGTTGAACCAGGTCACATCGAGTGCACTTGATGAGACTCAAGGGGCCGGTCGGAACCGTTTGAGTGGTGCTCTTCGGAAAAATTCCGGTAAAACTTTCTTCACCGAGTTCTAAGATAGAATCGAGGTTAGGACTCTTGCAGAGCCTGCAGTGATTGATTTCGGTTGCCATAGGTGTGGGACGATATCAAAAGTCCAAGCAATTTCCAAAGCTAAACTTGTTTTTTCAAGGGTTTAGCTCTCCTGGAGTGAAATTTCAGATGGCTCTCTGCCATCAGAGAATTCATGTATATTTTCGATGAGTTAGGCTAGTTCGACATTCCGCTATAAGTAATTGGGGTGCGCGGAGTGGAATCTTCAGAGGAGAAACCGGGGATAGCTTGTCTCACCATTCCATTTGATGTGGAGACAATCGGAGCTTCGTCGTTTGGTGCATGCGGAACTCCTTCGGGGACAGCTTTCGAAAGTTCGCCGCCTCCTGGAATTGCACCCTGACCGCATCCATTAAAAACCACAGCACAAACGAGGACTAAACTAACGCCGAGGAATTTTTTAATCGGATTTTTTAACAGAATAGTTTTCATAATGCCTACCTACGTACAACGGATTCCAACCCACTAATCTTTATCCATTTTAACTCTATCTGAGAAGTAAGAATAGACCACCTTCCCCTTTCTACTATGATCTCGAGGAGTCAGCGGCTTTTCTTCACAATTTTCATAATTATGAGAACGTCAAACCTAGGCACGAATTTTCATTAAGAAAGATCAACAAAAAAGACGAAAAGATAAGCGTTATGGAAAGAAAACCTTGGCCCATCGTAATTCTGGCATTTTTGCATTTGAGCGAACCGGCCTTTAAGATTTTATTTTACTCTTTGTATTGGGGTCGCACTCCTCACTATATCTTGGGCTCTACAAGCCTCCAAAATCCCTACGTCCTCTTTATGTTTTTTATCGCTTGCCCTGTTGCAGGCATTGCCATTTACGCCGTAAAAAAATGGAGTCTTCCCGTTTTTATTCTGATCGAAGCTTTAATTATTTACGGTCACTACCACAATCACCAAGCAGCACCCGGCGCCTTTTCAACCGCGCTCTTTTTAAGCATGTGTCTCTTAAATCTTTTAGTCGTGAGTTATTTTTTAATCCCTGCGGTGAAACTTGCCTACATCGACCCGAAATTTCGTTGGTGGGAAGCCAAACCTCGATATAAAGTCGACTGGAAGGCGAAAACAACCCAAGACTCTCTTAATTTTACCGCAAACATCGTCAATATTTCAGAGGGCGGAGTGCTTCTAAACGCTCCTAGTCCACAACTTGACTCCGAAAAACCGGTTTTGATGGTTTTTCAAACAACCGATGAAATGCTGACTTTTGATGTCTTAAGTCTCAAAGGAAATATTGCTCATTACTACGAACACTCAGGCATTTTCCGCTACGGGATTCGATTTGATCTCTCGAACCCCGCTGACAAATCGAAATTAAAAACGTGCATCAAAAAGTTGGAAAAAAACGGCGTTGAACGACGCCCTTCGCGCGACTCTTTCTCTTCGCTTTTCGAATGGTCTTACACCTTACTGACAACGGGACAAGGCCTTTTACCCTCGCTAAAACCGCCTGCTAAAACGGTAAAAGAAGAACCCGAGATTCGCAAAGCTTCGTAAATTTTTAAGCCGGAAGCATTTCTTCGCTTTTAAAACTTTCAAAGTTTGAACGAGTTATGGAATGCAGATACAAGTATCTGAAATACAGAATTCCTGTCACTCCGTATAAAACCCAACCTAAGTGGGTGTGGGCAATCGCCTTAAAAATAGACGTCGCCACTTCGAAACTTAGCCAGCTCCGTAAGCCAACGCCCGACCAAAACAAAAGGACAATTCGGACGATGTTTGTAAAAAACATCATCGCAATGCCTACTCCGTAAAACAAAATCCATTTTTTAACACCTAGAATTTTGTGGTGAACCGTTAAAAAGGCAAGGTAGACAAAAGTAAAAAGAAACGCGCTTTCCATTCCTGCGCAACCCTTTCCAATTTGCAAATGGAGCAAAGAATGTTTTAGAGACAGCACCTTATCAGTGATTGAGTAGGAGACGTCGACACTCTGTCGAAAAAATACAGTAAAGATTGTCTTCACCATAAAAGTGGTTGCAAGACTGAAGACTCTAAAAATTTCTTCAAATGAGTTCATATAAACAGGAAACAGGAATGCGATCAAAAGGGCTGGCAAAACCGTGCTGAAATTAGGATTACGAAAATACGTCTGGGGCGAGACCCACAGACACAAGCTCGACAGAATGACGGCAGCGAGCAAAGTTCCCCAGGCTGCCGATGGAAAAGCTAAATGGGGAGGCATCGTCGAGATGAAGTGATTCAAAATCAGAAACAGTGAAACTGAGATCAGATTGAACGTTAAAACTCTCGGTTGTAGTTTTAAAACGAGTGGTTTCGCAGTATCTAAACAGTAGACAAAGAGCAGAAAGGCGGTAGGAACAGGAAGAATGTAGTCGTAATCGGTCGTCCCGCGAAACCCGATTCGAAGTTTAAGTCCATAGTGCAGATATAAGCGAAGAGCGAGAAGTTGAATCGCAGGAATGAACAAAATTAAAAACGCCTTCTTGAGACTCGAAATTAAATTTTGCTTCATGTTTTATGATTTCCAAGTAAACCCTTGCGTCGTCGTACAATCATCCAAGGAATCAGAAATACAAATGGAACGACAAGTAGGTATAACCAAAAGTGCGTTTGTTCGGGCACTTCCGGAACCGACACTGGGCACGCTTGCCCGCCCACGTCACGGCACTCACCACCAGCGACGGTGCACACATTCGTGTCACACAATCCAACGTCGGTAATACAACACGATTCGCAGACAAAACCATTGCATACTTTGCAGTCGCTCGTGGCACAAACGTTGGGATCCAACGAGCAATCTTCTCCGCATCCGTAAGCAGCACCCGAAAAACAAAAAAAGAAAAAAATGGTGAGGAAAAATTTGATTGCGAGAGTTGCGACTGAGTTGGACCTAGGTGTCATATTTTTTTATTCGAGAATTGTTTTAAATCAAATCATAGCATTCTGATTGCCAACAGTCGAAACCGTGTTTGACTCTTCGAATCAAATTTTTGGAGCTTGGCAATTGTTAGAATTGCGTTTGTAATTATTCAAAACGCACAACCCGTGCGCACACGGAGCCCTCAAAATGAAAATCAAAATTCTATTTTCTTTCGTCGTATTGTTCGCATTTAAAGCAAACGCATTGCCAACCAACCGGCCGATGCCGCTCATCGATCCGCTTAATACAATGAATCCGTGGATCCTCCCGGAGACATTCACGGCAGATTATGACTTCGAAGGAATTGTTTCACTCAATAACTGTTCTGGAAGTCTCGTACGATTTGAGAACTCTAAAGATTCTGATTTTGCGATGGTGCTCACGAATGGACACTGCATCGAAGGAAAAATGATGGCAGCGGGAGCTCATATCGCAGGGAAAAAATCTAAACGCTCATTCGGTCTTTTAAATAAAACGGCTAAGAAGATCGGAACCGTTTTGGCCACTGAAATTATCTACGGCACGATGACAAAAACAGATATGGCGATTTACCGTCTAGCGAAAACGTATGAGCAAATTGCGGCCCTCTATCATCTCGCTCCACTTACATTATCGTCTAAACCTTACCAATCCAAAACCTCAATCGAAATCATTTCTGGTTATTGGCAGCTCGGGTATCGCTGCGAGATTGATGGGATTGTTCACAAGCTAAAAGAAGATAAATACACTTGGGAGCAATCCATCCGTTACTCCCTACCCGGATGCGAAACTATTCACGGAACATCGGGATCGCCAATTATTGAAGCGGGTAAAAAAATTGTTATTGGCGTTAATAATACCGGCAACGACGAAGGTAAAAAATGCACCCTCGATAACCCTTGCGAAATTGATGAAAATGGAACAATCACTTACAAAAAAGGCACTAACTACGGTCAGCAAATCGCCTGGATTTATGATTGCCTTGATTCGAATAATCAACTCGATTTAACGTTGAAAAATTGTCAGTTGCCCGGCGCGCAACCCAGTTTTACGACGCAAGATCTCGCAAGTTTAAGCGTCCAGTAAGTACAGAAAGAACTTTTTTAAACCATTTGCCGTTTTCGACCGAATAGTTAGTAGATTATTCGGAAGATTGATTACGCATCGCGTTTACGGCAAATGGCAAATCACAAACCCATCCATCCATCTCTAGGGCAATCAAACGAACCGATTCGTATGCTCTCGATTTTGATTCCTGTTTTCAACGAAGAAAAAAATATCGAAAGAATTCTGTCTTTATTGGATTCTATTGCCTGGCCTGTAAAGACCGAGTGGATCCTCATTGAAGATGGAAGCACCGACAAGTCCCTGTCCGTCATTCAGAAGTGTCTTAAAATCTACCCTCAAGCGAGATTATTTGTTCACAAACACAATATCGGAAAAAGTTCTGCCATTTATAAAGGCATCGAAATGGCAAAAGGGGAAATCATTGTCATTCAAGATGCCGATCTCGAATACAACCCTGCCGATATTTTGAAACTCATCGTTCCTCTGATGAAAAATGAAGCGGACGTGGTTTATGGCTCCCGCTATCTAGGTAGAAAAAAAGAGTATAGCTTTCATACTTCAATCAATAAATTTTTAACGTTTCTATCCAATCTTTTTTCGGGATTGAAGTTAACGGACATGGAAACGTGCTACAAAGTGTTTCGAAGCTCGCTTTTGAAAAGTTATCGCATTCGCACTTTGCGCTTTGGGTTTGAGCCAGAGATTACAAGTTACATCGCGAAGTTCGATGTGAGAGTCAAAGAACTTCCCGTCAGTTACACTCCTCGAAATTACCGCCAGGGAAAAAAAATTGGTTGGAAGGACGGCCTCGCGGCACTTTGGTTCATTTTTAAATTTAATTTTATGATTTCGCGCGAAGACTGCTTAAAAGAAATTCCTCAGGAAGAACTACCCAAGACCTCTATTGCATCATAAGACTGTCGATTTGTCGGATTTCCTCCTCGTTACTAGCCGCTAATTTTCCTCGCAACGCTTTGGCATTTTGAATCAATTCGGAATCTTTCGAAAAAAGAGAATATTGCAAAGCCACCCCCATTACGGAGCTTGGGATACGATCTTGAGCGGCTAATTGCTTGAGCGCGATGAGCATCAAATCATTTCGTCCCGTATCGGCAAGGTTGATGAGCCACGTCGTCGCAAAATGGTGGTAAGGAACTGTCGTCAAATTCTCCCCTCGAAAAAAGCGCAGATCGGTTTTAATGGTTTTGTCCTTGGAAAAATAGGCGTTCTGAGCGTCCGCGTAGGCCAGTACCCAATCCGGATGTCTCAAAAGCGGTGCCACAAGAGTTTTACTTTGAGCGATATCTAAAATAATCCCTTGAAATTGAGATTTTGTATCGAGATAAGAAAAGTTTTCGGGTTGAGTGAGCGCATTAAAATACTCTAAGACTAATTCTGAATTGCAATATCTGGAATCCGAATAAATTTTCATGTGAGGAAGGTGGTATTCGAGAAATCCACCATAATTGGGATCGTTAAAAACCGGACCTTTAAGGTTTTGGGCTTTTCCATATTCGACAAATTTGTGGGGATATAATTCCTGAGAAATGCCCAACCCAAAAGTATTGGGGTTTTTGGTGAGATGATAATACTCGTCCGTGACCACTAAAATTGAAAGTCCCACAAGACTCACGCCCGCAAAGATTCGCAGTGGTTTTAAAAATTGTTTTTTGAGTTTGATTTTTCGAAGAGAAATTCTCCACATCGGTGCTGAGAACAAGATGAGTAAGGGTAAATTTCTTAAGACATCCGCGCTGAGCGCGACTCCTACAAGGCTCAGCGCAGAGTGAAACCAGAATTTGCGATTCCGTCTCCCCACCTCGATAGCGGCGACAAGCGTTGCTAGACAACCTCCCCAGAAGACATAGTCTTGAGGATAGCGCAGCTGAACGCTATGGAATTCAGAAATCATGGCGGCCGCTGGAGAGTGAAGAATCTCGGCCAGTGCTAAAACACCTTTCCAATTCTGAATTCCGAGGGGCGTGATGACCGTGCAAGTAAAAAGAAGAGCTATAACACTTAAGATCTGAAACCAATATCTTTGGGTCCTAGGCTTAGTTTTATCTAGAGAGCTACAAACCGCTCGCAAACCAAAAATCGCGGGCCCAAATATAAAATAGCCATGCACGCTGCTGAGAAATATTTCAGAGACAAAAACGGAGATCCAAAGCTTAACACCTATTCTTCGATGAGGATTCCACATCAACGCCCAGCGGATCTGCATTGCGAGAATCAGATAAGCGAGAATTTCGGGACGCTCTTCAAATCGCCGTTGAATAATCAATAGGGAGATTAAAGCGAGAAAAAAGCCGAGCCAGCCAAATCGCAACGGCCTTGCAATCCTAAACCAGTTCCAAGCAATTCCCGCCCAAAGCAAAACAAAAAATAGACTTAATACGACATGGCCGCCGGTTTGATAGATTGAGAAGCAGATGAGTTGGAAAAGCCAGTAAAAATTCACAAAGCCCGGTTGATTGAGAACCGTTAAATTGGGTGGCATCGCGGCTTTATTTTCCCAAACACTTCTTCCAATCGAAAGGTGATACCAGATGTCAGGCCCGACCCAAGGATGGATCAAAAAAAGAACGAATAGAATGGCTAAACCACAGTAAAAATAAATCGGTGTTTGCTGATCTGCTTTTTTCATAGATGCGAAATGGGAGCGTTATAAAATTATAAAGGGTTATTTCGCAGACTGCAAAAAAAGACGGAGATCAGAGCCGAGAGTACACCACGTAACCCATGGATTGACGCATTTGTTTGACCTGCTCTGAACTCATAAAAGGCACGAAGATTTGCGACCACCAGGGAAAAGGTTGCTTGCGTTGAAGCTTTTCCGTTTCCTCAGCGAGATATCGAGCCTCTTTTGGTTTCCAGCCGGATTTTTCAAAAAAGCCGAACCAATTCTCCGGAAAAAATAGAAACGGAGCATTCTGCATCTGTTTCTTTCGTTTTTGCGTTTGTAAGTAACGGTAAACTTGCTTTGAAATATATTCTGCAATCCAGTTTTCAAAGTTCTTCTGAGACAAAATGTCTTCTGCCAGCTCCGCAACTTGAGTTTCCCTGAGATAGGGAATCACGCCTTCGGTGATCACCAAAACTTTTTTGGATTCTTCGCTGATTTGTTTGAAAAACGCTTGTCGCTGAGGGCGGTCGGCGAGATCCAGCGATATCCGTTTAAGATTTACATTGGGAACTTGAGTGTTCAGAAGTTTTTCTTTGTATTGAATCAGCTCGGGATAATCGACTTCAATCCATCGCAGAGTTTTTGGGAGTGATAAGCGGTAGGGACGCGTATCGAGACCTGCTCCGAGATTAATGACCGTGTCGACCCCACTCGCCACTAAGTTTTGAATGTACTGATCAATAATATAAGTTCGGATGACGACGGACCATTGCGTATAGCGTGAGGTGCCTTTCATGCTCATCGCAATCTTTTCACCGCGCTCTCCAACAAGAATCTCAGCGAACTTATCGTGGAATAGAGCATCGGGTCGTTTGGATTCTAGAGCGCGGTAATAGGCAACCCAAATTGCAGTATCTGAAACATGCTGAATTTCCACGTTGTGAGTTTTCATTCCTCACAATCTATTGTAATGACGGAGCCAATTCAATTTTTAGCCATGCGATTTTTTTAGACCCCGATAGGCATTTGTTGCGGGATCGGAGGGAGGTTTTGCGGAACTCCCGGTGGAAGCGGAGGTAAGCCTCCTGGAATCGCTGGCGCGGGCATATCACCTTCGTTGTCGTGTCGAATGCCTTGTTCAATCTCTTCAAGCGTTTTTGGAACGCCAAGTAAAATTCCATTTTTCCCGAGATACTCGATATACTTTGCGAGATTGTCCTTTTGGAACTTTTCGATTTCAAGCGGCGACATCGATGGGTCGACTCGCTGAAAGGCTCGCGTTTTTGGACTCACTGCTGCGACTCCGCCCAGTTCGGATTGAAAAAGGGGAATATTATGATACGCGGAATTACACCACCCGAAGATTTTTTCAAAAGGAACGAGCGTCCCTTTGGCTTCTTTTTCATGAACCTTAACGAGAGAAAGAGCCGCGATTGCCCCACAGCTCAGCTTTACTCTAAAACGATCGCTCTTCCCATCTTCAATTTCCCAGAAGGAACCGGTGTTTGTCAGGCTCGGCTTGCCAATAATTTTGAAATTTGTTTTTTCAAGAACCTTTTTTTCAAGCGCAGTTCGGTTATCCACGACTTTTTTATCGTCGTCGTCCAGATCTTCATACTCGGTCACTCGAATTCTTTCCGCTTTGAAAACCGGATCCGCTTTTTCTATTTCGGCGCGCGCTGTTTTAAGTTTATTTTCTAACTCATTTCCCACGCCGTTTAAAATTTTTACTTGCGCCGGAGAAAGTTTGTTTTCTCGATTTCCGTCAAGCCATCTTGCAAGGTCTGGAAGTGCGTTCTCGTAATCAATCGGATGAATTTCGGTGAGTTCTTTGAGGGTATCTAAGGCCCGCACATTTCCAGAATTTCGATTGAGTTTATCGCCTGCTGCCTTGCAAAGTGCCGCCGCTTTAGCGTCTTTTTTCTCAAGGGCTTCTTTAAAAGATTTTTTTGCGGCACTTCGAACAGTGTTGTCATCGCTTCCTAAATCCACGAACCACTTCAAAAACAATTCTTTGGCGTCACTCTCAGCATCACGCGTTGGACCAATCCCTCGATGAAACTGCGGCGGCGTCGAATCATCTTCTTTATGAACGGGCGCTTTCGGGACCGGCGCTCCCAATAACAAAGCCGATTGAAAAAAACAGGAAATGAAAACAACAGAAAAATATTTCATCATCGTCTCCGCGTTTTAAGGGGTGTTCTTTATTTTAGCTCGAAAGGTAGGTTCCATCACTGTCAGAAAGTTGGCGGGCACTTCATCGGCACGGCATGTGCCTGACAAAAATGGGCACTTCTTCCGGCTACAATTTCCTTGCATCTCACATCAAATAAAATTATACTGCGCGTCAATCAATTCATCCGAAATTCAGTTTACCCGTAAGGCCACTTAACAATTGGAGTTCTCATGTTCAAAACGTTCAGTACCTCTTTGCTTTTCGCTGCACTTGCAATGCTTGCAGGTTGCGGAAATGAAAATCAAAACGCGCAGATCCAATCGATGCCGCCTCAACAGCAGCAACCGATGCAACAACCCCCTCAGCAGCCGATCCAGCAACAGCCGATGGGAGAACAACCGATGCAACAACAGCCCATCATGGCACAACCTGATTGTATGGGCGGACCGACTTGTCAGCCTCCTGTAGTTGCTCAGCCTATCGTCACTCAACCGGTGATCGTAGAGCGTCCAGTGGTGGTTCAACCTGTGGTTCAAAGACCTCCAGTGGTGGTTCAGCCCGTCGTTGAACGCCCACCGGTCGTGGTACAGCCCGTAATTGTGCAAAGGCCGATCGCGGTGCAACCTATCGTTCAACCTTGCGGACCGAATTACGGACCTGGTTGTAACAACCGATTGTATGGATCTCAGGGCCCTGGGTTTCCCCAACCCACACCTTACAACGGCGGAATGAACGGACCTGGACCCGGCGGAATGAACGGACCTGGACCCGGCGGAATGAACGGACCTGGACCTGGCGGAATGAACGGACCTGGACCTGGCGGAATGGGCGGACCGATGGGCCCCCGTCGTTAAACTGTAATCTTTCGAAGGCCCTCGCTTAAATAAGCGAGGGCCTTTTTTTGTTTCTACTCTTTTTCAACTTCGTTCATTACAATCGGTTTCGCTAAAAACGATTAGGACCGATATGACTCATGCACGAACTTCTGCGAAAAGTGTTCTTCTCTCTCTCTTCCTTTTCACATTTTGTTTTCCCACTCTGAACGCGAAAACGAAACTGACCGCGAAAGAGGTCATTGAGACCTTTTATAAAAGCTATTTAACCCGGCCCTTCGATACCAAGGCAAAGCCCTCTGCTCCGAAACTGAGGTTTTCGAAATCCTTTAACGAACTCCTTAAAGTAAATGAGAAAGTCTGCAAAGAAAAAGCGGGGACCGATATCTGCGGGTGGGGGGCAGATGGAGATGTTTATCTCAACGCCCAAGAATACAAACCCGAAAGTTATCAAAAAGCCGGGCTCACGGTGAACGAGATCACAAATGGCAAGGTTGCCGTTTCGTTTAACGTCTATCCTAGCATCAAAGATCATAAAAATTCCTACATCCGCACAATGACCTATTTAATGCTTCAAGAAAAATCAGATTGGGTCGTAGACGACATTCTTTACGATAACGTCTCGAGCGCTCGCAAAAGCATCCAATCCGAAATCGATTCTTATTCGAAAAATTAACCGAAAGCTTAACTGAGAAACGAATAGCCAGATTCTTCCAGTACTTGTTTCGCAAGACTCAAATGCTTTTCCTTAATGAGAACGTAATCCGTATTAAAAGTTGAGAGGGCAAATATTCCGATGTGATTCCCCGAGAGCGGACGGATTAACTCCAAAAGGATTCCTGTCAGATCAAATGGAATCTCTCCCACGAGGGTCAACGCTTTCCAGCCCGACTCAACCTTTGCCCCCTCGATTTCTACTGCCGAAGGAATAATGATAGAGATTTCTTCCAGTGTTCTCGTCACCGAAAAGAAGGAAAGCTCAGAAAGATCGGGACACTTGGATTCAGGAGGAAGACGACAAATCGAAAAGTCGTCAGGTAAAATACGCACACTTTGAAATTTATTCATTTTCAGTTGACCTCTATCGGTAGATTAATTGCCAGGTTTTTTGGAAGCAGAAATAGCTTTAATTGTGAAGCAATGTCTAAAATTTTTGGATCGTCTGAATGACTCGTCACTAAAACACTCTGCTGATGAATCTGAAGTCGCTCGATGAGATCCAGTCCTGTTTCAGTTTGCCCACACAACTCATGATCACACAGATACAAAGCGGACTCATTCTGCCGCAAAAGCCTTTGATGTATTTCTTCAAAATCTTTTGGATTGAAAACGGAATGGACATTCACCCCAAAGCTATCAGGCAAAAACGTTTTGAGTCGTTGGTTCCAAGTATTATGAATATTTAAATCATCATCCAATATCACGATATTCGTCTTCGACTGAATGCTCAGTTTGGGAAGATGCCATGAAGGCGGGGAAGCCGCGGGAAGAATCAAGGACACTCGGGTTCCCTGAAGCTCAATAGACTGAATTTTTATTCTTCCGCCCCAACTCTCAAAAACCTCTTTCGCATGGACTAGGCCGAGACCGCTACCGTTTTCTTTCTCGAAGCTACTGCCCCAAACCATGAGTTTCGGCAAAACATCCGCCTTAATTCCTTTTCCAAAATCTTTTATCCGGATGAGATACTCGTTTGCATCGCAATCTACTGACAGTTCGACAATCGCCTCTTGATCAATCCCATAGGATTCAACCGCATTGTTGATTAAATTAGAAAGAACTCGTTTAAAAAGGAGCGGCTGAACATTCACAAATAATCCATACGTCCCAGCAGATTCCCATCTAAAAGAAACGTTATATTTACGTCGCATTTCTAAGCGCTTTTCGCTGAGCAAGGATTCAATCAGGTCCGCAAGATGCAGCGTTCTTCGGGAGTCCGTGTTTCCCTTATTTGAAAGGTCGGAATCGCAAGGTGCAGTATTGAGGTTGTTTACAATGTCCTCAATTCGTTGCACGGCAGATCGAAGCATGATTCGTTTGGCTTCAGGAGTATTTTCTAAAGACGAGGTCACGAGTTCCAAAGCACACAAAGGCGAACGAATGTCGTGTGCAACTTGCGACGAAATTTTTCCGATCGCCGCTTGTTTGGATTGAACAACGAAGTCTAACCACAATAAAGTAAGCTTATTTGCGATTTGCGTTAGCTCCACCGGCGTCCAGCGCTGACTCCAATCCAGGTGATGAATGGGAGCGAACAAAACGACTTGCAAGCACACAAAGAAAACAATCCACCCAAAGTGCCCCTCTAAAAGACTAGAGTTTGCTTTAGCCATTTCTAACGTGCCGTATTTTTTATCTCCGTAGACAATATCAAATGAGGAAGTCGTTTTGTCGGAAGCTTGCTGAGAATTGATCACATGGCTGACGCCCGGAAGCTTCAGCACCAACTCCATATTTTCTGAATGAGCGAGGCGATTCAACTGTTCCAAAAAAAGTTGAGAGTGGCCTAACATTAAGTTTCCAACCAGTTCCGTTTGGATTCCGCTAAAGACTCGTTGAAAGTCGTTTTGTTTGGAGTGTTGTTGATTTCTTTGGTCGATTAAAACAAGGAGCGAAACGGAAGAGAAGATCAAAAACGTTTCAAAGATGGCGACACAGGCGAGAGTCAGTAAGAAAATCGACTTCAGCTTCATTTTGTGGTTTTTCCACTAAAATTTAATTGCTTTCGATATTCCTGACGAACCGGATGGCTATTAAAACCATTGTAGACATAGGCTCCTGTGACCCCTTCAAAATGTCTTTTAGAGGCGAGGCACTTTTTTAAATATTCCGCCAACGTCAGCGAAAAGTCAGAATACTTTTCGTAGCAAGCAAAAATCATATTCATGACATCGTAGTCATATGCGGAATCATGGTCCGGAACCTGATGAGCAAAGAGTTGATACTCTCTTTCAAATATTTCATATAACGCATTCGGTTTTTCAACCTGCCAAGGGGTAAAAACAAAAGTAGGAGGAAGCTTTGATGCAATTTCTCCATTTGCATTAAAGGTATGGCTCTCTAGCCACGAATGAGTTCCATAAACCTGCCAATTCTTTTTCACAAGTGCAGAATTTAATCCGGCAATTTGCTTCAAGCTAGGAAGACTCAGAATGGGATACATCGTATACAAAAAAATAGACTTCTCTTTCGTCTTCAAAGTGTTAAAGACGGCATCAGGGATTTCATTCTTTAAATTTACTTTAATGATTTGAGCCCGCGCCCCCAAAGAAAAGCTCAGTTTTTCGGTGAAAAGGACAGAGTAAACGTCATCTGGTTTCGAAATGACATAGAGATTTACATCCCGCATCTTACGCACTTCATTTTTCAAAGCATTTACCCAACTGGACATGGATGTTGCAGCGCTGATGACGCTCGGAAAGAAAGCATCGAGATCATCGGCCGTTGCCGTAGAAGAAAATCCAACGGTAGAAAACTTTTCTGTACTTGATCGAGCGAACAACAAAGCGTCTCTTGAAGTGACAAGTCCTACCGCCACATGACAGTTCTGCTTCATTGCCCATTCTTTTCCTGCTAAGACATCGTTTTCTTTTATTTGGCCCGCAAAGACCTCAAAGCTAACTTTATTTTTGCTGTTTTTAGTATAGTTTTTAACCGCTAACGCGAACCCTGCCCGCTCGATGGGCAAATCGTTTGCTCGAGGAAGAACGTCTCCCAATTCAGAGGAGATATAACAAACTTTGAGTGGTGGTAAAGGCGCGTGAGAAGGAACTTCCCCCATTAGTTTTGGCAGCACCATTAACAGCAGAAAAAAAATCACATGGGTCCTTTGAGTGACACGGGGAGTTCGACACACGACAACAAAATTTTATCAATTTCATTTTGAGTGGAAGTTTGACTCTCTTTTTTCATCCAAGCCGAAACTAAATTCGCATTGCCTTGCATGGGTAACAATTCGTCTAAGGCATTAAAGAAAATACTTTGAATTTTACTCGTATCTAACTTCCAACTCTTTTCATCCAAGGCTTGAATCGCATGGTTCTCAATGGCCTTGCTGAGTAGAAAATGCCCAATCCAAGAATCATTGTCTTTTTGATGCGAATATCTTCGTCGATACCAAAAGGCTCTAATCAAAAACGTTGCGATAGCGACTTCTGGAAACTTCTCCAATGCTTTGATGAGATAAAGATCCGACGAAAACTCGCCTAAAACACTGAATTCAAATTTCGAGACTTCTTTATTTTTATTTAAGACGCTCCAATGCCCTACCTGATGCCCGAGTTCATGAAAGAAAGAGTAAAGATAAATACAACGTTCTAAGAACTGATCCTGCTCGAAGTCATTTAAGATATCTTCAGCATTTCTAAATACCCGTCGAGTACAAGGAAAAACGACCGATCGATAAATTCTCAAGGAAACATCGAGAAGCTCAACACTAAAAACGTCTTCTTTTTTTAATGTGGGAAGAGAATAAGCATAAGGAAAATACAGAAACACATTCTCTCGCTCAAAAAAGAAAGAATCGTTGCAAGAAGAGCGCACCACATAATGTTTAGGCCACTGATAAGCTTGATTTACTACTGCAAAGTTATGAAAAGCGTTAAAGCTCGCTTCTTTTGAGATGCGTGTTTCTAGCCAATCCATTGTCGATCGTTCGACACTTAAGTCACGGTGTAAAGACTCTTGTTTGTTTTCAAAAGGCGCCACCGAGACTTTAGAAAACCGTAAATTCGTATTGATAGAAATCTGGTGCCTATTCGTTTCCAAATGCTCTTTGAGCTCTTGAAAGGCCTGTACGGGCGAAAAATTTAAAGGGGTTGGATTCATTTGCATCTATAGAGGTTTTTTGCCAACGACAACGAAATGGCATTCCAATAAGAAGTCGTCGTAATGAACGGATTGCGCTTGTTCTAACGCTTTCTGCCAGATGGGTTCGTTTTGTTCGAATCCAAAATCCTCGGGTCCTTTCGATAAAAATATTTTCTTTAAATTGGTAAGATGCTCTAAATACGATTCTGAATCCTGCCCGGTAGAGACTTTGTGGAATGGACTTGCATGAACTTCGGCAAATCCTGCTTGATTAAAGGCGGAGTAAAGCTCTTTTCCAATAAAAGGATTGCGACCACTTCGAGTTTGATTGCCTTGCCACTTGGAGATGACTAATTGCAATTCTGCTTTGGGCGGAAAAAAGGTCAGAAAAGAATCGTCGGGTTCAAAACAGTAAAGAGTGCCGCCGGGACGAAGAACCCGATAAGCTTCCTGAATAATTTTTTCCCAATTTTTTCCGACAGACCACAGAACGAGTCGAATAAATACGGAATCAAATTTATTCTCTTTATAAGGAAGTGAAAACGCATCTCCGGTGTGAAAATGAGCGTTTAGGTTTAGCGAGTCTGCTTTTTGTTTTGCAAATTCGATGGCAGTTGGAAAAAGATCCATTCCATAGAATTCGATCTTTGGATTCGCGGCAGATACTGTCTCAAGATTTGCTCCCGACCCACAGCCAATTTCTAAACAGTTTTTTGAATTCTTCAAAATTGTCGAGAGAGACTTTTCGCTAAGAAGCTTTGCCTGCTTTTCTAACCGCAGAATCTCTTCCGTATTGTGACCCAAAGGATATTTTGAGGAATCGTTATTCATAATTGTGAAACTCGACGCTTTTGAAAAAAGGATGAAATGAACTTGCTGAATAATCTGTCAGGTAAGTTGATGAGAAGGATCAATAACGCCCCAAGATAAAAAACCGGATCGAGGTGCGTGGAGAAAAGTAAGAAACTGATAAAACTTGAAATTATAGGTTCTAGCAACAATGCAAGGGAGGCTTGCATGCTGCCGCACTTTTTGATTCCAATAAAAAAGAGATAATTCGCAATGACTCCAACAAATAAAGAATAGAAAAGTAGAGAAAGCCAATGATTATATTTCAGACTGCTAATTTCAACGACAAGGGGACTCACGGGAATAAAAACCAACACAGAGAGGCTGACAAAAAGCAGACTGAAAACGTCGTAGTAAAAAGAGAGCTGAATCGTGCTGACTCCACCGTCCTGAATTTTTTCTGAAAAAATAATCCAAAGCGAGAATGCAACACTCGCAAAGAACGCAATTAGAAATGGAATATAATTGATTCCCATAAAATTTTCGGGAATGAGGATTAAGCTGATGGCAAAAACTGCAATGAGCACTTTTGAAACTTTGATCGCGGTTAACTGTTCTTTAAATAAAAAAGAACGGATTAATTGAGTCCAGATAGGATGAGTGAAGATTAGAAAACTCACCGCAGGAACGCTGAGGCCAAACTTCAGACTCGCAAACTCCGAAAGGTGTAAAGCAGCGCCGATCAGTCCCAAAACAACGAGAAGGATTAGGTTTTTTTTGGAGCTAACTTTGAATTCTTTATTGATAGAAACGACGGGTAGTTGAAATAAAATTCTCAGCGCTAGAAAAACCAAACAGAAACTTTGTAATGAAATATCCGAGTCTAAAAAAACTTTTCCAAAGGGGTGGGTCATTCCAAAAAGGAAGACCGACATCAACAGCATCATCATAAAACCTGCTCCAGACGGTTGCTGATATAACGGAAGAGATGCGAATATGCAAACAGCCGACTTCAACAGGTTTAAGTTACTGTTTTTAAAGGCTCTTTTTGGTTACTTTATTCACCTAGAACCTTTCGTTAATGCGCCATGTTAACATCACACTTGCCCGTCTTCGTCTGCGACTACGCCGGGCAGTCTTCGCACTAGTTCATCGAACCCAATTTCTATTAAATTCTTACTGGCTTGCCAGGCGTAGCCTCCGAAGGAGGCGAAGACTGGGCCCAGCAAGAATCGAACTTGCAACCCCCAGATTAGAAATCTGGTGCTCTATCCGGTTGAGCTATGGGCCCGTGTTAGAAAATGTTTATTAGCATGTCGAGGTTTAGTTTGTCGATATTGTTCTAGCCGAGCTTTTTGATTGAGAGTTTTACTTTAAACTCGTCGATTTCAACGTCAATGCTCCCTGACTTTCCGATAGCCGTTTCGACTTTTTTAGCTAAACATTCAGCTTGGATATAGGCCGCGTTTTGCTGGATTGCGTTCACAAGTTCGGCATCCGTTTCGAAATAGATTTCTATCGAATCCGTAACTTCAAAGCCACTGTCTTTGCGGAGTTTTTGGACCCGGTTTACGAATTCTCTCGATCGGCCTTCGTTGATTAAGGCTTCGTCGGTTGTTGTGTCTAACCAAATCGTGACGTTTTTATGTGTCTGAATCACGCCCGCTTGTTTGGGTTGGCGTTCGATCACCACATCTGAAAGAAGAATCGCTTCGCCATCGATAACGAGAGAACCCTTCGACTCTAACTCGACAACTTTTTCAGGACTGAGTTCTTTTACTTTTTGTAAAATCACTTTCATCTTTTGTCCGAGTTTAGGACCTAAGATTTTTGCATTCGCTTTTGCGGCTAACGTAACCCATTTGCCTTCTTCGGCGGTAAACGAAACTTTTTTGACATTGAGTTCGCTTTGCAGAATTTCGGAATATGTTTCTATCGTCTTTTGGTCACTCGGATCTTTCGTGATGACTAAGACTTCTTTCAGGGGCTGTCGGGTTTTGAGTTTATTCGTGCTTCTGGCATTACGGCCCATCGATACGACTGTCTCAATCAGCTCCATTCGCTTTTCGAGTTCGAGATGAATCCATTTCTCTTTTCTCTCGGGGAAAAGGCAGAGATGGACGCTTTCTTTATCCGTCTTGGTTTTAAGGTTCTGATAAACCTCTTCGGTAATAAAGGGCAAAATAGGCGCTAGGATTTTACAAAATTCCGTCAGCACATAGTAAAGCGTTGTGTACGCAAGCGTCTTGTCCTGATTTTTTTCATCTGACCAAAAACGTCTGCGATTTAATCGGATGTACCAGTTTGTAAGCTCACCGATAAAATCCACGACTTTAGGGACGACTTCGTACAAGTGGTAAACTTCCATTCGCTCTTCGACATGCTTGATGAGTGATTGAAGTTTTGAAACGACCCACTTGTCTAAATCATTTTCGAGTTTATCGAGTAGCTTCGGATCATAGTCCTCAGGTTTCCAACCATCAGCCACGGCGTAGGTTACAAAGAAGCTGTACGAGTTCCAAAAAGGAAGAAGAACCGATCGAATGATCTCTTTGAGGCCATTTTCAGAAAATCTTAAATCTTCTGCGTGCGACGCCGGGCTACTCATTAAGTAAGCTCTTAAAGCATCGGCCCCGTGAGTTTCGAGTAAGTATTTTGGATCGGGATAATTCTTAAGTCTCTTACTCATCTTCTTGCCGTCTTCGGCAAGTACGAGTCCGTTTACGATCACGTTTTTAAACGGCGGCTTATCAAAAAGGGCCGTTGATAAAACGGAAAGCGTATAAAACCATCCGCGCGTCTGATCAATTCCTTCGGCAATGAAATCAGCCGGGAAGTTTTTATCGAACTTTTCTTTATTCTCAAAAGGATAATGCACCTGCGCGTAGGGCATCGAACCCGATTCAAACCAGCAGTCTAAAACTTCCGGAATGCGTTTCATCTGCTTTTTACATTTTGGACACGCAATAGTCGCTTCATCCACAAAATGTTTGTGGATGTCTGTGAATTTTTTGCCGGTGAGTTTTTCAAGTTCTTCAATCGAACCGACACATAACATTTCGTTACAGTTTTTATCGCATCGCCAAATCGGAAGCGGAGTTCCCCAAAAACGATTGCGGCTGATATTCCAGTCTCTGGCGTTTTCGAGCCAGTTTCCAAATCGTCCGTCTCTTAAATGCTCGGGCACCCAGTGCGTTTTTGCATTGTTCTTCAGAAGATTTTTTTTGAGCGGATCCATTTGGATAAACCAAGTGGAAATCGCTTTGTTCATAAGGGGCGTATCACTTCTCCAACAGAAAGGATAATTATGGTTTAACGTTTCGTGTTTAACGACGTTTCCTTTTTGTTTTAAGTGCTTAATGATTTCTTTATCGGCCTCTTTAATATTGAGACCTTTGAACTCAGGTGCTTTCTCCGTGAGATTGCCTTCGTGATCAGTCGCATCGGCGAGAGGAATCCCGTACTTTTTTGCAACCTGAAAATCTTCTTCACCGTGGGCGGGAGCGGTGTGAACGAGTCCCGTTCCGTCGGTTGCGGTCACGTGATCGCCTAAGATGACTTTAAAAGCACCTTGAGCGGCGAACTCTTTAAAGTAGGGAAACAGCGGTTCGTACGATTCGCCTTCTAATACTTTTCCTTTAAAGGAATCAACAAGCGTGTAGAGCGATTCGTCCTTGTAGTATGCAGACACGCGATCTTTTGCGAGAACGTAATTTTCTCCAGTCGCATTGTCTTTGATCTCGACGTAATCCATTTCGGGATTTGCCGCTAAAGCTAAGTTCGCAGGAAGTGTCCAAGGGGTTGTTGTCCACGCCATAAACCAGCGATTTTTTTTGTGGCTCTTTAAACGAATGGTTAACGAAGGATCTTGAACTTCTTTATAATTTAAACTCGCTTCAAAATTGGAAACCGTCGTCGCAATCCGCCACGAGTAAGGCATCACTCGATGGCCTTCAAAAATATAACCCTTGTCCCAAAGCTGTTTAAAGATCCACCAGACACTTTCCATAAACGGCGTGTCCATCGTGCGATATTTATTTTCGAAATCGACCCAACGACCCGTGCGCGTGACAACCTCTTCCCACTCTTTGGTGTATCTCAAAACAATATTTCGACAAGCTTCATTAAATTTTGCGACGCCGTAATCTTCGACCGCTTTGTGTCCTTGAAGGCCGAGCTCGTTTTCCATCTCGAACTCAACAGGAAGACCGTGACAGTCCCATCCCCAACGTCGTTCAACGTGACGTCCCTTCATCACCCAGTATCTGGGAACAATATCCTTCAACGTGCCGGCTAAGATATGGCCATAGTGTGGAAGTCCGGTCGCAAAAGGCGGACCGTCGTAAAACAAAAAGGGCTCTTTATCGGCGTTCGCTTCGAGTCCTTTTTTAATAATCCCGTTGTCTTTCCAAAACCTTAGAACGGACTCTTCCATTTTCGGAAAACTGACATTGGGATCGACTTTTTTCATAACGCGATGAGGTTACTATAGCTTTGGATGGGCTGCAAACGGATTGGCATAGGACATGCTTTTTAGAAAGGAAGAAGGAGAATTTATGAAATTATCTATCAAGAAATCTTTACTCGCTGTGTGTATCGCCGCCATGAGCACGCAAGCGTATTCGGTTCCTCATGTCGAAAAAAATAACGATCCGGTCGTCAAATCGGACATCGAAGTTGTTCCTTACGTCATTGGTCCCGAAGAACGGGGATTTAACGATGAACTGTATCAACTCGAAAAACGAATTAATATGCTGGTAGAACGCCGGGACAATCAGTCCAAAGGAAGTGTTCGTTTTAAAGCCTTGGATGATACGATTGCAGAGTTGTCCGACCTGCAAATGAATATTCAAGAAAATCTAACCACACTTTCGTTGACACCTGTAACGAAGAAAGAACCGTTACTGCAAAAAATTCAATCGGATATTCTTGAATCGAAGGTATTACTCAGTCGCGCAATGGCGGAATAAATTATCAATGATAAATCAAAGGGCCCTACCTGGAGAGGTAGAGCCCTTTTTTTGTCAGAGGGTTTTCGGACTACTGCTGTTCAAGAGTGAGAGAGCACGCAAGCCCCTTCACATCTTTTCGTCCTAGGAGTTCCAAGGTCCCTTGTAGGAACTTGTTCCCTGCTTCGTCTTGCACTGTCTCGAGGTAGATTTGGTCTCCCTCAGGCAGTTTCAAGTTCACTTTTTGATCGATGGTACCGTAGGCTTCCGTCGATACTTGTGTATTTGTCCCATCTGCATTGGTGATCATTCCAGAGACTTGGTATCCACGTTCTTGAGGAACCAAGACGAGATTTACACTCGTGAGCTCTTGCACTTGGACTCCCTGGGGTAGACCACAGCTCAGCAAGTAGTACTGATTGGTCACTTCGACAGGGATCGGTTGCACGATCGGCTGAGTTACGACAATTGGGTAAGGTACGCCCACGACCACTTTAGGCCAGCAGTGTTTGGGTGGGTGAACGATGATTCCAATTGGCTTTGGAGGATACGGTGGTTTTGGTTTCGGAGGAACCACAATGCCGATGGGTTTTGGAGGAACAGGAACCGGCTTAGGTGGAACCACGATTCCAATTGGCTTCGGTGGAACAGGTTTCGGAGGAACCACAATGCCGATGGGTTTTGGAGGAACAGGAACCGGCTTAGGCGGAACCACGATTCCGATTGGTTTGGGTGGAACTTTTGGAGGAATCACGATGCCAATAGGTTTCGGTGGAATCGGTTTAGGTGGAACCACAATCCCGATGGGTTTGGGCGGAACCGGTTTTGGAGGAACGGGTAATCCAATGGGCTTCGGCGGGACCATGATTCCAACCGGCTTTGGCGGAACCGGAATCCCTATCGGTTTACTCGGTTGAATCGGTTTGCTTGGTTGCATCGGTTTCGACGGAGCGTGATGTCCAGGGCCACCCGGTTTGCGAGCATCTTGCCCGTCCTCAAAGGCGACCGCTGCTGCGTTCACCAGTACCGACATGCTTACTACAGTAAGAATGCCTAAGAAATTTCGAGTCATGATTTTCTCCTTAAAATGATCCCGCTTCGTCATTGAAGAGGGGTAAGCTTTTTTGCCTTACACCCACCAACGCGTAACAGCGTCAAAAATCAGCTCATTTAATTTAAAGAAAATATTTGAGCCTTTTTTTCGGCATCTTACGCGTTCATGAGTACAAAATGAGGGCAGAGGATGGTTAAGCAATTATTAAAGTTCGGTGTCACGTCATTCGCGATAGTGATGTTATCTGGCGCCACCTCTAGTCCCGTCCGAGTCAATTTACCGCTTTACGATAAAGTCCTCGAACTCCTCCAGAACAACCCCACGACTGGGAAGCCGACTCAAACACTTGAGGAATGGCTTCCCCTCTTACCTTTAGAATTGCGATCCAACTTTACTTTTGTTTATCAGAGTCGCAGTCCCCATGGGGATTTGGGTGAGAAAGCTGTCGATGCACTTCACCCCCGCATTATTCTCTTTAGCAATGATGGAAAAATGACTTTGGCGTTCAATGGCAATCCTGAGAAACCCGGCTACCAAACAGTCGAGATGATCCAATACCTCGATCACGATGCGCGCTTCGAATTTTCGAAACATTTTTTTCCAGAGGCTCGCAAATCGGCTTCTAAAGAAGCCCTTTTAGAAGAAGGAAAACCCAATCCTGCGTCTTGTTTGAAATGCCATGGCGCGGATCCCAGACCTATCAGTGATTCGTATCCTCTGTGGCCTGGATTCTACGGGAGTGTTCGAGATACCTTCCCAAAAAACTCTCCCGAACTCCCTTGGTATAAAAAGTTTCTAAAAGAAGAAAGCCACAAAGGCCCTTACCAATTTCTCAATTGGCCCGAAGGAACGAGCGTTCCTCCTTATTTAGATCCGAAAGATTATAATTCTCAATCGAAAGAAGGCGCGATTGCGAAGTTGAAGTATTTACCAAATACTCGTTTGGGAATGGCGTGGACCGAACTCAATCGCAAGCGCATTCAACGCAAGCTTGAAGCTTCGCCCTTCTACAAAAGTTTTCGCTACCCATTGGTTGCGGGATTATTGGGATGCCAAACACTTCCCGTCTCACAAAACCAAACCGAAAAAGCCTATCGGGATCTCTACTATGAAAACGCGAATCGGTTGCAGAGACTCGGAGTCACTCCTGAAGGCCCCGATCGGAAGACACTCGATATGATGGAATTAAGCCTTTACGAAAACATGACCCAGATTGACTACCTTGCGAAAGTTTTAAAAGTCGACCGCTCGGATTGGTCACTCGCTTTTGAAAACCCTTCCCTATCCTTTTTTGATGGAATCTTAAGCAGCTATTACAAAGACAAAAACTATTATCTCAAAGAAGATTTTATTCTTGAGATGTTTCGACAGATTGCAAGCGAATCCGAGGAATTTAAACCTTACTTCCAAACTTACAAGGCATATGAGCAAGAGGGTTATCCTTTTGGAGAAAGACTGGACTTTGAAGGAGCATTAGGCGCTTGCGAAAAACTTTTGAAAAAGACCGAAGAAATTCTTCCGGAGATCGACGAAATTTCCATTCCATCTCCAAGCCCCATGTCTGTTGAAGAGATTTTGCAAATAGCGAATCTAAAAGAAATACCGTTCGCAAGATGCACCCACTGTCACGAAGGCGTTTTGTCTTTAGTGACAGGACGAGCGATTCCTTTTGGATCTCCTAGAGAATTAAAGAAAGTTCTCAGTTCGAAATCGAGAACGGGCCGATTGCTTTTTGATGAAATTTTAACCCGCGTGAATTCTCACGGTTTGGATCAGATGCCTCCTCACGGAGACGCATTGAAAAAAGAGGAAATTGAAAACCTGCAGGCTTACTTAAAAGCCGTCATCCATCAGTTATAATAGCAGCTATAGCCTGAAGGGCATCCGTTGTAGGTCGGATCGTAGGTTCCGCATTGCGAGCCGGAATTGTATCCATAACCGCAATTTTGATTTTGATTTTGCTGGTACGGATATCGAGGTTGAGGAGTGGGAGTCGGTGTGGGCGCGGGAGCGACTGGCGCTGGAGCCGCTTGTGGCACTGCTTTAACCTCATCTTTTCCGCAAGCAGAAAGCATTAATAAAAAAGCAAATCCAACAATCGATAGGCTACGAAACATAATATCCCCTAAAAATTTATAAGCCTCGAGAGAAGCTCTGACGTGAGGCAATTGCATGGGGTATGCCACGAGAATACAGGCTGCGTAAGACCTAAAAATAAAAAAGGAGGGCCGTTTTTGGGCTCTCCTCAGATAAAAATTGTCGTAAATCAGCGAATTACGATTTGCCTTCTTTTTTGGGCAATAACAATTCGGATTCGACCGAGACTTCAACGCTTTCGCCTAAGGCCACTCCACCGTTATCGAGCGCTTTATTCCACGATAAGCCGAAGTCTTTGCGATTGATCGTTAAGCTTCCAGAAAAACCGCGACGAACGGCTCCCATTTCTTTCACAGGTTTTGTGATTTCAACTTTTGTAATGGTGATTTCTTTTGTCACTCCGTGAAGTGTGAGGTCGCCGACTAATTCCCATTGATCTCCTTTTTTCACCGCTTTTTTCGATTTAAAAGTCATCGTTGGAAATTTTTTCGTATCAAAGAAATCTTCGTTCTTTAAATGAGCATCGCGCTTTTCGTTGCTCGTATTAATCGTGTTGACATCCAAGACCACTTCGCAACCGGTGAGCTTCATTTCGTCTTTGTCATCGGAGGAACAGGTTCCTTTGAATCCGCCGACCGTTCCACTGACGTTTGAGATCATCAGATGACGGATCTTAAATCGCGCCTCCGCATGACTCGCGTCGATGTCCCAAGACTGGGCAAAAAGTGAGATTCCAACTGTGAAGAGAGCTAATAATGATTTCATTTCATATCCTTTCTAAAAAAGAAAATGATACTATCATAGTTTCATAGACTTGGAGCTTATAGTCATAACGAAAAGATACCGCGACGCAGCACTTAAGGATTCTCAGTTTCTACGTCGATAAGAGGGATGCTATGAAATCATTACTAATCATTTTCTTACTCGTTGTTTCGGTTAAAGCCCACGCGAAGTACGCCGGTGCGGAAGTAAACCAAATTCCCACCGCGTCGGTTTTTCCGGCGACGAACGCGATTTTATTTCCCTCCGCAGTTTCGGCAGCCGGGGTAAATGCTTCGGCACTCGGTCTTTTTGGTAAGAGAACCGATTTACAAGCTGCTTACTCCCGAGGCGGTGAAGAAGATCCTCAAGGTCTTTTCGCCGGCACAGAGTTAGGAAGTAATGGTTTCGGAGTGGGTTTAGGTTATCTCGGACAAAAATATTCTTCGACGAAAAACATGAACAATATGTACGGCGGTCTCGGATTTAAATTAGATCCGCTGGCTTTTGGTCTCGGCGTCCGCAATATGGATTCTGTGACAGGAAGCGTTTTAGATTTCGACTTTTCGATGATGACATCCGAACGCAAAGGCGTGAATTTCGGTTTTGTTCTGTACAACACCACTCACGATACAAGACAACTCGATTTAGGTTTAGGATACGCAGGCGGAAGAAAATTCAATATGGAAGTGAACGTCCTTCTTCCTCCTTTCACTAACAGCAACAGCCAAGGCTACGTCTTCACCGGCGCCGCCACTCTTTACGGCACCGACTGGTTGGCTTTTTCGGGACGAGTCAGTTACAAAACTTCCCCAGCCGATCTGACCTACATGCTCGGCGCAACCACCTGGATCACAGACACCTTCAATCTCTTCTTGTTCTACACCGCCCCCAGAGTTATCACCGGCGGCGTAACCTTCTCATTCTAAACGGTACGGCCTACCTTTTTGCTCGTACCCCCCACCTTTTTACAATTGGCATTCTAAAATATTGAACCAGTTTAATGGAATTGCGGAAAAAGATTCTCCGCAGGAAAAGTACCTTTGTTTTCCCAGATGCCAACCTCCTCACGTTCTTTTCGCCTCCAATGAAGTCCATCGAATAAGAAATGAGTATAATGAACCTTAAATTTTGCTTCAGATCTAACGTTGGAAAAGTCGGGACGGCAACTTACTTGAAAAATTTCAGGAAGCCCATTTAAGCCCGCATTTTTTTTATCTTCCAATTTGTTTTAAGAGAACGCATTAGTTCCATAGGACCCTTTTTTCCTGTCGTTTCGTTCGCAACACTCACCGGGGTCAATTTATTTTCATCAAGCTCATAAAGAATGGAAATAGGACCATTGTAGGAGCCAAAACCGATGCCCTTATCTTCCGTAATAAAAATAAAATTTTTTTCTTTTACGTCTAAAATCTCCACATCCCCCTTTGGAACATCTAGCTGCCTGCTCGATATTTGTGTTCCATCTGCGTTTAAAAGGCGAACTATCCCATTTCGGGCATTTTCTAGCGGGAATTACGGTACGGCCTACCTTTTTGCTCGTACCCCCCACCTTTTTACAAATAGAGTGCGCGCTCCCCTAAAAAGCTTGAAAGCAAAAACCTTCGCTTTTAAGGAGTTTGTATGCCGAGAGCGCTTCTACTCAGAACAAGGGTGTTTCCTTATCACGTCTATGGAAGGTGTAATAATAAAGAGTGGTTCTATTTGCCCATTTCCGAAATGTGGAAAATTTTTAACGAAATCATGGGAATCGTTGTTGAACGTTATGGATTTCACATTCATTGTTTTGTATTGATGTCCAATCATTACCATTTAATTGTTTCAACCCCGCAGGCTAATTTAGACGAAGCAATGTTGTATTTTGTTAGAGAGGTCGCAAAAACGGTTAATCGTAAAACGAGTAGAATCAATCATGTCTTTGGCGGACCTTACAAATGGTCACTGCTAGATCACAAGCGAGCATATGAACATGCATTTAAGTATGTTTATAGAAATCCCGTGGAAGCAGCAATGTGCTCGAAAGTTGAGAACTATCCTTTCAGCACATTACAATTTTCAGCAAATCCGTCGTCATTTACCTACAAACTTTCAAATTCTATTTTTGAAAATTGTAATCAGTATCCTCAGACCCCTTCAATGGAGACTCTTCATTGGTTAAATCACCCTTATGAAGAAGATGAAAAGTTAAACATTCGAAATGCTCTAAAACACAGGCGATTCAAATTTTCCGGAAGGCTTTCTATTCCGCTCGCCCGTAAACTAAAGTAATTGTAAAAAGGTGGGGAGTAGGCGCAAAAAGGTAGGCCGTACCGTTCTAAAACATTCACTAATAACGTTCGAATTAAATCATTTTTTTAGATTGTAGAGACATTGTACAAATATTCTAGAGCTTATTCCTGAGGAGGATAAAATGAAGACTCTAGTGACGTTAACTCTCTTCGCAATAACAGGCCTTACCGATACTGCATTTGCAAGACCAGATGGATATACTGTCTCGATAAAAGCCGCTACTTCTCAAGGCATCCCGAAGACTTTTGACACCTTTGATTGCTCCTATCCGACCCAACAAGAACTAGATAGATATTGTGAGGAAAAAGCACTGAAAGACTGCAAGATTGATAGAGTGATAAAGCATGACTGCAATCCCCAAAAACAGCTCTGTTACTGTTAGAAAGTAAGTTCGCAACAAATGAACAACTGACTTTGTAAAAAGGTGGGGAGTACATGCAAAAAGGTAGGCCGTACCGCTAGAGCACCCCGATGGTCCATGAAAATAGATTTGCGAGCGAAATAAAAATAAAAGTTTTCAGAGTTATTTTTCTCTGAAGAGAAGCGGCGGTGACTGTTTCGGCGGCGATTGCAAAACTCTCGGCAATCATTAAGTAGAATGCTTCTGTCTTACCTTGAAACAATAGAGGAAATCCCCAATAAACCAAGGGATGAGTCACCAAATTTGCTAAAAATAAAATTAAGAAAATTTTTGAGATTGTAAAATGTTTTAGAAGCAAAAAGTAGAAGGGGCACTCCAAAGCCAACGTACAACCGAATACTGTCAGGTATTGGAGCAACGAGGATTGCGTAGGAACAACCGAGCCCGAAAGGACCCAAGCACATACTTCTGGGATTCTCTCGGGGAAAAATCCGTAGAAGAAAAGTGTAAAGACATCCGTGCAGGAATTAAAAAGCATAGAAAAATAGGAGCGGTGAGCGCCGCTCCTTTATTTAGGCTTTAATATTTTTGTTCCATTTTGCAGGTGGTTCCATGCCCCAAGCAATAGTACGCGGTGCACGCGATGGTAATCTTGCTTTTTCCGCTCGTGGTTTCCAGCAGTTTCCCTTTGCTATGGGTTACGGCTTTGCCTTGGCAATCTTTTTGAACCTGAAATTCCGTCGGCAGATCAGAAATTTTAAGATTCATTGAGTTGAAGAGAATGGATGCCGATGCCCCTTCGATTGTCGCTTTCACGACGGAGCCCGGGGGTGGTGGAACGTCTGCTTTTGCGATAGAGAATAAGGTGAGAACGAAAGAAACGATGAATAGTGATTTCATTTTTACTCCATTTTTCTGACCCATTTATTTGAGTCATCTTCTCTAGGAATAATTAAGGTAAAAAGCAGCGTCGCTATAATTAAACGCAGCAGCAATAATTTGGTCCAAAAAATTTGGACCAAACGAGGTGTTTTCAACCCGTCTCTTCTATTGACGACGGTTGAGTGACACCCTTGAATTGTGGTATTTATTTCAATGATGATTAAAACTTTTCTCTTTGTGTCTCTTTTTTTACTTTTTGGCTGCACTGAAAAGTCAATTCGTACCGCTGGAGAGCCGCTCCAAACGGTTCCTCAAGTCGACCTCAATCGCTATTTAGGAAAATGGTACGAAATCGCCAGTCGCGCCAATAGATTTCAAAAAGGTTGTGTTGCAACGACCGCTACCTATTCGTTGGAAGTCTCGGGCGAGATCAAAGTTCTTAACGAATGCCGGGATAAAACATTGGACGGTCCGATGCGCAATGCCGAAGGAAAGGCCTGGCCTATCGACACGACAAATTCAAAGATTAAAGTCCAGTTCTTTTGGCCGTTTAAAGGAAATTATTGGATTTTGGAATTGGGGGATAAATATGAGTATTCTGTTATCGGCGAACCCCATGGAAAATATCTTTGGATTTTGAGTCGAACGCCTCGCATGGATCCTAAAGTCTATCAAGGAATTGTGCAAAGACTGAAAGCGAAAGGGTATTTCACCGACGCGCTTTTGATGACTCTCCAGCCGTGACGGAAACTTTTGAAAAGTGGTGGGCGATGTTGGGGTCGAACCAACGACCTTGAGCTTCGGAGGCTCACGCTCTATCCAGCTGAGCTAATCGCCCCTATCAGGTGTTGATTCTGAGTTAATTCAAAGCAGCGCTTTTGTCTATTACTTGAATTCGGGTTCTTTCAAACGACTCAATTCGAGTCCAATCCCGCGACAGATTTTTTGATTAAGATCGAGTTCGGTTTGTAACTCCACACATTGATCCCCTTTACAATTTTGAACCCTTTTACGCAGCCCGCCCACCTTCACGCACGGTTTGCAAAGCTGGGTCGCGCGCTCACATCGCTCTTTTGCATGCGAGTCATTTAAAATCTCTGCCGTCATCCGACAACTTTCCAACACAATACAGTCTGCACAACCTTCGGTGGCCTTCCAAAGTTCTCGATTGTCATCGTTTAAATCCGAACAAGGAATAATTCGGTCGGGTCGATAGTTGGTCATTGGAGGATTAATGTGGGGCTCAACAGGTGCCACGGCTCGAGGAATTTTTGGGACGATAGGTTTTGAGTTGCTGTGCTCGGACGAAGCGAGTACCCGCCCTTTAGGTTTTTCAGATCGAATTTCACCAATAGGAATTCCCACTTTGCGATCATCAGGTGCGTGAGAGACGACAACCTCGTAGTTCCTCTTACGGTCCACGCAAGAAAAGGGGATCCAGTCTTGGCCTGTGAATAGAAACAAATCATTTTTTTGCCCCTTCTCATCGTCCAATCCTAACATTTCACGAGTCACAAATGAGGCTGGGTGAAGCTGCCAAAGGGGATTTCCTTTTTCTCCCGTTAAAAACCAAGTGCATTCACATTTACTGTCCGAATCTTTCCGGTTTTGATCGACCACCGGGTCGCACGATACCCATTCCTCTGAAGTTTTATTGAATCTCATTTTAGCGTGGTAAATTCGGTTGGCGGCATTTTGTTCATACGGCGCCGATCCGTCACAGAGAATCGGACTGAACTTTTCGCGGTCTTGACTGAGATCTCCATTGTGGGTTTCGGCCATTGCCGTCGCTAACACAAGATGGAGAAATAAGAATAAGTGTTTCATTAGTTAATCCCCGTTTCTTCACCTGGTTTACATTGTTGAGGCGAGTTTTTTAACTGTTCAGCGACTAAATTTTTGATGGCGTTTTCATCGAGCGTATTTGGATGCGGTTTGAAAATTTCTTGTGCTGACGCACTGGGATTAGCAGTAGTGTTCAGTAGATACCTCAAAGCGGCGGCGTTCCTGGCGGCGTTTAAGCGATACTTATCGGCTAGTAGATTATCGACTGCAGAACGAACCTCAGAGTTCGAAAGCCTCGGAAGATTTTTGATTGCCGCACGCGAAGCTTCGTTTTTTTGATCGTTTGAGATGGCTTCGCGATCAAACATCGCTTCTTTGAGTGACTTTGTAACCGCGGGATTTAAAATTCCCCGGCGTGCTAAACCGATCGCCGCAGCCGATCTCTCAATCGGCGTCGGAGCCACGAGACCCTTCATTAGCGTATTTTTTACATTTTCGTCGTCTTGCGATGCATTTTCTTTTTCTTGAGAAAGCGAAGGCTTGCGGTTGACGAGATCCAATGCAGAAAGCGCATTTGCTTTAGTTTCAGGATCTCTTCCACTCTCGACCATCTGTTTCAACGCAAGGTTGACATCTTTTTTCTGACTCGGCGAAAGATCACTGAGCGCCCCCAGATTTCCAGTGTAATTTAATGTTCCAATCGTCGCAGGCAAACTCATATTTCCTAAGCTTGAGTTTACTGGAATTAAATCAATAGAAACAACAGCACCCGATTCCGGACTGATTTTTCCGAATAATACATTCTCGGGTTTTTGCTCTTCCGTTTTTAGACAGGCCACAGGAGCCAGACGTGCCAAGTGTTTTGCTATCGGATCGGGGACTGTAAAATCGCTTAACGCCATCAATTTGTTTTTTTCAGACAACGAGGCAATCGACCGAAGATTCCGACGATTGGGTTCGACCATTACAAACGGTTGCCAGTTTTTATAATTTCGCACTCTTAAGTAGTCGAGAATTTGCGTCAAAAATGTTGTCTCTAAAAGCTGGCCGGTGAGCGGATTTTCGAGAGTGACCGTTCTCGATAATCCTAAACCTTTCGTTGTACTCACTAAGGGATAAGTTTTTTTCGCATTTTCAATCGGTGATATTAAAACAGACTGACCTGTATAAGCGCCCGCTCTTTCTAATACGTAAAATAGAGTCCTCTCCAAAACGAGAGCCCATCGATGTGGCGTGGTCGGAGTAAAATTACCGCAGTGATCCGCCGAACGACAGTCAGAGGAAAGTTCGAACCAAATCCTGTGAAAAAATCGTGGAAGGGGTTGAAAAGCATATTCCACTTTTGGGGAAGTTTGGGTGTCTGACGCAGATTCTCCAGCAAGAATTTGAAACGGAACCGCTTTATCGGAGTTTTTTGCCCAAAGCCTTTTTCCGAATTCAGGAATCTCCTTATTGAGGGTCTCCAACTGAGAAAGAACAGAGTCATACGACTCGCAGGTTAAAAATTCGCGAGTCTGATAATTTACGAGCTCCTTATAGTAAGCCTCTCTAAGGACGGGACTCTTCAAGAATTCTTGCAGGTTCTTCGCCTGCTGCGCAACCGCTTCCATTTTAGCAATGGAATCCGCCTTTGATGAAACCGATAAAGCGCCTAAAAAGACAAAAGCCGAAAGCAACCAGAAGAACGTTTTCATTTTTCGCCTCTATGTAATGGTAATCCGCAAAGACTTCGAATGAATAATCATAGCCTATTGTCTCGACTGCGCCAAATAGGGGGGGCAAGAGAAATCTGTGCTAAAATAAGCCATGGCCTCAAATTTTTTACATGTCTTTAAAAACCGTCGGATTGCTATTACTTTTATCTTGGGCTTTTCATCGGCCCTTCCTTTGCCCCTGGTATGGGGAACCCTGAAGGGATGGATGGCCAGCGCCAATGTCGATCTGAAAACGATTGGTCTTTTTAGTCTCGTCACTCTTCCCTACTCACTCAAATTTTTATGGGCGCCTTTCTTAGACCGCTTTTCGCTGCCCTTTTTAAACCGCCGGACGAGTTGGATGGCGGTTACACAAATTCTTTTAATTATTTTTATTATTTTATTAGGAAATTCGGATCCGCAAACTTCTGCTTACACGGTTGCCCTTTTCGCTCTCATCGTCGCTTTCTTGAGCGCGTCCCAAGACATCGTGATCGATGCGTATCGAGCAGAACTTCTCTTGCCCGAAGAATTAGGCCCGGGGGCATCTGTTGCAGTCGTGGGAGCCAGAGTGGGGCTTTTGATTTCAGGAGCGCTCGCGTTTGTACTGTCTAAGTCGCTCGCGTGGAGCCAAGTCTACACGATTATGGCAGCATTGATGACGATAGGCCTTGTGACGTCGTTTTTAGCTCCTGCTGCAAGTGCTAGAGAAGCGCGCCCGAAAACTTTAACGGATGCGATTCTTCAGCCTCTCAAAATATTTTTTAAACGCGATCGCGCGATTGAAATTCTAATCTTTATTATCGTTTTTAAATTAGGTGACGTGGTGGCAGGGGAAATGCTGACTCCCTTTTTAATCAAGATGGGCTATCCCCGCGAAGTCATCGGAACGCTAAACAAGGGACTCGGAATGGTTTCGACGATTATCGGTGCTCTTTTTGCGGGCGGAATTGTCTCACGCATCGGCGTTTGGAAATCGCTTTTGATCTTTGGCGCGATCCAACCCTTTTCAAATTTACTCTTCGTGCTGCTCGCTCAAGCAGGACAAAACTACACGCTTTTAGCCATTTCTATCGGGGTTGAAAATTTCTGCACGGGAATGGGGACGACCGCATTTGTCGCCTTTTTGATGAGTCTCTGTGACAAGAGATTTTCAGCAACTCAATACGCTTTGCTATCGAGCATCATGGCACTCTCTCGCCCATTTGTCGGAACCTCGACAGGTTATCTCGCGGAGTACTTAGGTTGGTCAGGATATTTTACTCTGAGCGCTTTGCTAGCGCTTCCTGGAATTCTGCTCTTGTTTCGTTTTCGAAATTACCAATTCGAAAGTACAACGCCGAGCAATTAAATTCCACGAGTCACATTAGGTTCGATGTATTCGATAAAAGGCTCAAAGAAGAGCGACTGAATCGATTCTAAAGAAACTTTTTTGCAACTGTAATGGCAGAGCATCGTCTGTGTAAGCACATTGGACGAAATCACTCGCCCTTCGACTTGTTCTTCGCAAGCTTGTTTTGCTTTTGCTAAAGAGTTTTCGGTAAAAGCGATGACAAGAGTACTTTCATCATTTGCGCTACAAGCTTTTTTGCTGACAAAATCGGAATAGCTGCGGGATTGAGAGATATTCGATTTTCCGTCACGAATCGTGAGTTGGATTCCATCTCTATCAATCGATTTGCGATAAATCACGCCGTCTTGACTGACGATTTGTAAGTCGTTCACCGTTCTCTGCGGAGAACTTTGCGGAAGAACGCTTAAATCTCGGTGGACTTCAGCAAAAACAGAAAAAGAAAAGCAAACTGTGAAAAGAATCAGGATAGTCTGGTGCTTCATACGTAACCTCTTTCGACCTTCTGTTAGATTATAATGCATAGAGTATTCCAGAAACCCCGGTTTTCAAAACTTGAAGCAATCTCAAGAGCCTAGAGGTGTATTCTAAATTCCAGTATTCATAAAGAGGGGTGTCATTCCCATCATCAGTGTTAGAATTCTGGCGAATTCTTAAGGCATTCATTATCCATTGCGCGACTTCAAGGTGCGGACGGCAAGCATTCGAAGTTCACTTCGACAATTTAAATTTTCATCTGCCAAATCATTTAAAATTCTCTCGCCAGAAAGAGGAATTGCGCGACCATTCCGTCTCACTAATGCAATGGAGTCGTGTTCAAGATATAAAAGCGCAAGCTTCGATTGAGGTGCCCAAGGACTCTCCCAAATTTCAATATCTCCATAAAAATTTTGATACACATACTCGGGCAACTGATCCAAGGGGTAGAAAGTTAAGGAGTTCGGCGAGACTTTCGAGTTTCCAATCCACACACCATACTGAAACTCCTTGTCGATATCATGCGTTTGAGCGAGTCCGTTTTTATCCAAAGGAATGTGAATCAAAATCGGTTCGGGAAGAGCGATCTCCATCCCCACTACAGTTTTTGCGAGATCTCTGTAAAACGTGAGGACGGGAAATTTGCCCTCTGTTAAACGCTTCACCATTAGCGGGGGCGTTTCACAAAGCGCGAGCGCTCCCCATAAAAAAACAGCCCAGAAAATTCCACGAGCGTTCATGAGCTCGTTATATCCGGAATTGGATTTCGTGCAACGTTTCTTAAGAAGAATACTTTTCGCGCGAAGGGCAGTTTGTGCCGAGCATGTCTCTCATCGCAAGAAAGGCTTTAGCCGTTAACTTCACGTCGCCGATGGAGCGATGTCGATCCGCTTGATCATATTGAAACTTTAGACGCTGGCAAATGACATCGAGATTGTGACGATTTTCTCCCGGAAAAACTCTGCGAGAGAAAGTAATCGTGTCATAGACTTCTATTTGGCGGGTGATTTTTCGCTGCATGAGATGTTTCATCACAAATCCCATATCAAACTTCGCGTTTTGAGCGACAAGCCATGACGTCCCAATAAAATCCAAAAACTTCGGAAAAACCTCATCGATAAACGGAGCATTGGCCACCATCTCGTTTGTAATTCCGTTTACTTTCGTGGCTTCGGCAGGAATCAAGCGCTTTGGATTCACGAGCGTGTGGAAATGATTGGCCTCATCGATCTCCTGACCGAAGATTTTCATCGCACCGATTTCAATGATTTCATCCCCAGCCCACGCATTTAATCCCGTCGTTTCAAGATCGAAAACGACGTACTCGTCCAAGTCCAAACTCAGCTGCATTTTTCCCCCGTAGATCTTTGTTTTTAAAAGCTCTTCTCAAAATGGTCAAGCACGCACACGGGTTCTTCGATAGGGGGGCGTGCCTTGACATCACGCATTGAAAGTAGTTTTCTCATCCCCTAAAATGTTAAACGATCTGAATTATTTATCTGGGAAATTCCAGACATCCGAAATCGAACATCGATACGGAAAAAACATCCATATTTTGCAGGATCCTTTTTTATTTACCACCCTCGCAAAACTTTGCAGTCCCGAAACAAAACAACCTTTGGTGAACTCACTTCTTCAAACGCTTTATCGCGATTTAGTGAAAGTCGTCATCAATAATGAATTCCCAGTGCTCGAAAAAAACCTCGAATCGAGAATGTCAACGCTTCATCCCGAAGGAAATTACCGGGGACGGGTCGTAGACCCAAATTCTAAAGTCGTTTGCGTGAATTTAGCGCGGGCCGGGACCGTCCCTTCACATATCTGTTACGACTCATTTAATTATATTTTAAATCCGGATGGCATCCGCCAAGATCATATCAGCATCAATCGCAAGATTGACGAAAATGAACGCGTCATCGGCACTCAATTGGGAGGAGTCAAAATCGGCGGCAGCATTGAAGACGCGTTTGTCGTGATTCCCGATCCCATGGGAGCGACAGGTTCGACGATTGAATCTACTTTTGCCATTTACAAAGACCGGGGCCGTGCGAAAAAATTTATTGCGATTCATCTTATCATCACGCCCGAATACCTTTCGCTGCTGACGAAAAAGTATCCGGATTTGGTTGTGTATGCGATTCGTTTGGATAGAGGATTATCCTCCCCCGAAGTGTTAAAGACGACTCCCGGAACGCACCCAGAAAAAGAAAAGGGTCTGAACGACAAACATTACATCGTGCCGGGCGGGGGCGGCCTCGGCGAGGTCATTAACAACTCTTATGTTTAATATTTTTACGCTCTCATTTTTTGCAATTGCACTGGGAATGGTTCTTGCGATGTTCATCACTCGACAGAAACCCGCTTCGGATTTACCGATGATACCGATTGAAGAGGACGCTGAAAAAGATAATCTGAATGCTCGAGCCTTAGAATTGCCGGACCTTTTTAAATTAGGCGAACTGCTCTGCAAAGAGCATCAGCTCGTTTTAAAAGAGACGATTGAGATTAACGAAAACGAAGTCTACTGGGTGACGGAGAGCACCAATGAATTTTTCTTTGGAAACTACGTACTCGGTTTTCACAAGGTTAAACCGAAAGCCTATCTCTCTCTACCGACCTTATTTGAGTTCAAAGATTTTATTAAAAGTGCGGGCAGTGCCAAAGGGTTTTTCTTTTCGACCGGTTTCTTCACTCGCGATGTTTATCAGCCTCTTGAGGGACCCAAGGTGACCCTTTATAATCGTTTAAAGGTCTTGGAAGAGATGAAAAAACACGGTTTGTCTTTAGGGTAGGTAATTTATGGCCATACGGAATGTTGCAGCGATGGGAAATCCTGTCTTGAGAAAAAAAGCGAGCCCTGTGCCGCCCAAAGCGATTTCCACACCCGAAATTCAAGGTCTTTTACAAGACATGGTCGATACCATGTTTGAATATGACGGTTTGGGACTTGCGGCACCCCAGGTCCACGAAAGCCTACAAATCGTCGTCATGATGTGGGATTTTGATAAGGGCAAAAAGCCACGCCTTGTTTTTTTGATCAATCCCGAAATTAAAATTTTGACGGAAGAGACTTCAGAGTTTTGGGAAGGTTGTCTGAGTGTTCCTGGGCTCAGAGGACTGGTAAAAAGAGCGACTAAGATTCACGTAAAGGCACTAGACGAAAAAGGCAAAGATTTAGATTTTATTGCCGAAGGTTTTGCTGCAACTGTGATTCAACACGAATGTGATCATTTAGACGGAACGCTCTACGTCGATAGAATTGAAGACACCACAAAGTTCTCATTTAACAAAGAATATTCCCGTTACCATACCGATGAAGGCGATGGAGACGGCGGAGTAGAATAAATTTATGAAAACCGCAAAAAAAACGAACGCATCCGAAAAACACGACTATCAAGTTTTACACAAGATCTGTGATCGCGCACTCTACATCGCGCTGCAAATGATTTACAAAGCGAATGACCGCGAACAAAAAGAAAAAGGCGAACCGAAAGTCGGGGGCCACCCTTCAGCGTGCTCTTCTTCTCAGCATATTCTCGCAGCAATTCATTTAGTGATGCGAAAGCCCGAAGATTATTTTGCTTTTAAGCCGCACATTAGTCCCATCGATCACGCATTGAATTTTTTACTTCATAATTTTAGAGACGCGGACGCGAATCTTTTTGACGACGAAAAACGCAAACTTGCGATGAATCATTTGCGACATTATTCATTTGAGGGAGAGCCCGTTTTTCAGTCGTACCACGCCGATAGTGATCCGGATTCTTTTCGATACTTTCCGTCGGGAAGTGTGGGGATTCCCCCAGTAAATGCGCTTTACACATCACTTGCGTACCAATTTACTAAAGATCACAAATTTGACTTGGGCGAAGACCCAACTTTTTGGTGTTTGATGGGCGATTCGGAGTTTAGAGAAGGGTCGTTACACGAAGCCATGCCCGATGCCGGCGAAAGACAGTTAGGAAATCTGGTATGGATCGTCGATTACAATCGCCAAAATCTCGACGGAACTCGTGTGACCAATGAAGAAGCTTTGCAAGGATCGGACGCCGATCGCATTATGGGAATTGGAAAAGCGAATGGATGGCATACGATCTGTTTGAAACACGGAAAATACCGTGAAGAACTTTTTGCCCAACCTGGAGGCGAAGAGTTTAAACGGGTCTTGGACGAAGAGTTCTCGGACTTTGAATTCCAAGCACTTCTCTCGGCTAATAAACCAGAGCTTACGCGTAAAGTTTTATCCGAAAAATCTGAGAAGCTTAAAAAATTTCTAAAACCGTTAAGCAACGAACAAGTCCATCAGGCTTACTCGAATTTAGCAGGTCACGACATCGAGGCCTTAGTCCACGCGTTTACGGAAGCAAAGAACGTAAAAGATCATCCCACTCTGATTGTGGCTTATACAATCAAAGGCAAGGGGCTCAGTTTCCAAGCGATGTCGGGAAATCACTCTGCGATGCCTGAAGAAGAAGAATTAAAATTTTTAGCGAAGAATATCGGCGCCAGTTACGAAAATCCATTTGAAGATTTTGAAAAAGGCTCCGCTGAAGAAAAGTTTTTATCGAATCGTCGAGAAGAACTGGTGGGAGGCATCCAAAAACTGATTTCCACCGTTAAAAAACGCCAAGAAGCGTGGAAGAAAGAAGCTTCAGGCATTAAGTTTCCGGTCGACTTTGACATCACTGCTTTAAAGTTAAGTCCGATCGCGCATACTCAGTGGATGTGGGGACAAATCGCCGCAAAATTAGATCGTCTTGCTCGAGGGGACAGAGGAAATAAGCCGGATAGCAAAGCCGATGATGGATGGTCGCAAGTCTCGCGATTCTTTTTGACGATGGCTCCCGACGTCGGAAGTTCGACCAATACGAGCCCTAATATGAATGGAAAGTTATACGGGGATATCGGACAACCTGACTTCGAGGCTGAATTTGGTGCCAAAGATGAAAAAGCTCCTGACATCGTTCCGCACGCCAATCAAAGATCCGGACACATCCGCTTTGAGATTGCCGAAGGCAATTGCATGTCCGCCGCAGGGTCTTTCGGTAAATTCTTCTTCTACACCGGAATTCCGTTTTATCCTGCGATGACGATTTACGATTTCTTCATTAAACGCGCGCACGATCAGTTCTATTACAATCTCTACTGGCATTCAGAATTTGCAACGATTGGAACCCCGAGTGGAATCACGCTTTCATCTGAAGGCGCTCAGCATTCTTGGAAATCGGACTTTCAAATTCCTCACTGCATTACATGGGAACCTTACTTCGCTAAAGAATTGGAATGGATTTTAGCAGAGACGTTAAAAAACCATTTCACTCGTGAGAACGAAGAGAAAGAATCTGCTCTCATCCGTTGTGTCACGAAAGGCGTCCTTCAAAAACAACTCATCGAACGTTTGAAGAAGCACAAACGCCATGCGGACGCTGAAGATAAAGATATTCTGGAGGCGACCCGCTTACACGCTTTGAGCGGCGGATACGCGCTCATTGATTACCGGGGATACGAAGATTACGCACCTGGAGACAACGTGGTTCATCTTTTTGCGATGGGTGCCCTTTGTACAGAAGCGATTCGCGCCTCTGACGCTCTTTATGAGAAGGGGATTTACGCAAACGTATTTGTCGTCACAAGCCCTGATCTTTTACTCGGCAACTTTGCCGATAAAGAGAATTACCCGCACCTGAAAGAAGGTTTAGGGATCACCGCGGATCTTTATTTGAAGAAGACCCGGACTGAAAACAAAATCGAGAATCAGAGTGACTGGTATTCTATTCAGGGCGGAAGAATTCCTGTTGTCTCCGTACACGACGGAGAACCCGGACTTTTAGATAACATCGGCAGCATCATCGGAATTAAACAAAAGGCGCTCGCCGTTCGAAAGACTTCGAAGTCCGGAACGACCTGGGATATTTTTAAAATGCACCACCTCGACAGCGAATCTATCGCAGAGGCCTGCGAAACGATTTTAGAAGAAACCGCGAACGAGAAATTCGAAGTTCACAGCCAAGTGGAGATTTAATTCAGTTCTGTCATTGCGAGTGGGCGCAGCCCACGCGGCAACCTTTGTGTGCCGAGTTGGGAAGGTTGCCGCGGGTGCTGCGCACCCTCGCAATGACGGGACGAGTACACTTAACGTGTACCTACGCATTATCCCGAGTGGGTTTCGAGTTTTGTAAAGTACGCAACAGGATCCACCGCTTTGCCATTTTCGCGGAGTTCAAAGTAGAGGCTCGGTCGGTCGTTTGTTCCAGTGTCACCGACGGTACCGATCACATCTCCCGCGGCTACTTGCATGCCTAACTCTTTTGAAATTGTGAAAAGATAGGCGCTGAGAGTGTAAATTCCATTTCCGTGATGGATAATAACGACGTTTCCAAGGCCTTTTACCCATCCTGCGTGTTCAACCGTTCCTGGAAGAATCGCAATGACTGGAGAATTGTGTTCGGCTTCGATCTCAATTCCCTTGTGGTAAGTAACGGTCTTAAACTTTTCGTGAATCGACTTTCCAAATCCTTTGATAATGTGACCTTCGGCAGGTAGAGGAAGATTGCCAAGTTGCTGGGGCGTGTATTCCTTCTCAGGTGGTTTTGCAGAAGGCAATTGAGTAAACATCTGGGCGATTTCTTTTTCGAGCTTTTTGTACTGAGCATTCGCGGCAAGAAACGCGGATTGTTTCTGTTTTACAGAAACCAACATCGCTTTTTTCTTAGAGAGAAGCGAGGAGAGTAAATGTTCTTGTTCGATTAACTCATCGAGAAGGGACTGCAGCTGCTGCTTCGCTTTCGTTGTCTTGATTTCACTCTCACGAATTCGCGAGGCTCGTTCTTCGAGCTGTTTTGTAATTAAAGAGTGTGAACGCAGTGTTCGATAGAGTACGCGGACTCGAGAAGCGAGTTGTCCCATGTCTTCGCCATTGAAAAGAAATCGCACGATTCCGTCGCGTTTAATTCGGTAAACCACTTTTAAAAGCATGAAAAGACGCTGTCGGTGGAGTTTTTCGAGCGCTTTTTGCTGTTCATACTCCATCGAAAGGTTTTCGACCGCCATATTGAGCTCTTGTTGGTTTTGACCCAACAGCGAGAGGCGAACGCGCACATTATTTTGTTCGGAGTTTAATTTATCGAGGAGATCCGTGAGATCTTTTTTCTGCGATTCACGCTGATCGAAATTTTTTTTCTCTTTAGTGAGGTAGTCTTTTAGCTTTTTTGCCTGAGTTTTAGGTTCGGCAGGCAAGAGAGGAACTGCAGAATGAGCAAGTTCACTTAAAATAAGAAGAGAAAATAGGACGCGCATGGATTTAATGTTTCCCACTTTGGAATCGTAAGAAGACCGTGAAGCCCCCAAAAAGTGCGGTGATGAAACCGACAGCAATCACGGCCGCGATTTGTCCGGCGGTTAGAAAGATGAGTGAAGTGTTGCCAAGGATATGGCTCCAATGAACTTGGATTAAAGTATTTAAAAAGGACTTTCCGACGAGCAAAAGGACTAACGCCATGAGGCTCGAGGTAAACCCTTCGACCATTCCTTCCCAGAGAAAAGGGGTCAGAATAAAGCTTCGATTGGCTCCCATTAAATTAACGATTTCGATTTCATTTTTTCGCGCTTGATGTCGCATGCCCATGAAGTTTGCGATCATAAAACTACACGCAACGACAATCACGCACATCAGGATAAGCCCTGCAATCGTCATCAACTGTCTGACTTTTTTATATTGAGCGAGCCAGTCATCAGAGAAATCGACTTCAGAAATCTCGGGCATTTGCCCAATCACACTTTTTAATACGGTAATACTTTGTGAAGTAGTTTCTTTAGCGACGGTGATTTCGACAACGTCCGGGAAAAGCTCGATGCCCGGAACCATTTCATTTCCCGAGCTTCCTAAGAAACCTTGCAACTCTTCAACGACTTTTTTCTTTGGTTTAAATGCCACAAACCGAACATTTTCCAAGCTCATGATCTTTTCTTTGAGCGATTTGAGCTGGGATTCGTTCAGTTCTTCTTTCAAATAAACAGTGCCGGTGATTGCAGGATTCGTTTTTTCAGAAAGATGTTCGAAATTCGAATACAGCAAAAAGAAAATTCCGACAATCACGAGAGAAATCGTGATCGTAGAAATACTCACCAAGTGCAACCAGGGGTGGAGTTTAAAATCTGCGAGACTTCTTTTTAATCCTCGATATTTCATGCGTGTCCTATTTTATCTTCGATGACTTTTCCTTGATTGAGTTCGATGACCCGTGCAGGGAATTCTTCCATCAGCGCTTCGTCATGAGTTGCAATGAGAACGGTCGTACCCATTTCGTTGATTTCTTGAAAGAGCGACATAATTTCGCGTGCCGTGCGGCTGTCTAAATTTCCTGTTGGCTCATCAGCTAAAAGTAAGAGCGGTCTTCCGATGATGGCGCGAGCAATCGCGACACGCTGTTGTTCTCCGCCGGATAAATTGGTTGGGTAGTCTTTCGCACGATCGGCGAGGCCGACGAGTGAAAGAACGCCCTTCACTCTAAAATCGACTTCTTTTTTCGTCATCTTTCGGATCTCAAGAGGCAACGAAACGTTTT
>CALCZU010000015.1 GCA_937903155.1 uncultured Bdellovibrionales bacterium
CCCACCCTGTTGGGCGCTATTCTCCTACTACCTATTTATCTTTTCAACAGAGCAAAGCAATCTCGCCGATAACATGAGCGTTCTTTTGCGGCGAGATTGCTTCGTCGCCTACGGCTCCTCGCAACGACGGCTTTTGACGACGGACTTTAATCGTACTTTCTACGAAAGCGGCTTGGGGCGATTTGTTTCTGACATCGGAATTTTGTAGACCGTTGGAAGTTCCTCGATCTTTTCGAAGGTTTTATTCAATGTGAAAAAGAAAGTGGTTCCTTGGCCAGGGCTAGATTCAGCCCAGATTTTCCCACCGTGTGACTCGACGATTTTTTTACTGATGGCTAACCCTAAGCCTGTCCCCGGATATTTTGTTTTAGGGTGGAGTCGCTTAAAAGCATCAAAAATCATTTCGCATTGAGACATGTCCAAACCAATTCCATTGTCCTTAAAAGTAAAAAGCCACTGTTCTCCCTGTGGTTGCGCTCGAATATGAATTTCGGGTGGTTTGTCGCCTCTAAATTTGATGGCGTTTGTGATGAGGTTTTGAAAAAGATGAACGAGTTGACTTCGGTCGCCACGAACTTCCGGAAGATCTGAAAAATAAAACTGGGTCTTTGTTTCTTCGACCAAAGGTTGAACGAGAGTGAGAATTTCTTGGACGAGTTTTAACGTGTTTACTCGCTCTTTTTTTGGCTCGGAGGTACCGACCAAGGAATAGTTTAAAAGATCGACAATCATCTGCTTCATCCGCTTCGTTCCATCGAGCGCTTGCTCGACGTATTGAGACGCTTCTGCATCGAAATGGGACTCACACTTTTTGGCGAGCAGTCCCACGTAGAGAGAGACCATTCGAAGAGGCTCTTGAAGGTCATGGGATGCGATGTAGGCAAATTGCTCGAGTGCTTCGTTAGACCGCTCGAGACTCGTGGCGGCTTTTTTTAGTTTTTCCTCGGCAATCGCTTTTTCTTTCAAAGACTGCTCTAAAATTTCTCTTTTGCGAGCTTCACTTTGTTCGAGGTCTTTTACGGTCTCTTTCAACTTTGTGATAGCAGGTCTGAAAATGAAAAAACCTTCCAAAATCAAAGTGAGTAAAGTTAATCCGAGCAAAAGGGACTCAATGACTTTCAAACGATAAATTCTCTGTCCACTTCGCTTTTCGTAAAAATTTGCGAGTTTGTCCATCTCGGTACGATAGAGAAATTCACTCCCCATCAACTGGCGTGAGAGACGGAGCGTTTCGTACGAATTTTTTTTATTCGACGAAAGATTCGGCTTTTTTGCCAGGAGTTGATCGACATTTTGGTGCATCGATGCGAGGAGAGGATCCAAAACTTCGAAGTGCTTTTTGACTTCGGGGCTTTCCACTCCTTTCGAACCCGAACTGGGATCGCCTTGCTTTAAACTGACATGATTTTTCTCAAACTCTTGAAAATTTGATTTCAACTTTCGGAAAATTGAGTCGTTTTCAAAACTTCGTGGAGACATTTGAATTTGGAGTGCGAGTTTTCCTTGCTCACGACTTTGAACGACGAGACTTTCTGCCCTTTGAATTTCTTCGTTGTCTAACGAATGGCGATACAAAGTCATTTGAATTAAGACCTGACCTAAGATTGCAAGAATCGCAATCGTGCCGAGTCCGATCAAATAGCGATACTTTAGGCTCTTCGCCCAAAAAAAGGGATGAGTTGCAAAGAAGCGTTTCAAGAGTGGGGATTCTCCTCTAATTAATTGTTCACTACATTAGGGTACTATGGCAAGCTGGTGAAATGAGATGCCTTAACGCTCAAGTCTGTCGACTGGTTGTGTTATTTTTTTCGCTCTCATTTTACTTTTCAAACGTCATTGCGAATGTTCTCGAAACACAGGAAACCCCTTCCGTTCAGTTGCATTGGTTAGATCCCACAGGACAAACTTTAGAAGTGCCGTGGCAGACGCAAGGGTTCTGGGAGTGGAAGCCTAAAAATGGCGGATGGGCACCCTTTTATCGATTGCGAGTGACACTCCCGCCCGACTTTTCCTACCGAGTTGCACCTGAGTCCGCTGGGAATCTCCCGGAGACGAATCCGAAATTCATCGATCTAGTACTCACATCCCCTTTAGCGAGCTTTCCGCTTTCGCATTTCATCCCGCCCCTTCAAGCAGTGAAAGGAGGAGTCGCCGTCCGAGTTTGGTCTGAGAAAACCATTTTGATTATCCATCCCAGTTGCGGAGAGAAAACTCTCCCATTGGTGAAGGAAATCCACAAAGAAGGTTTCTTCTTTCTAGGAATCAGCTGTCTTGAAGAAAGCGGAAAGTGGAGAGCAGTCATTAGCCCTTCAGATGATGCCGTTTGGAATGAAGAAGAATCGTTGCTGGCATTGACCGAAAGAGTCTCTTCTCTCTTAAATTCGAGCTCTCGACCGTTAGCTGCGAATGCACGGGGCGGAAGACCTTTTTCAAACGCGAAGGCAAAAGAATCCTTGGGTATAAATGGCTCGGTTTCGGCCGGCGAAATTTTCGGAGAATCTCCGACGGCAGAAATTCATGAATTTAATTTTTTCGCACGACTCGGGGCTACTTACCCGATTCTCGCCAATATTTTATCCACCGAGGCAAAAGTGCTCGCCGGAATCGGGTCGCTTGTCACCGCGTCTTCCACTCTTCTTCAATCAGATGTCTCGTTGAACTTTCGAATCTGGGATTTTTCCAACGGCGCGCACATAAAAGTTCGACCTGCACTCCAGTATTTTCTGTTTAAGAATTCCGAAGTCTGGGAACAAGCCGTTACGTCCATAGGGCCGAGTTTAGGTTTGTCTCTAAACGCAAGACTTCCATGGGAACGCGTGGAGACACTTTCGTTTTTTCAAACCTATTTTACGATCGCTCCCTTAAATTCTTCTTTAGACCAGATCGCTTTTCGTCGGATACAGTGGGATGTAGGAATTCAAATCCCCCTCTTTTTGCGTGACGATAAGACCCCATGGAATGCGGTATTTTCTCTCAGTCACTATCCCGATTCAAATCCATCAACCTTAGAGTTGACATACGTCTCATTGGGAATCGCGACGTCACTCTAAATGCCGTGCAAATTGATTTTCGAATTCCGGAGGCGTAAATTGTTTAAATGCAATTCATCTGGGCGTTTTTTTTGTTTTTTGTTATCTCCTGTGGAATCCACAAGAAAGAAAAAGGACTTGAGAATGCTCCATCTTCACCCACCCCCGTGAGCGCAACTCCTGAAACTCCAATGAACTCAGATTGGATTTTCGGAACATTTAAAACTTCTCCGCAGCTAACTGAAGAGTCTGCTCTTTGGAAAAAAACGGCTTATCAAACCCTTCAGATTAAAAATGACGAAATTCAATTCGCCACATTCTGCAAATTTGAGGGGCAGGTGAATACGGAATTCTCAGCGACGATCCGATCAAAAATTGAGATCGATACCGAGCATAGAACCTTCAAGATTATCGACAATCTCTACGAGACGGCCACCATGGGAGACAAGATTTGCCATGCGAAAACGACCCCTGGAACTTTTTCCTACGGAAAAAAAGGAAACTCACTTCTGATTTTTACCGTCGATTTGTCTCAGCAATACCAATACGAAAAATTTTAATTTCGCGTTCTCAGGACCGATGCCAGTTAGAAATTGACTCATCGCATATAAAATATTAAAGTGCGGCATGAGTTTTCGTGATTTCAAAAATTTATTAATAATATCAGGGGCTTTAGCGATATCCGCCTGCACGAAAATTCCCCCTCAAAGGTCGCTTCCCGGTCCAGCCCCCCTTCCTATCGACAGTATCCATCTCAACACCCAATTGACGGTGCCGGATATTCGAAAGGTTTTTACGGCTCTCAATCAAGACGGAAAATTAAACAGTTTAAAAACTTGGTTTGAAAACGTTCCCGAAGAAGACTTACGCGGACTCGCTCAAGTGTTTTCTTCCGAGCTGTATGAATCAGCTTTAGACTCGACGGGCCTCGTTCAGATTTTGCACGAAAGAAGCGATAAACAGGGATTCACCGCCTGGAAAAAATCCAATCCTTTTTCAGTAAATCCCGCACAATGGGTTCTCTGGAATTATTTAAAGGACTCGGCGTTTACTGTCCTCTTTCCTCAACACACAAGTGTCTTCGATTTGGATGTTCAAAACTTTTTAAACCAGATTCCAAATCATTTCGAAAGTTACGAACACTTGTCTGATTTGGAATTTAGGGAAGTGGATAAAGCAAAAATTTCTCTCGAGGTGAGATCTCTTCTTGCAAATGAGAACTTAAAAAAAGAAACCGTTTCGTTTTTCTCTAAAATGTCAGAGGATTCGTTTTCTAGAAGATTTTTTCAATCGCTTACTCAATCGAGAAAGACAGATCCGAAGAGTTTTGCGGCATTTTCTAATGCACTCTCAAAATTTGCTTCGCCTGAAGAAGATCCAGCCGAATCGAAACTGCAGCAGCTTTTAGAATCGTTAAAAGCGATTGATACCCCTCCGAAAGAGTTTTTCACAACCGCTAGTAAATATCTCGAAAAACATCCCGTCTACCGTCAAAGTATTGCGCTCATGTTTGAGCCGCTCCTCACGGCGAGCATTTTCAACGAGGCAATGGTATCGATTAAAGAAAGCTTCGAGACATCCGAAGACTTTAAGTTGCTTTCAGAGCTTCCCCGAAAAAAGCCAACGGATCTCCCGACAGAAGCTTTCAAAACAGTTTACGAAAAAATAGAGAAAGCGCTTCTTCCTCATTTCACGGTCAACGTAAAATACGATCCACTTTTAAATTTTTACGCGTATCTCATGACTCGGACGCTCGAAGAATATAGTCGTGTCAATTTCGAGAAGCTCGGATTAGAAAAATCACAAAAAATTTGGGAGATGCCTCTAAAGCCTCTGCCCGAGCCCGTTTTTCAAATCAAGTTCGTCGTCGACACAGAAAAAGGAACTCTGTCCGAAGATTGGCAAAACGATCTTCAGCATTTAAATTCCACAACGCTCAGGGTTTTAAAAACCCTCTTACCCGAAAAAGAAATCTTTAAGAAAGCTTATTATACTTTTGATCCCACTAAGATGGATCCTCCAGTGGAAACGCTCACGCTAGATTCTATTTTAAATTTTTCCCTAAAACGAACATTTGAGATGAGACCTGCCGTCGAGCCAGGAATTATCCTTCAAAACGTTTTGGCCGCTATGAATCTGAGACAGTTTGACAAAAATGAAACACTTCTCACATTCTTTTTAAAGCTCGCCGCAAAAATCGACACTTCCGATATCGAAATGGTCGACACTTATCTTTTCCATCGTCTCACTTTGCAGGACTATACTCCGACAACTCTCCCTCTGGTTTATCAAATGTTTGGAGACAACGAGGAATACAAAGAAAATCTGACACAGATTTTTAATTGTTTTAGGCTCCTTCACGATTTACATCATTTAGGGACAGAGAATATCTCCGGCTTAAAACTTCCCTGGGCCTATCTGAATGAATTGGGTTCGGTGACTAAGGCCAACTCCGAAAACATCACGGTCTTCAGTCAGCTTTTTAAAACGCTTTTATCTTCCGAAGTTTTTAAACTATCTCGTTCGAAAGATTACTCAGAACTTTTGCGAATTATTCGAAACCCTAACCTCATCGCACAGTCTTTTTACTCACTCTCATTTCTGACGGAGGAAGATTTCGCGGTCTTCTCGCAAAGGGTGCAAAATCTAAATACCAAAGACAGCTGGAGTTTCTTGCAAAAACTCTCTACGGAATCTCCGAATGAGTTTGATTCCGCGCTCAAAAAAATTATCGAAAAACATATCCATCTTTTACCCAATGAGGATGATCTCACGGCTAAAGAACGAAAATGGTTGGTATTATTTTCAAAGTCTAAACAATTTAGAACGCTCCACCGAATTTTCACGAAAAATGGTTCAAAAGAAAACACCGCCCAATTCCTAAAAGAGTTAAAAAACTTTTCTAAGACGGGACAACTTACAAGAGCGCTCGACTATTTATCGCGAATTCAAAACGATCGCATGCGCGCTCTTTCGCAGACGCTGCTTGAGCTCGAAAAAAAAGGCGAACTAGGCGCCTTGCTCGACACTCTTATTTCGGTAACGGGTTTGTGAAAGAAGCCCCAATTTGGTGCGGTCTTCCGAATTTTCCAAAAGACGCAAAGTTGCAAAAACGTCTTCCAAACGATCCCGCATCGATAATCGTGACATGGCGAGAGCTTCGTAACTCCGCGATTCTTTTTTGATAAGCGATTTTGTAAGAAGAGACATGAGGGGTTTCATGAATCATTGTCCCCGCTCCGACGGACGCGCCAAGGGCGTACGCCGCTTTCGTGCGAGTATTTCCCTTGGACAAACTTTTCAGGGTTTTTAAATCTTTAGCTTTTACGATAGACCGACCGCCCACAGTCCAAACAGGGATCTGCTTGAGATCGGGATTCAAGATATCATCTTCCAACACGATGGACGTCGATGTTTTACCTCTGCCGTAGTCGCGACTCGTTCGGATTACAAAAACCCGGTGAAATTTCCCCGCCGATGCATATGGGAACGATGGGATCCCGACCCGCGCAGTCTTTAAGGATTACCACCCTCGCAAAACCTGTCAGCGCGACTTGTGCAACCGCGGTCTACGGTAATTACGCAGCCACTTACGAAAGAAATTGTTGGTGCACCAACGACAATATTTCCATTGTGGGAAATACGGTGACCTTCAATGTGGCGGCACAGCAAAATATTTTGCTCGGATCTCGAGCAACTTTGGAAATTATTTCGCAAACCCGCGGTTATCTCACCGCTCCCAATACCGGAACGGACGCCTGTCAGTTCAATTGGTCAATTGTCACCCAGCCCTGAAAACTTACACACCAAATCATTTTCTCAAGTGATTGCTTTTTCTCAGTTTTTCCTTTCAAGACTCGCGTCGTAATTGTGAAGGTTTTCTCATGTTTCAGATTCTGACGTCCGATAAGTAAGTGCAGGTCTTTATACTCACAATGACTTTCAAAACCTCAAATTTCCGAGTTTTTACAAGAGCGCTGGCGCTCTGCTTACTCTGCGTTTGCACGCTTGCGTTTTCGGACAGTGAACCTTTGAAAGTTCCTGGCTCGGATTATCTCGAAGTCATTCCTTTAAGCGAACCCAATGAAAGGTTTCCTCTCGATAACAAGATTTTATCAACCCTTACATTTTATAAAAACGAGCAAGTAGAAGTTTTGTTCAAAGGGGTTTTGTCCGAAGGTTGCGAAATCTCCTACCTCGGAAAATCTCTTCTTCTCGAAGACAAAAAAACTTGGGAAACAAAAATAAAAGTAAAGGGAGACCCGAAGGCCATCACTTTTGAGTTTACAGACGCTCGCGGAAATAAAAGTGAGATCCGATTTTTTCTCGCATGGAAAAATAATCCACCCTCATTTCATCTCAAAATTAAAGAAGCCGGCGAGACCAGAGCAAAAAGCTATTCGCAAGGCGTTGATTCGGACTTTGTGATCGCGCCTTTTGTCCAACTTTACCGTTTGGGGACACCCGTCGAAGCCATCACGCTGAGCGAAGGGAACTCGCCTTCTCTAAATTTCCGAATTTTTTACCCTTCCCAGACGGCGCAAGCCCCGATGATGTGGACGTTTAAAATTTTCGATGCTTCATCTAAAGTCGTCTTCAAACAGGAAGGCAACGAAGCATTCCCCTCAAGCTTTGCATGGCCCGATCTAAAACGTATTCTTGTCGCCGGAGAAGAATATACCTACCAACTGAGTGGAATGTCCGACAGCCAGGCCTTTTTAAGTCCCGAATTAAAATTCGCAGTTGAAAAAAATCCACCGAGCAAGTGGACGGTCACACCTAGCGCACGATTTTCCATTCTGCGACTGAAGGCCGTTGACGATAATAACGAAAAAGCGGGCGCGACGCTTCCTTCTGGACTCAGCCCAGGTATTGGATTGAGAGTCGACCGGATGTGGGGCAATCGATTTCGATCGTCTGTCGAGTTTAAATTGGATAAGTACGGATTTACTGAACCTCGCAGTGGACTGTCTATCGGAGAGCCTACCTATTTTAGCGCAATGATGGGCGGCGGGATTGTCGGAAATGATGTTTCATTCGAGGTCCTCTTAGGGTTACAAAGCGAACTCATTTTAAGAAGTGTCGGTACGACGCTCGGATTCGATACGATTTTACTTCCGAGAATTCAAAGTAGTCTCGCCTATCGTTTTCTGGAGTCTGAAAATTACGACTTAAACATGGAATTCGGCTTAGGATACGAAATGGGGAGCGCGCAACCCGTCTATTCCACTTATTCTGTCTTCGATGCTTACGGAAAACTTCGACTGACTTATCCTTTAGCAAAAACAACGCTGACCCCTGCTTTCTCGATCTCTCAAAAGAAGCTTCCAACTTCGATCGTGACAGAAAACTTTACCCTCTTTCTATTTGAATTTGCGGTTTCGTTCTTTCCCTAACGCCCACTCCGAGTGGATTTGACGTTCCTTCGACAGAGTGTTGTTATTTCATCTGACAATACGATGACGTATGAGAAAAAAATCTATTCTGGACTTCTAGTCGTCATCGGCGCATTTTTACCACTCGTTTGCGTTTCACTCTTCGCAATCCATAAACTCATTGATGACGAAAAATTCATCATCGAATCCAACGCAAAACAGACGCTTCTCATTGAACGTCTACAATTTTTTAATGCGGCACAGTCGCGACAACTTCTCTTGTACATTTTTACGAAGGAGAAATCGCAGCTCAAATCCTATTACGAGTTTAATGGTTTGTTTAATTCCGTGCTCGCAGAAATTGTGAGACTCGAAACCGATCCTCCCGATCTCGTTCTTCTCGCAAAACTCAAAGTCGATTCGGATGCGGTCCACCCTTATCGCGAGCAAGGCATCCGAATGGTCGATCAAGGCAAAAGCGGCGAAACCATCGCACACTACTTCCAGAAAACGAGTGCGGCGCTCAGCCGCGAGATTTCGGATACCGCCCAGCAACTGGCGATTAGTGCCGCGCAGACGGAAGCCGATGCTAACGCGCGAAGAGACAGTTCAATCAAAAAACTAGAAGAAGCCATTTTCTTCCTCGCTTTTCTCGCAACCATCCTTTTAGTTTGGGCGACTCAGTTAATTGTAAAAGTTTCGCGCCAGAAACGCCTCACCGATGAACAAAGTGCGCGCATTTCCAACGCGCGCAAAGAAATTGTCGAAATTGTCTCTCACGACATTAAAAATCCGATTTCTACGATTCTGATCTCGGTGGATATGATGAAGCTGTCGCTTGCAGAGGAACAAACGAATTCCAACTTGCAAACAAGTCTCGGAATGATCGAACGCTCCGCAAAGACGGTTCGGCAACTGATTACCGACTTACTCGACCATACAAAAATCGAGTCAGGCAATTTAGTCCTCGATTCGAAGCCCTGCGATTTGGGAGAAATCGTTGAGAACGTTGCCACTCGTTTCAAATTATTAGCTCAGGCCAAGAGTCTCCAATTTAAAATTCAGGTTCCTGGCGACGAGATGATTTCATCCTGCGACCCAGCACGGATCGATCAGGTTCTTTCAAATCTCCTTGGCAACGCGATTAAGTTCACTCCAAACGGCGGAACAGTCACGATTTGCTGTAAAAAAACCGAAAAAGGAATCGCGATTTCAGTGGAAGACTCAGGTGTGGGAGTCAGTGAAGAACAAATCCCTCATCTTTTTGATAGGTATTGGCAAGTGAACAAATCCAGCCAACAAGGCTCAGGGCTCGGACTTGCCATCGTAAAATCGATTATCGACGCTCACCGAGGGCAGATCCAGGTTGAAAGTGTGCCGAAAAAAGGCACTAAGTTCAATTTACTGCTTCCCCACTCTGTCTAACAGTCGCCTACTTGACGAAAACTTACGAAATCAGGTAAATGTCCACTCGCAGTTTTCTACTGCATGAATCATTCAACTTAGGCTCAAACGAATTTTCTCTCTGGTGGCAATGCATTTGCAATTCCTGGGATGAGATTTAGGAAGGTTATGAAAAATATTCGCGTATACATTCTGTTTTTAGTTGTTCTATCGCAGCCAATCACGACATTCGGGTACGCGCAAGGCGCAAGCACCCCTCCGCCTCTTACAGATCAAGAGTACTTAGAAAATAAGCATAGAACAAAAGAAGTTCGCAACGCGGTTGATGAGCGAGATTGCATTCTAAAACTTGCCAGAAAATATTTGGACATGGAGCCCGGTGCACACAAAGATTTAAAATTAGAAAACAAAGTCTATTTCCGGAAAGATATTCTAGAGGATACATACACGGTCTACGCGGTTTCAGGAAAAGACTCGCAAGAATACAAAATTACGATCTCCGCGAAGTACAACACGGAAAATAAAAGCTGCTCTAACTTGTATCAATTTAGGTTGTTGGATTCCAAAGGTGAATTGGTCACGTATGCAGAGACGGAAGCGCACCATTATTTTAAAGTGGTTGAACCTACTTCCACAGCACGAGCAATATATTCGCCTACCGATTTTAATCGGGAAAGAAAGTACCGTGCCGACCAATGTCCGACTAGCAAAAATATTCAATTCGACATTGACCCCGAATTACTCTCAAAAGATCTCCCCGTTGTCGTCGGCGAAGCACTCCTTTGGAAAACGTCGAATAAAATTACTAAAATGAATGCGGGCAAATGGAAACTCGTACGAAAGTTCGGTAAAGCCTTTTTAATTTTTGAAGAAAGCGGACACGTCGTCAACGCTTACGAAGTCATTGAAGAAGGTGGAAAACCAAAGTATATCGCCGTCGATGCAAACATTCTTGCAAGACTGCATCGCACCAGTAGTGAACTTCTCATAAAGGCATCTGACAAAATCTGCACGACAGGAGTCTTGACTGATTCTACCGATCCTAAAATAGTTTTAGAAGAAGGCTTAGTGCAGCATCAAAAAAGAGAAGAAACCCCCTCGCCCTCGGTTCACACTTCCCAAGCCGACCCTTCAGCCGAGCAGAAAAAGCTCGAAGCAGATAAGAAGCGTCGAGAAGATGCCCTTAGAAAACTAAAGGGCGATTAGTGATAGTAATTTTTTCTAAGTTGGTCGTAGTGCGTTTGTTTTAAATGCCCTCGGCGACTGCACATCAGATTTGAGATATCCAACTGGTAGCTGACCATGGTTTGGCTTCGGTCGTCGAAAAATTCTAAATAACAATCCGGAAAACCCAAGATATGACCGAACTCGTGGCGAATCGTCCATTGAACGTCATACTCAGCGAGCGGCGCATTCGCATCCATGGTGATCGTGTTTCCACCCACACCTTCGACGTGAGGAGTCGCTCCGGCCTCAAATGCAACATTGGATGCCGCATTGTTTTTGAATTGAAGACGTAATTGCCATTGATCCCATTTCCATTCTTCTTCGATATTATCGACGAGGAATTTCTGAATTTTCAAAATCGAAGGCGTTCGAAAGGGGATTCGAAGTTCGTCGGCATGCGAAGAAGTCCACTCAATATCGTGTCGCGGATTCGAAATTGTAAAAAGAGAATCCCAGAGTGATTTCGCGGGACCTCGGTACTTTTGATAGTAGCTGAGAATATTATTTGAACTTTGAAGCTCTAACCTACAGCTGCTCTCGCTTGAGTTAGAGTTAAAACACTGGCCCATCAGCCACGAGCTGAGGCGCGTTTTATCCTCCAATGGAAGGCCCGCCCAATTTTTCAACTTTTCGAGAAGGTCTGATTCTTTTTCAAGGAAATAGTAACCTCGTAAATCCATTTTTCTTCGGCCTGAGTATGAGATCAAGAAAGGCTCCTGCAAAATCCATCGCGAAGCAGACTGGTAGTTTGAAACAATCGCAAGCCCCCAATGAATAAATTCCCCTCCTCCCGGATTAGGATTTCCCGTAAACGCGGCGCCCTTAAAGAGGATATTTTGGTAAGAAGCTGGTAGAGAAGATTTGAGTTCATCAAATGAGGCGAGAATCCTCGAAGGGTTCGAGAGTCGGGGACTGTCAATCGGATAACCGACCGCCGTCGCCGCACTCGAAAGCGAAAGCGTTCCACCGCCTGAATTTGCATTGATGTAGTTCAGCCATTCCAAAAACCTCTTTCCCATTTCCATCACGGGGTTTAAGGCGCTGCTCTTCGTGAGCTGATTGAGTTCGGGATGTGCTTCGAAATACGCCGCGTACTGTTGCGCGGTCATTTCCATCTCCAGATGAGGGACACCAAAACTCACGGCTGAGTATATTGCGAGACATCCTAAGAGAGTTCTCTTTTTCATGAAGGTTCCTTTGTAGGGGGGATATTTCTATTATAGCAAACACCCCGTCGTTGCGAGGAGCCGCAGGCGACGAGTTTATGCGAAGCGTTATAGAAGTTCAAAAACCCTATCTGGGCGTACTACGTAACTAATTGATATCATTTACCTTTTATTTTGTTTATTCCCAACTTGAAAAACTCAGCCTGAAATTGTATGTTTCACCCGAATTTAACCCTCCCGGAGTTCGTATGAGCCTTTTATTATTAATGTTTTTAAACATCCTCAATGCCGCGACCCGACCCGTGACGCCTCAGCCAGAAGTCGACATGGAACTCACGGGAAAGCTCACCGCACGCGAATTCTTTAAAAAGCGGGCTGCCGATAAGGAATGCTCGGCCGAACTCGAAAAGCAAAGACAACTTTACCGCACTCAAAAACTTGCCCTGATTGAGCTGAAAAAATCCGGCGGAAAGCCCGACGCGCTCGATGCGAAAGAAGCGGAAAACTTAAAAACGCTGAAAACCCTTTTAGTCCAGTTAAGAAAATGCGGCGATTGCTTGGTTAAACCGGTCGTCACGGGAAAACCTTTTAAGATGCCAGGTTCTAACCAAACCGAAGTTTGGACCGTCGCAGACGGTTCCTGCCAACTCGCACAAGAAGACAAAAAAATCTTAGAAGATATTTTTCAAGTTAGCGTCGATACGATGCTGGACATCCATAAATACCCGGGCCGCAATAATGGATTTCCACTTCTCTTAGAATTCGAAGCGATGGATTACAAAAAAGCGATTATGCTTCCGAATGTCGGAAAACTGGAAAGTCCGACCGAAGTTTATGCCTTTGTCGGAGTCCAGGGTCCCAAAAACCCCATCGGTTACGCAGGCTTTCAGTACATTGGAAAAAATACGGTTGTGGCTCGCGAAAAGAATGGATTGAAAGAACTGATTATCAGCATGAGTGGAGTCGAAAATCCCAATGGATTTGAAGAGCCCAGCATGAATGTCATCTCGGCGGGCGGAAAAAAATTCAAAATCTTTCCATTGATGTCGCTCACTCGAGTCGAAGTCATGTGGTACTTAAATTCCGACGGATACTCCCGCTATTACACTGCTGCGGATTTCGGACACTTGGGAGCTTTGGATTATTTACAGTCCTACGCCGAAGAAACACTTTTAAACACACTACATAGACAAGTTGAGAGGAGTTTAGGGAACCCGTGATCGAACGCTATAGCAGACCTCAAATGTCGGCCCTCTGGAGTGAAGAGGCAAAGTTTAGAACTTGGCTGGATGTGGAGGTGCTTGCGTGCGAAGCGATGGCCCATTACAAACTCATTCCCTCCTCTGCCATTGAATCCATCCGCAAAAATGCCAAATTTGATATCGAAACGGTTTTAGAGCGCGAACGCGAAACAAAACATGATGTTGCAGCGTTTGTCTCTGTCGTGCAGGACTCTATCGGCGAAGCCGGTCGTTTCTTACATATGGGGATGACCAGTAGTGATGTCGTCGATACTGCCTTTGCATACCGCATGTCGAAATCCTGCGAATTGCTTTTAAAAGAGCTCGATGCATGTCTTGAAGTCACAAAGACGCGAGCGCTTGAACACAAAAATCTTTTGATGATGGGCCGCACTCACGGGATTCACGCCGAACCCACCACGATGGGACTCAAATGGCTTTTGTGGCATGACATGCTGAAAAGAGCCAAAGCACGAATTGAAAGCGCAAAAATCGAAGTCTCTGTCGGAAAACTGTCTGGCGCCGTGGGAAATTACGCAAATCTCCCTCCTGAAATTGAAAAATACGTCTGCGATAAATTGGGATTAAAACAAGACACGGTTTCAACCCAAGTCATCGCACGCGACCGTTTTGCTTCTCTGTTTTCGAGCTTAGCTCTATTAGGAAGCACCGTCGAAGCGATTGCGGTCGAACTCCGACATTTACAAAGAACTGAAGTCAGCGAAGTTCGAGAAGGATTTTCGAAAGGGCAAAAAGGTTCTTCCGCAATGCCTCACAAACGAAATCCCATCAGCGCCGAAAACTTAACGGGCCTTGCAAGACTTTTAAGAGGAATGCTGATTCCCGCTCTCGAAAACGTAGCACTCTGGCACGAAAGAGATATCAGCCATTCTTCGGTAGAACGGGTTATCGGACCCGATGCGAATATTTTAGCGGATTACATGATCTCTCGCCTTACGGGCCTTTTGAAAAACTTAGAAGTTTTCCCGGATAAGATGAAAGAAAATTTAAATCTTCTCCAAGGAGTCGTTTTTTCTCAAAGAGTCCTTTTGAAACTCATCGAAAAAGGCATGTCGCGAGACGATGCTTACAAGCTCGTTCAATCCAATGCGCATCAAGCATTGGATACTCGACAGCCGTTTAAATCGCTGCTCGAAAAAGACGCTGCTGTCAAAAAAGTTTTAAGCGATGCTGAAATTTCGGCGCTTTTCGATACTCAAGTTTATACCGCGCACTTAGATTCTATTTATGGAAAGGTCTTATGAATTACGAAAAAACAACCGTGATCCGCGAAGGAAAATCGAAGATTTTATACCAAACCGCCGACGGGAATCACATCATTCAATATTTTAAAGATGATGCGACCGCCTTCAATGCGCTTAAAAAGGGCCAGATTAAAAACAAAGGTCTGATTAACAACCAAGTTTCTTCGAGCGTGTTTCAATATTTAGAAAAAAATGGAATCAAAACCCATTTCGTTTCTCACCAGTCTGAACGTGAGATGGTTTGTAAGAAACTCGAAATTATTCCCGTCGAAGTCGTCGTGCGAAATCGCGCGGCCGGAAGCATTGTAAAACGCTTAGGCCTTGAGAAAGGTCAGCCTTTTATTCCGCCACTCGTCGAGTGGTTTTATAAGTCCGATGAATTAGGAGATCCGCTCATTGCTGAGAGCCATATTTCTTATTTTAAATGGGCGACTGAAAGCGAACTCACTCAACTCAGAGAAATCAGTCTTAAAGTGAATACCCTCTTAAAATCCGTTTTTGATCAAATCGACCTCGAGCTCATCGATTTTAAATTGGAGTTTGGAAGAGATGGAAAAGGCAATGTCCTCTTAGGTGATGAATTTACAGCCGACGGCTGCAGGCTCTGGGACAAAAAAACAAACGAATCGATGGATAAAGACCGCTTCCGCCAAGACATGGGTAAAGTCGACGAGGCTTATTTTGAAGTTTCTGAACGTTTAAAAAACTTTTTCAAGGGGAAATTGTGAAAGCTAGAATTCATGTATTTTTAAAAGACGGCGTATTTGATCCTCAAGGCAATACCGTTGCAGGAAGCCTGCAATCGATGGGATTCAAAAAAGTAAAAGGCATTCGCATGGGTAAAGTGATTGACCTCGAACTTGCCAATGAAACTCAAGACGAAGCCCGTCGTGAAGTTCAAAAAATGTGCGAACAGCTCTTAGTCAATTCAGTCATCGAATCCTATAAACTTGAGATCCTCGCATGAAAGCCGGCGTCGTCACATTCCCTGGCTCTAACTGTGATGAGGACTTAGCGTATGCATTGTCCTTAAGCGGTTTTGAAGTGAGTTCTCTTTGGCATAAGGATTCGCCGGATCTTTCTGAGTTTAAACTCGTTGTTCTCCCCGGTGGATTTTCTTACGGGGATTATTTAAGAACGGGCGCGATGGCGGCAGTCTCTCCGATTATGCAATCGGTGAAACAATTTGCAGGCCAAGGCGGGTTGGTTTTAGGCATTTGCAATGGACTTCAGATTCTCTGCGAAGCGGGACTTTTGCCCGGAGCACTCGTCAGAAATAATTCGTTAAAATTTATTTGCAAAGATGTCGCTTTGAATGTGGAAGACACGAATAACCCTTGGACGTCTCATTTAAAGAAGAATGACACTTTAATCTATCCCATCGCTCATGGCGACGGACGTTATGTGACCGACGAACCCAGCTACAATGCAATGAAAGAAAAAGGGCAGATTCTTCTCACCTACAAAAATAATCCCAATGGATCCGCGCATGACATTGCAGGGCTCTGCAATGAAACAAAGAATGTTTTTGGATTGATGCCGCACCCTGAGCGTGCCACCGATTTACGAAGCCAAGACGGTAAAAAGATTTGGTCTTCGATTTTAAACAGCCTGAAAGAGAAATCCGCATGAAAATTCTAGACACTTCTCCTTCAACCAAAGAAATTGCTCGAGAGCTTGGTTTAAGCACTGAAGAATATTTTCATATCTGTAAAAACTTAGAGCGAAATCCGAATTACGCAGAACTTGGTATTTTTTCGGCGATGTTCAGCGAACATTGCAGTTACAAATCCTCACGCAAGTATTTTAAACGCTTTCCCACGACCGGAAAAAGAGTGCTCCAAGGTCCAGGTGAAAATGCCGGTATTTTAGATATTGGAAATGGTTGGGCGGTCGCTTTTAAAATGGAAAGTCACAATCACCCTTCTTTTATTGAGCCTTATCAGGGTGCAGCCACAGGTGTGGGCGGAATTTTGCGAGATATTTTTACCATGGGCGCTCGCCCCATTGCTGCGATGAACGCTTTGAGCTTTGGAACTTTGGATTTTCCAAGAACTCCAGAAATTGTGAAAGGCGTCGTCAAAGGGATTGGCGACTACGGAAACTGCGTTGGGGTTCCAACCGTCGCAGGCCAAACTTTTTTTCATTCTTGTTTTAACCGTAATCCTCTAGTGAACGCGTTTACATTGGGTCTTGTGAGACACGAAGATATTTACCGAGGCTCCGCGAGTGGCGCCGGTAATTTCGTTGTCTATGTCGGCGCAAAAACGGGGCGTGATGGCGTTCATGGCGCGACGATGTCGTCTAAAGAGTTCTCGTCTGAGGGTGAACTCGAGAGACCGACGGTTCAAGTCGGCGATCCCTTCACCGAAAAACTTCTTTTAGAAGCCAGTATTGAAGTGATGAAGGCCAAGCTTGTCGTCGGGATTCAAGATATGGGAGCCGCAGGATTAACGTCTTCCTCTTTTGAAATGGCTTACCGAGCAAAGACAGGTTTAGAACTGAATCTTGACCTCATCCCGACCCGCGAAAAAGAAATGTCGGCTTATGAACTCTTACTCTCTGAATCTCAAGAGAGAATGCTTCTCGTTTGCACACCCGAAAACTACGAAAAGCTCGAAGCGATTTATTCGAAGTGGGATTTGCATGCAGTCAAAATTGGAACCGTGATTGAAGGCAATCGCGTGATGATGACTAAAAACGGTGAAGAAGTTGTAAATTTACCCGTTGAACTGGTCACCGATCCTCCGATGGCGGATAGACCGTCCAATGCACCGTCTGATTTAAAACAACGCTGGTTTTTTGATCGCAATAAAATGCTGGTCGCATCGTTAGATTCCAAATTCCAAAGTCTTGTCGAAGATATCAACTTTGGAAATCCCGCGCCTCTCGTCGAGCAATACGATTCGATGGTGGGAAACCGCACCCAAAGCGATACCTTTGATGATTCTGCTGTTTTACGTCTCAGAGATATCAAAAACAAAACGCTGAAACTTGCGATGAAAGCAGATTGCAATCCTCGGGTGACGTGGTTGAATCCTCGCGAAGGCGGAAGACGTGCTGTTGCTGAGGCGGCTCTCAACGTAGCGCTCCAAGGTGCGACTCCGATTGGTGTCACCGATTGCTTGAACTTTGGAAGTCCTGAAAATCCGGAAGTCATGTGGCAATTCCAAGAGGCCATCGAAGGGATTTCGGAAACTTGCGAAGCTTTGAAGATCCCCGTGATCTCTGGAAACGTCAGTTTCTACAATGAGACGGATGGAAAGCCTGTCCATCCGATGCCGATGATTGGGCTTGTCGGTCTCATCGAAGAAGATTTAAGACTTCCTAAAAATAATTTCTTTAGCACTCAGTTGGAGTTGGGATTACTCGGAGTTCCCGAAGGCGGGCTCGGGGGAAGCATGCTCAGCTTTACCTGGTTTAAACGCGACTGCGGAAAACCCGAAGACACCGATCTCAAAGCACTCGATAGACTTTTAAAATTCTGTCTCAAACTCAAAGAGAAGAAGATGGCTTATGCTGTCCACGATATCTCCGATGGTGGTCTTGTCACGGCGTCTCTTGAAATGGCGTTTCGTTCGCCGCATGATTCGATTGGATTTGAATTAGAAATCCCTCGCGAAACGGATGTCGATGGATTCTTATTCGGAGAAACCTGTCCCAGAGTTTTAATCGCTTATGAACCCGTCGAACGGGGAGACCTAGAAAATATGTCTTCGAGAGCGGGAGTGCCCTTTTTGCATATTGGTCAAACGACAGACCATCACGAATTGATCGTTAAGCAAGGTGGCGCAAAGGTCTTAAAAGCCGATATAAAAAGCTTAAAACAAAAATGGGACAGTCGTTGGAAAATGTTTTTTTAAAAAGAGATTAATCTACTATGTGCGCTATATTTGGAATCGCAGGCGACCCTGAAGCATCTAACCTCACTTACTTAGGGCTGCACGCTCTGCAACACCGAGGTCAAGAAGGTTCCGGAATTGTTTCGACAGACGGCAAAGAAGCTTATGTCCATCGACGCAAAGGACATGTTGCCGATATTTTTACCCCTCACGCGATTTCAAAACTTAAAGGCCATACGGCCATTGGACACAACCGCTACTCGACGACCGGTGGAAATATCGCAGAGAACGTTCAGCCCGTGAGTGTCAAAACTTCTCTCGGTTGGATCTCGGTTGCTCATAATGGAAATTTCGTAAACGCAAAAGAAATTGCAAGCCGACTTCAGGCGGATGGAGCGATCTTTCAATCGACGACAGATACCGAACTCGTCGTGCATCTCATGGCGCGCTCAGGTCAGTACGATGTCGTACAGGCTTTGATTTCGGCTTTGAAGACCCTCACTGGCGCTTATTCTCTATTGCTGCTTCACAAAGATTTTCTAATTGCCGTTCGAGACCCGAACGGATTTAGACCGCTTGTCATGGGTAAATTAAACGGACACCCGGTGTTTTCGAGTGAGACAACGGCGTTTGATTTGATGGGTGCTACTTACGAACGTGAAGTTGAACCCGGTGAAATGATTATCGTGCATCACAATAATAACCTGGTGACGAAATCCATTCGGCCTTTCGATAAAGCCCCCCAGAAACGCTGTATCTTCGAATATGTTTATTTCGCCCGTCCCGACAGTCTTCTCTACGGAGAAAATGTTTATGAGACGAGAAAAGCTTTGGGTCGAAAGCTCGCACAAGAGCATCCTCCTGAGGATGCCGAGATGGTGATCCCCGTTCCGGATTCGGGCGTGTACGCGGCTTTGGGATATTCCGAACAAGCAAAACTTCCTTTTGAACTTGGAATTATCCGCAGTCATTATGTGGGACGCACTTTTATCGAACCTCGTCAGTCGATTCGAGATTTTGGAGTGAAGCTTAAATTAAATCCGGTCGCGAATTTTATTCGAAACCGCAGTATTGTGGTCGTCGATGATAGTTTGGTCCGCGGAACAACGTCCAAAAAGCTCATCACCCACTTAAGAGAAGCCGGCGCAAGGAAAGTCCATCTTCGGATCTCGGCCCCACCCACGACACATCCTTGTTATTATGGGATTGATACGCCGAACAAAGCCGAACTTCTCGCTTCTCACAACTCGGTCGAACAAATCCGAAAGTTCGTAGGGGCCGATTCACTAGGCTACATCAGTTTGCCGGGACTCATCGAGGTCGCCTCGGCCAAATCCAATGAAGGCTTCTGCCACGCGTGCTTCTCAGGCGAATACCCTACCGCGATTTGAGAGTTCAGTAGTCATACGAAACGTTGTCATTGCGAGGGTGCGCAGCACCCGCGGCAACCTTTTTATGCCGAGCTGGGAGGGTTGCCGCGGGTGCTGCGCCCACTCGCAATGACGAGGTCCGATGACAGCATGCAGTATTCCACTTGGGATTCATCTTGCTGAGCTCTCGGGCAAAAGTTACTATTACGTCAAATGGCAGAATATAAAGACAAGAGCAAATTGAAATCGGTGAACGAACTTCAAGCGTTTTTAAAAGATGAATTAGGGGAATCTGAAGAGGCCTTGATCTCGCGGGCATTTACCCCGATCACCGATGGATTGGGATTAGAATCCCCGAAAAGACCGGATCCGCTCTTTCACGAAAAGGTTGAGAAGGTCGTTGCCGAACCACCGCCTCCGAAAAAACTCGAAGTGCCACCCACATGGGTCGATAAACAAATTCAGAATTTCTTAGACAGCGATTCAGTTGCGAAAGAAGAAGCGCCCGTCGCTTTTGAACCAAAGCCTGTCATCGAAGAAGCACCCAAAACTCTGCAAAACACGCTCGCTGCGGCACCTCCGCCCTTACCCACGCCGCCCGATGCTTCGCTCTTAAAACGCGCGGCGGCCATTGCAATTGACCAAGTTTTTGTGCTGACTCTGTTCAGTCTCGCGCTTGTCATCACATCAAATGCGATGAACGGATTTTCTTCTGGGTTTTCTTTCAAGATCCTGCAAAGTTTTTCACAACCCACTTTTTTAAGGCTCGCGATTATCGAATTCGCCGTAATTTGGCTGGGATATCTCGGAATTTGTGTTTTTTCGATGAATACCACTTTCGGAATGTGGGTTTGGGGACTTCGCATTTCCTTCGGCGATAAAATGTCCGAAAACTATTCGATGAGAAAAATCATGCGCGTCGTTTGGAGCTTTATTTTCTGCGCTCCCATTCTTCCAATGTTTCTTTTGTTTATCCGTAAGCAGGGAAAAAATATTATTGATATTCTTTCGGGAAGTACCGTTTCGGGGAGCGAAGCTTGAGTTCTTTTCGCTCGCTTGAAGAAAAACTCGTTCCAAAAGAAAAAATCTCGGACTTAAGTCAGAAGCTTCGCAATTCAAAAAAGAAAATTATTTCCACAAACGGCTGTTTTGATATTTTGCATTTAGGTCATGTTCAATACTTACATGAAGCACGAAAATTGGGGGATGTTTTGGTCATTGCGGTCAATTCCGACTTATCAGTTCGAAAACTCAAAGGACCTTCTCGGCCGTTGAATGAAGAAACAACGCGAGCAAAAATTTTAGCAGCACTCGAGTGCGTTGATTATGTTTCGATTTTTACCGAAGACACGCCAGAAAACTTCCTCAGCCTTTTAAAGCCGGATATCCACGTTAAAGGGGGGGATTATCGCCCAGAAGATTTACCTGAGAAAAAAGTTGTGGAGCAATACGGCGGAAAGATTCAATGTCTTTCCATGGTTAAAGGTTTTTCGACGACGGCAATGATTGAAAAAATAAACCAAGGAAATTGATCAGATTTGTCATTGCGAGGGTGCGTAGCACCCTCGCAATGACAGAATTTTATCTCGATCTTGATTGCTTACAAACTTGCAGCGACGAATGTTTGGAAAATTCCGCTGGATAATCCGTCACCAATGGTTAGACCAGAGAGGGTCGCATTGGTCAAAGCGCCCGAATAAAATGCAGTGCCGACTTTCCAGTTTGCATTGAGGCGATAGGTTAATTCAGGGTGAACGTAGAGATAATTTCCCCACGCATCGTTGTTCTTCGCTCCCGCTTGGTAGTTGGAATATCTTGTTGTTGAAAGTTTGAATGGAAATACGAGTTTCACTTTATCGGTAAAAATATACTCCGCGACGAGCTCGACCCGGTTTTCAAAAATGGGGTTTGCGGCGTTTTTATATCCCCTGTCTTTGTAGACATGGATCATGGGCGCTTCTGCCAGGTAGAAATTTAAGGAGTTGCTCGCGGCATACTTTAGCCAGACGTAGTTTCTTAACGTTGTGAGCATTCCCGCTTCGCGCTTTCTTTCAAGCGTCGGCAAGAAGTATCTTCCTTCGTAACTTAAAGACAAAGGAGTTCCGCTGAAAGAATAAAGATTCTGCGCAACCATTTTGATGTAACCATCGGTGGGGGAAACATTGGTGCCACTTACATTCGCAGGGTTGTAAAGATTAGTATTGAACTCTTGTCGATAAAAAAGAAAAGTGGATTTACTAAAATCGTAGCCCAACTCTGCGGCGTTTTCGGAGTGAACCTCACCGGCTTTGGTGGTGTAGGAGGGACGAAATTCTGCAAATCCGTGGACCTTGGCTGCGGAGGGAGCTCCAACCGACTGACTCAAGGTTGCCGCAGGTGCACTGTTAGAATTTACAGGCGCTTCTGCGCCAAATCCGATTTGTGCGCTCGCTAAAAAAGTAACCAGGGAAAAAAGGACAAATTTCATTGCATCTCCAATGTGTTTTTTTGATGTCCCTGTATATTGCGAATAAAGCTTGATGTAAATACTCCCTCCCCATTCCTAACGAAAACATAAAATAAGAGTTCAGAGTGGTGAAATCATCAGTAAAAATCAGCAATTACAAACGATCGGATTTATAAGAAAAGGCGGGACCGGTTGCGGAGGGATTTATGGATCTCTTTTTGGAGGTTCAAACGGATCTGACGACTAAGCTTTGTGACATATTGAATATCATCGGCTTTCTCAGGATCTTTTTCGAGATAGATGGGATCTAGAAACCGGATATGCCACTTCACAGGAAGCGGAACGACATTAAGAGGAACCGGAATGATAATTCCGAAAAGTTGCTTCGCCCAACGGATCTGAGAAAGCGTGATATTGGTTTCTTCCGCTCCGATCACAATCGCGGGTACAATCGGAGCGCCGGTTCTCAAAGCAATTCTCACATAACCCCGACGAAATTTTCTGAGCTGATATCTCAAACGAGTGGGCTTAAAATTTCCTTCTTCGCCCTCAGGAAATAAAAGCAAAATATTATCTTTCTCGAGAATCTTAAGACCGTTTTCGAGGGTCGCGGGAATCATTCCCATTTTCGAAGCATGGATGGAGATATCAGGATGAATAAACCAAAGTTTGTGGGCAATAATCCTGGGAACGCGTTTCATTTTCAAAAAGATCTGATGCCCTAACATCAAAGCATCAAATCCCATGAAACCGCTATGATTTGCAATCACAATGCATGGCCCGTCCTTCGGGATCTTCTCGGAACCTTCACAAGTGACTCTTAAATAACGGGTAAAAAGATCGAGAAGAAAGAAGGGCAGGACTTTATACGCTAATTCTTCTTTGGTCCGTCCAGTCGCTTTAATCGCGCGACTGACTGCTCGTCCAAAAAAAGCTTTCATCCATTAACCTGCACGGCGTACTCGTATCACATCTGATTTTCGAAGCGCAATCAAAGCTTGGTATATTTCACAGTCAGGAAGCGTATTGTAATCTACGATCTCAGACACCCGCCCAAACTCCACCACACTGGCTAAAACGTTGAATTGGGTTCTGTCCAGTTCGAGATTGCTCAAATCGCCCTGGATATTCATCTCCAAATGAATTCCGCCCGGAGGAACCTCGGCATTGAAAGCATCGAAATCTACTTTGTAGCGTCGCCCCTGCGCGATGTAATCGACAGGAATGGGTCCTAGGTATTCCGAAATGGGTACTTCGCTCGCAGACTCACGCGAAAATAAGCAGTTGGGGTTATTCCATAAAAACATTCTGAAGATCGCTTTCAATCCCTGAATCTCACCCGTTTCAGCCGAAACGATCTTTCCTTGAATAAATTCGATATGGCCTTCTTCACCTGCCTTTTTACCTTTGACCCAGAGGGTTCCGGTTCGTTCAAGATCTTCCATCGCTTCAATCGCACTTCCGACTTCCTCTTTGCTATTTCCAGGCAAGGGCGCTTCGAACTGAATTTTTCGAACTTGGGAATCGGCTTGGGAGTGAGAAAAATTGAATTCGTTTTGCGATTGGATTTCTTCTAGTTTTCGAGTTGCCGAACGTAACTCTCCGAAAATAGGGTTCGCAGATTCTTCAGTTTCGCCTTGAACCAATAACTCATTTAAAGTTCCCACTAAGTTATTAAAGCCCGAAGCTTTAGCGACTTTTCGAGCGAGTCTCGAAAAAATCTCTTCCGCGCGATTGTCTCCACTTCCCGGTTTTTCCAAGACTGCATACACTCGGTGTTCCATCGCGAATTCAAAATCCTCTTTCGAGAAACTCCCTCCAAACCAAACGATAAAACTTGGGCTTCCCGCCTGGCGAACCGAAAGAATCTGCGCACGACTTGTGGGAGAATTCTCAATCAGAATTACCGGCACTTCTTTCACTCGCTCATAGTCTTCAAAAATCGAAGCCTCATCGGTAGCCTCGTGAATTTCTAAAATTCGATCGTTCTGCATTTGCTGCAGCCACTGACGACCATTAGGGGAAGTCTCGCCAAGAAGAACCACTCTGAGTTCAGACATGAGTCACCTTTTTTAATTGTTTGGATTGTTAATCTTTAAGTCTTCTGTAAAAAGTCTTTCAACGATTCAGTCTGGGGCGGTTTACGAAGTGGACCTGCTCCGAACAGCAGTCGCATTTCCACTTCGTAAACCGCCCCAGACTAAATCGTTGAAACTCCTTACTTAACGTAGCGGCTGAAGAAGAGTTCTTTAAGCCGTTTGTTCTTCCGCAAAAGATCGAGAGAGTATTTTGCGTGATTGGGAAAGTATCCGTTTCCAAAAATCAGGTTCGCCGATGCGGCTACACCTTCTGCACCGAGTGCTACCTTGGTGAAAGAAGTCGCCATGCTGAAAAAAATCACATTTGCTTTTTTCTTCGCAGAGAGGATGGAGCCCGTTTCGGTGTTTGGAACCGAAGCTACGTTAATCACTACATCTCCCATTCTACCACGCGTATGCTCTTTCACGGAAGCAAACACCGCAATGGGATCGGTCGCATCAACACGCAGAACTGCGTCACAAACCTTTAGACCCTCTAGGGCTTGCGCAGCTTTTTCGAAAGGCTCAATCGCAATCAGTTTTCCTCTTGCGCCAATTTTTTGACGGGCGGCTACGCAAGAAAGAATTCCGGCTTTCCCCCCCGCACCAATCACAACTACCGTTTGGCCCGAACGGCTCATCGCATGCACGGTCGCGGGAGCGCCAGCGACATCGAAAACGGCCATCGCTACTTTTTCAGGAAGATCTTTTGGAAGGACGGCCGCGATTCCTGACTCGAATAAAATCGCATGTCCTTCGACTTCAACTTGATGAGTTTTAAGATCAATGTTTTTTATTTTAGTGATCTGAAGAGGTGTTAACGTCAATGAAACAAGCGTTGCAACCTTATCTCCCTTTTTTACTTTGAGAGGACCTTTGTACGCGGAGCCGACCTGTAAGACCTTGCCGACAAGCATTCCGCCCGATCCCGTAACGCGATTCTGTTGCTTCCCTCGGATTCTTGTATTTTGGAGAATGATGTCCGCAATTTTTTTTAAATCATTCGAGGTTTCTTTTTCCATCTGTATGAAACTTGCGGCATCAATATTTAATTGCTCAACCGAAATCAAAATCTCATTTGAAAAAATCGGAAGCTGATTGTCCAATTTTTCGGAGGCTTGGGGAAGCTGTGGCGATTTGTCTAAGACTCGGTGGATGCCGAGCGGGTGCCCGTCTTCCGCACGCTCATTTGCCGCCATAAATGCGTTCCTCAGCCAACTCGTCCGCAATGATGAAGGGAGCTTTTTTCTGAAGTTTTGATCTTTTAAAAATTTCTTTCATCGTTCCGTAAATTTTATCGGCCATCGCAAAAGCGCGTTTTTGATCGTAGCCTTCGTACTCGCTGAAGATATTAATAATGCCACCGGCGTTTACCGCGTAATCGGGAGCGTACAAAATGCCTCTTTCAAAAAGTTGCATTCCGTTTTGAGGTGTCAGCAATTGATTATTGGCAGAACCGCAAACCGCTTTGCATTTTAATTGCGGAATCGTTTTCTCATTTAAAATCGCGCCCCGTGCATTGGGAGAAAAAACATCGCAAGCCACTTGATAGATTTCGTCCGGCCCAACGACTTTAGCGCCTAATTCTTTTTCAGCCTTTTTTAATTGGGTTTCAGAAATATCGGTGACTGTCAGCTCGCAACCTGCTTGCTTTGCGAGTTCCGCAAAGGCGTAACCCACATGACCAATGCCTTGAATCGCGAGTTTCAGCCCTTTTAAATTTTGAGATCCAAAAACTTCTTCTGCCGTGGCTTTAAAAGCTTGAAACGCTCCACGCGCCGTGACGGGACTGGGATCTCCGCCCGACCCCTTATCGCCTTCGATTCCTAAAACATGTTTGGTCTTGGTTTTTACAATTCTTAAATCATCGGAGTCGATGTTCATATCTTTTGCGGCGATATACAGCCCATTGAGACTCTGAACAAACTCGCCAAACGCTTCAAAAATCGGTTTTGATTTTTTCGTGGGATCTAAAATGATCACGCTCTTTCCGCCGCCGAAGCCAATTCCGGCGAGCGAGGATTTGTACGACATGCCTTTGCTTAAACGCAGCACGTCATCAGTGGCTTCATTGAACGTCGAATAAGGTAAAAGACGCACCCCGCCACAAGCAGGTCCTAAATTACTATTATGGATTGCGATGATCGCATTGAGTCCTGTCGATGCCTCTTCACAGGCGACGACTTTTTCATAACCATCTACTTTAAGTTCACGTGTCTTTAGCTGCATAGGGCCCAATAGGTATCGGAAAATACCCTCTCCTTCCAGTACTATTTTCCTTTGACCTACCCCCATTTTACAAGTTAGAAAAATCTACCGGGGGAAATCATCATGAGTGCAAAGCGGTTTATCGCGATTGCGGGCAACATAGGTTCAGGAAAGACGACTCTGACTCAGCTTTTAGCCGAGCGCTACCAGTGGACACCCCACTATGAAGTCGTTGCGGAGAATCCGTATTTATCAGACTTTTACGGCGATATGCAGCGTTGGTCGCTTCAGCTGCAAGTTTTCTTTTTATCAAAACGCTTTCAGGCGCATCAGGAAATTGCGCGATCGGATCGTTCGGCGATCCAAGATCGATCGATTTATGAAGACGCTCATATTTTTGCCCGCGCCCTTTTCGAAGGCGGTCAAATGCAAAAACGAGATTACGAAAACTATCTCGATCTCTACCGGACGATGACACCATTTTTGACTCCTCCCGACGTTGTGGTCTACGTGAAGCGCTCGGTTGCGGGTTTGAAGGAACGCATTAAAGAGCGCGGACGAGATTATGAAAAAGATATCCCCGAAGACTATTTGCATCTTTTAAATCGTTGTTACGACGAGTGGATTCAAGGATACAAAATTGGTAAGGTGCTGACAGTTAACGCTGATGATTTGGAAATTAAGCACAACCCTCGTGACCTCGACTACGTGTGCGGCAAAATTGAATCGACAATAGAGCAACCCGATCTTTTCAATATCTGCTAAAATAATCGTCATGAAAACTTTCATCATCCTGTTAGGACTCCTTTTCATTTCGGCTTGCGCAACGACTCGCAGTTACGAAGACAAACTGCTGAGTTGGAAAGGTCAAAACGTCCAAACACTCATTAAAAAGTGGGGCCCGCCCGTCCAAACTTTAAATTTAGCAGACGGTGGAAAAGTCCTAAGCTATCGCCAAAGAGAAGAAGGCAATAAAAAATTCGGAAGCCAAATGGCTCGCGAAGGCGAAAAAGCCAACGTGTTATACGATTGCAAAACCGAAATCCTAGTTGATCCAACGGACATCATCATCGGCTGGAAATTCGACGGCCCGAACTGTCGAGCTAAATAGAGCGTGCTCGAATCGACGGGAGTCGTGAGGTTCCGGGCAAACCAAAACTCAAGCACCCTTCTCGGCAAGTTGTCATTGGGTCTCCGAAATTTATTGAGGGCCTGCGAAACAGCTTGAGCTTTGGTTTGCCCGGAACCTCACGACTCCCTCAGTTGGGTATGTTTTCTAGCTCTTATTCTCCTTGGGACAGGTTTAGAAATTCTTAGAAGCTGACGTAGAAGGCGGTGAGAATGACGTGGTTGATGAGATCGGGTTGTGCTTCGCGATGGACGTGATTTAGGAGATAGCCTGCTTCACAGCGGATTGATGGGTAAAAGGTTCGGCTGAGTCCTGCGAAGATTCGGTTTTGATTGTAGCCGGTTTGAATGGATGCCGTGGGGGAGTTTAGGTGGAAGAAAATTTCATCCCAGGTGACAAAGTTCCAATCTGTTTCGCCTTTAGTGAGAGGAATTTGTAATCGCACCCATTGGCGTAGTCGGAACGCAGTTGAAGGAACTCCGCCAATCCATCTCTCTTCAAATCGAGTGCGCGCTGAAAAACTCATTGAAGGCATCGGCAGGGTAAATTGGTATTGCTGCCAGAGTCTTTGTTCATCTTTGAAAATGGGATCGAACGTGGGAGTCCAAGCATATCCCAACCACACACTTGAATTTTCGGTTAAATGGTATTGAGCCGCGGGCCGGACCATGATCGTGTACATCTTACTCAAATCGCTTCCGAATCGAGGTTGGACTTCGAAGTAGGCTCTCAACTTTTCTGCCTTGGGTCCTTGAAAGATGAACAAACTCCATTCTTGGAGATCCGAAACGGCAGCAAAGCTATGGAGCGAGACACACGTAAAGAAGAGGACGAATTTTTTGAGCATCCATAAAGTTTACTAAGATCTCGGGGGAAGAAAAGTGAGATTTGTGTTGGGACTTTGGAGGCTTCGAAAAGTGTCCACGGTTTGAATGCCCGTCGAAGAATCGAGGTGTGTTCAGGTTGTGGACAGTCGAAGGTTTGTTTCAAAAAGGGGGCACTTTCCAATGTCTTAGGCTGTCTACTCGGCTAGACACCCCGAAATTCGCCCAACCCATAGCTTCGTTAAGCCCTTAAAACCTTGAGTGAAAAACTCGATTGTGTGGACATCCCAGTGTCATTTCAGCACACTCCATTGGAACCCTACAGCCAAAATCCCGATCGAACCAACGCGTTGATTTTCTTCTTCAATCAGAGGAACGCTCCAAGTGGCCGAAGCTTTGCTCTATGAATCACCAAGAGGAATCACCATGAAGAACTTGCTCACCGTTCTCGCTTTAGCTTTTGGGCAGTCAAGCTTTGCAGGATACTTCGTGGTTCCTGAGGCTGGCGTTTCTAGCGATCGCTTTTACGCAGAGTGCATGGATTTGAATCGTGATAACGAAGATGACGCACAAGCTCAGTGCCAACTCCAACTCGACTTAATGCAAGCGCAAGAAATCAACGCGCCTCAAGATACTAAGTCCCTCTAAAATCTCACTTAATTAAAAAAATGCGCCGATAAGATTCTCGGGGTATCCTTATGAAAATGACATCTTTAAAATTTGCAGCACTGGCTTTGGTCTTAAACGTTTCGCTTTACGCCGCAGAAGTTTTGAAAGTGGACGCGAATTCCACGGTTTGGATTTCGAGTAAGAACGAGAAAGTTCAAATCCAAGATCAACTCTGCGTTTACCAAGCCACTGGCTTACTCGGTTGCGGGGATGTGATTGCCCTCACCGCCGATCGATTCGCGCTGAAATTATATGAAACAAAATCCGCATCGCGCGCGGGAGAAATCGTCACTTTAAGAAAAACAAAACGTTCTCTTGCAACGACCGAAAAACTTTCGGGAAAATTTGAAGATGGCTCGAGCCGTTCATATGTTGATATCGGTTTAGGATTCAACGCCGGACTTAATTACTATTATCCCTCGATGCACTTGCAGCTTGCCGTCGCTCGCAGCTTTTCTCTTGGACTCGAACCCGCGTATGCAAGCTACTCGCAAAATGGCGACTCGGTTACTCTTTTAGGCGGTTATGTCACCGCGACCTACTACTACACTCACTTTGCTTTTAAAGGCGTCAATTTTCAGGGCGGCTTAGGTTATTTCAATGTCAAAGCCACGTCGGGAACGACAAGCCAAGAGATGAGCCCCATGGCGGCAAAACTCTCAGTTGGCTGGAGAGGTCGCGCCCTCATTGGATTACCGATTGATTTCGGCGGCGCGCTCGGAGGCCAATACATTTTCTCGCAAAACGCACCCCTCGACACCAGCTTTAAAGGCCTCTTGCCTTTACTGAATGTGTTCGTCGCATACTGCTTCTAAATTTTTATGAAGGCATTGCTTTTCTTCCTGCTGTTTACGACAGGATGTTTTGCAGAGCCGGGCGTGATTCGATCTGGAATTGAGCACGAAGTTGAAAACATTTCCGACCTCAAAGGAATTCTTCCTTTTTTAGACTTTGAAAAGCTTGAACCCTATCGCAATCAGATTTCCGAAGAAGCTCTCAAACAACCTTTTGCTCTGAATCAGGATCTTTTGAAACAGCTTCCAAAAGAACTCCAAGAAAAACTCACAGAAGGACTCGACGTCACCCGACCTATTCTGATCACCGATGAAAGTGAAGCGAAGCCTGAAGTAAAGATTGAAACTTTGCCCACTTTTACGCTTAAAAAACCTGAATCTGGCCCGGTCGCTTTGCTAGGCCCCGATGGAAAACCTATTCGCAACAATCTCGAACAGAACCCCTCAGAGATAAAAAAGTCCGGCGAAGTGAAGCTCGACAAAGGTCTTGAGCCCGATATCAAACCGCTCGCTTGGGACATTGTTCAAATGCGGTGGAAGAAAGAATGGCAGAAGCTTTCGGTGTCAGAGAGGAGAGCCGTTTATCCTTTGGAAACACTTCCGATTGAAGAGAAACTAAATCTTTTCAAAACATTTTTGGACAAGTCGTTAGTGCCAAATGGAGGAATCGAAAAGCGTCGATATGTGAGCCTTCCCATCAAACCTAGCGCGCCTAAAAGAGTGCGAGAACTTTTTAGAAGAATGGTTTTAAGCTATGACGCATTAGGGGCGTATGAGTTTAGACACTTCGCTCCGCGGGAGATCACCTCTGATGAAGACATCATTCAAGAGGATCTTGAACTGCTGGCGTCTTTCACTCGCTCCGCCGAGTATCTAGAAAATCCTCTAAAAGCACCCAATCGAAAAACTAGGAGTTACCACCGACATTATAGCAAACAAGGCGAAGATTTGCGGCCTCGGGTGGATGCATTAAACCTTCTTTTCATTCTACGCGCTGACGAGAAGAAAAAAATAGATTCGATTATTGGAGAACACGCAATTGGGGTGGTAAATTTCGAAAAAGCTAATAAACCCTTTCGGATGGTTACTTTCTTTGATGGCACACAGTACTTTACGGAATTAGAGCATTTTGAACAAAAGGCTCAACTGGTCTCCAGTCGCGAAGAAAACGACGCCATTCTGGAGAATTTGCAACTCACACCGACAGCGGGTTTGTCTGAACTCGAATTCCAGATCCACGCACGCATCAACCCGCGAGTGATTCGAAGAATTGCCTCACGCTCCCCTCTTGCCACTTTGGCGTTTGTTCAGGGAGATGAAAGTAATCCCGATGCAAAGAAAAGAATCGAAGAAGTGAAAGAACTTTATCAACCTCTTTTAAAATCGAACCACCTTCTGACTTCATTCAGTGTTCATCTGGCATTGGGCAAAGGTATCCCTCCAAAAATTTTTGCGAAAGCACTTCTCGACGAAAATTACTTTATTTTCAATCAAGCATTGGCTGCCATCCGAAAAATAGATCCTTCGGATGCTTCTACCTTTAATTCTTTGCTCGATGAGATGATCAAAATGAAGACTCCTTTCGATCCCAACCTGGTAGTTTTTTTTAGATCAGCAGATTTCGAAAAGTTGAAAACTTTGTACGACCGTCTTTCAGACAATGACAAGATAGTTTGTTTGGATAACCTTCTAAGTAATCCCAAAGCTTTTTCGCTGATCGAATCTGCACTTCGCTCCGATCATCCCAAGTTAAAAAAAGCAGCTGAAAAATGGCTGTATGTTTGGACGATTTCTCTTCCCGTTCAGGATATGCTGGCTATTTTCAGACCTTTTTTTAAAGAAACAGTCGTCCCGTCTTGGCTCGTTAAAACGTTTGGACAGATGTTGCGATTTCGGAGCGCTTGGCAGGTGAACGATATCTTTGCGCAAATTTCTGAATATAAAGATTTTTCCCAGCAACTGATAAAATATCTTCCCCCATTCGAGCGCAGTGTTTTAGAAAGCAATCTAAAAATGAATTCAGGCTGTACAGCGCCCATCAAAGGGATCACAGCGGCTCCGCCTCCAACTCAATAGACAATGCCTATTCGTGGTCGCCGGCGTCGGCTAGATTTTTTGGAAGTTCTCCCCGTTGAATACAGTCTGCGAGATGGAGATGATCCGCAAGTCCTACGAATTTGGTAACTTCCGTGACTTCAATCGGATGCGTGACCGCGCAGTAAGATTTCTTTGCGGCGTGAATTCTTTGGACCGCAGCTTCGATTTTGGCTTTTGGAATGCGATTGGATTCCACCGCTTTAATAATCGCTTCGATATTTTTATGCGGAAGTCCGTTATCCCCTCGATAAATCAAAACGTCACATCCCGCGTTGACTGCAAGCACGGCCGCTTCCTCTGCTCCGTAATTATCGACGATAGCTTTCATTTCCATATCGTCTGAGAAAATGAGTTTCGAAAAACGGAGGTCTTTTCTCAAAATCTGCTCGACCGTTTTGATGGAAAGAGTTGCTGGATATTCTGCATCTAAATTCGGATTTAAAATATGCGCGGTCATGATTCCCTCAACACGCGACTTTGCTAAGCGCTTGAAAGGAATCAGTTCGCACTCATCGAGTTGCTCAAAGGTTTTATCAACTTTCGGAAGAGCGAAGTGGCTATCGACGGTCGTATCTCCATGGCCGGGAAAGTGTTTTGCGACGGCAATCACGCCCATTTTTTGAATGCCCCTACAGACAGCGGAACCCATTTTTGAAACGACTTCAGGATCGGATGAAAACATCCGCTTTTTCATGACGGGATTATTAGGATTAGTTTCAACATCCACAACGGGCGCGAAATTAATATTAATCCCCACCGCTTTTAATTCTTTCGCAAGATACATCCCAAATTGAAATGCGACTTTGGGAGATCCTAATTCGCCTAGAGCATCATTGCCTGGAAATTTCGTAAAGGGTTTTGAAAGGCGATTGACGATTCCGCCTTCGTGATCAATCGCGATAAAAAGGGGATAAAAGTTCTTGGAACGAACCGAGAATTGAAGTTCGTTTGAAAGCTCTGCTAATTGAGCCGGACTTTCGCAATTTCTTTTGAAATAAATCGTTCCGCCGAGATTGAGATCTTGAACCGCTTCTTTAAATTCAGAAGGGACGGAAAGCCCCTCGAATCCCACGACAAAGAGTTGCCCTACAAGGGCTTGAAGATCATTTTTAGAAGTCATAGACGTACCGGGTAAAGAGGTTAAAAAACCGCCTCACTCAGTATACCGTTTTAAAAGAAATCTGTCATTGCGAGCGTGCGCAGCGCGCGCGGCAACCTTTGTGTGCTGAACTGGAAAGGTTGCCGCGCGTGCTGCGCACGCTCGCAATGACAATTTTCGATATTTTAAAAAGAGTTAATTAACTCAACGAATCATTCTTCGTCGTTGTCTTTGGCGCGTCGAATGATTGTGCGTTTATTGCTATCTAAAATACGTTTACGCAAACGGATGTGTTGGGGCGTGATCTCGACGATTTCGTCGTCCGCAATCCAAGCAATACAACCTTCGATCGTGAGAGGGCTGACAGGGACGAGAACAATCGCCTCGTCACTTCCCGCAGCACGGATGTTGGTCAATTTCTTTTCTCTCGTGACGTCCGCGTTCATGTCATTTTGTCGGTTATTCATTCCGACAATCATGCCTTCGTATACTTCGACGCCGGCAGGAATTAAAAACTTGCCGCGATCTTGAAGATTGTAAATGGCATAAGGAATCGATTTGCCCGAACGATCGGCCACAATGGCACCGTTGATTCGGTCAATGATGTGACCTTTCCACTCTCCATAATGGGTGAAATAGGTACTCATCAAACCTAAACCGCGAGTGTCATTTAAAAACTCGGAGCGATAACCAATCAGTCCACGGGAAGGGATATCAAATTCCACCCGGATGCGATCGGCACCCATCTTCATCATGTTGCTCATCTCACCTTTACGCATCCCGAACTTCTCGGTGACAATCCCGACGCAAGTTTCAGGAATATCCATCACAACATGTTCGTAGGGCTCAGTGACAACGCCGTTTTCTTCTTTGGTGATCACTTTCGGACGTCCGTACGCGAATTCGTAACCTTCACGACGCATTTGTTCACCCAAGACCGCGAATTGTAATTCGCCACGGCCTCTTAAAATGATCGTGTCCGCAGAGTTTGTTTTCTCTGCTTGAAGCGCAACGTTGGTTCTTAATTCTTTTTCGATTCGGTCCCAAATCACCCGCGAAGTGAGACGATCGCCGTCTTTGCCTGCGAAAGGAGAGGTGTTCACCATCATTTCAATAGAAATGGTCGGTTTTTCAACTTCCAAACGAGGAAGCGGTTCAATGATCGTCGGATCCAAAACGGTATCGCCGATTTGTAACTCTTCAATCCCTGCTACGATCGCGATATCACCGGCAGTCGCTAATTGGGTGGGGACTGTTTTCATCCCGTCATAATTGAAAAGGGCCGTTACTTTCGTCACAGGACTGACTTGGTCTTCGTGAGAAACGACAACTTTGTCGCCGACTTTGATCGTTCCGCGATGGATTTTTCCAACAGCCAAGCGACCTAAGTAATCGCTGTAGTTCGTATTGGAGATCAACATCTGCAAACCACCCTCTTCCACTTTTGGACCGGGGATGTATTTGATGATGGAATCAAAAAGCAAAGTTAAATCTTTTCCGTCCGTATTTTCGAGGGGATCCGCGACGGCAATTCTTTTTCTCGCGTTCGTGTAAACGATCGGAAATTCAATCTGATGGTCTTTGGCATCTAAATCCAAGAACAACTGGTAAACTTCATCGACAATTTCTTTAGCCCGTGCGTCCGAACGATCGATTTTGTTCACAACCACGATGAGTTTAATATCGAGTTCAAGAGCGTGTTTTAAAACGAAACGAGTTTGAGGAAGAGGTCCTTCCGCCGCATCGACGAGTAGGAGCGCTCCGTCCACCATTCTCAACCCACGTTCGACTTCTCCGCCGAAGTCCGCATGTCCTGGGGTATCCACGATATTGATTCGCGTGCCCTTGTAGTTGATCGAGCAGTTCTTCGCGGTCAGGGTAATTCCACGCTCGCGTTCGATGTCGATGCTGTCCATCGCCCTCTCGGCCACTTGCTGATTGTCTCGGAACAATCCGCTCTGCCATAAAAGCCCGTCCACTAAAGTCGTTTTTCCATGATCGACGTGCGCGATGATGGCGATATTCCTAATTTTGTCGTTGATAATACTCATATTTTTGGTTCGCCCTTATAACATAAAGATATTGATTCTAGCAGGAATTCTTTTTTCTTGGTATGAACCCGAGCGATGATAACCGAAATCTTAAAATGTGAAAAGTGCTGGAAAGTCCCGGCCCTTTGCCTTTGCGAGCAAATCCAGCCGCTTAAAACAAAAGCTTCGGTCCTCATTCTTCAACACCCACAAGAAGCCCGGAATCCCTTAACTACTGCGCGTCTTGTGTCTTTAAGCCTTCCGCATGCGACCCACCGGGTCGGGCTCTCCTTTGGCTCCTTAAAATCGGCCTTAAAAAGAGAAGCCGCCACCTCCCCCGAATGGGCGGTTTTATATGTAGGAACCAAAAAAGAATCGAATAAATTTGTCACCGATAAGCCCTTCCAGGTTTTTTCAAGAAGTGGCCAGGCAATCGAAAGCCGTGGCATCAAAGGCATCATTTTATTGGACGGAAACTGGGAGCAGTCTAAAACTCTGTGGTGGCGAAACAGTTGGCTTTTGAAATTGAATCGCGTTGTCCTAAACCCTGAGTTCGAGTCCGAATTCAAAGGAGTTAGAAAACAACCCCGTAAACTTTGTTTGTCCACCATCGAAGCGACCGCGTGCGCTTTAAAAGGTTTGGGAGAAAAACCCGAAACTGTAGATGCTTTAAGAACGCTTTTTCAGAAACACGTCGAACTCGCGAAAGACTTTAAGAAAAAGTAGTTTGTAACCCATTAATATCCGTCATTGCGCAGCAGCCTCGCAATGACGGATTTACGTTCCACGCTCCCCTATGATCCTTTGCGTTCGTTGCAATTTATGTAATACGGGTTTCTATGCAGATCCGGACCTACAGTGCGACGAGTGATGGAATTGATGGAACTTTGATTGAAGTGGAGGCGGCGCTTCAGAATGCGTTGCCTCAGATGATGGTGACAGGGCTTCCCGGCGAAGTCGTTAAGGAAAGTCGCGAGCGGGTGAAAGCTTCACTGCAGAATATGGGGTTTCAGGTTCCCACAGGCAAGATACTGATTCATCTTTCTCCGGCGATGGATAAAAAACAAGGGAGTCAGTTTGATCTTTCGATAGCGCTACTTTGTTTGCAGGCTGAGAATATTTTGTTGAGCCCTGTGCTTCCGTACATGGCTTTTTTTGGGGAGCTTTCTTTAGATGGAAGGCTAAAGCCCGTGAAAGGGATCCTCCCCATGGTGGATGTTTGCGAAAAGGCAAAGGAAGTTCGCCAAATTATTATTCCGAAAGAGAACGAGAAAGATGTTCGGTTTTTAAGGTCGAGTAAAATTCGAATCGCGTCTCATTTGGTCGACGTCATTGATTTTGTCCGAGGCGAAGAAGACCTCCCCTGCTCTGAATTTCGTCCTCTCATTCGAAATGAGATCGACGAAACACCCCTTTTTGATTCAATAATTGGCCAAGAGCACGCGAAAAAAGCAGTCGCTGTGGCGATCGCTGGCGGGCACCACCTGCTCATGGTGGGGCCCGCCGGTGTGGGAAAGAGCCTGATTGCGAGTGCTTCTCCCGAACTTCTTCCGTCCTTAAACGAAGAGGAGATTTTAGATCTTAAAAAAATTTATGGATCTAATGGAATTGATTTTGAAATGCAGAAAAGGCCTTTTCGATCACCCCATCACGGAATTTCTGCCAACGCGCTTTTAGGTGGGGGTAAAGGCTGTGTGACTCCAGGCGAAGTATCACTTTCTCACTACGGGATTTTATTCTTAGATGAGTTTCCCGAATTTAAACGAGATGCGATTGAAGGATTGAGAGAACCGATGGAGTCGGGGGTCATTCACGTGCATCGCGTGGGGAGTGCAAAGACACTACCGTCTCAATTCACTTTAATTGCGGCAATGAACCCCTGCCCCTGTGGAAACGCAATTGGGAAAAGTGCGCGTTGTTTGTGCCGTCCCGAAAAGGCCCTTGCTTATCGGCGAAAAATTTCGGGTGCGATCCTCGACAGAATTGGTTTGTGTGTTGTGCTTCTTTCGCCGAAGGAGAATCCTCAGAACCATCCGTCTTTCAAAGGACAGGTTTTAAAAAAGCAAATTGAGAAAGCTTTTGAAAGACAAAAACGGAGGTTTAAGAATTCTAAGAGAAAAAATGGAAGTGTGACCCGACTGGATGATTCGAGTGACTTCACTTTGCAAGGTTCTGCAAAAGAGGTCCTCGACGACCTCCTGACAAAGAATGAAGTGAGCTACCGAAAAATTAGCCAACTCAAAAAAGTCTCCCGAACAATTGCGGATATGGATGAGAGCGAATGCATACAAGACAAACATCTTTGGGAAGCTTGGAGCTACCGTCTTCCCGATTTTTCACGGTTTTAAACTCGCTCGCCCGAGAAGTTCTCGGCATTTGGTTACAGCCCACGTGTTTTATTTGTCGAACACCCATTTTAAAGAAGATGTTTTGTGAGAGATGCGAGCGATTCGAAAGCATCGAACGTCCGCTTTGTTTTCAGTGCGGAGAACCTTTAAGTATTGAAAGAAAAGTCTGCGGTGTTTGCGAAAAATCGAAACCTTCATTTGAATGGGTCCGCTCTCAATACCATTTGACCGAAAATGCCCAAACCATTCTTCATCAAATTAAATTTTTTTCGGACTATCCGATGCTTTCCTACCTTGCAGAGACCCACATTAAGGATCCCCTTCCTCTTTTGCCTGCGGATACCTGGATCGTTCCCGTTCCGCTCAATCGGAGAAGTTTTTGGGAGAGAGGCTTTAACCAGTCTCATTGTCTCGCGAAAGTCTTGGGCAATAAAAACTCGTTTCGATTGGTACCTGATGCATTGCTTAAATTGAAAAAAACTCAACGCCAAAGCTGGTTAGATATCTCTGAGCGACAGGAAAATCTCAAGGGCGCTTTTCAATGGAATCCGAAATACACTCCTCCTAAATCTATTTTACTAGTGGACGATGTTTACACCACCGGGAGCACGTTTCGAGAATGCGCTAAGGTTTTGAGAAAACAGAAGGTCGAAAAAATCGCGGCCTGGACACTTTTTCGAACTCCTAAAAACTTTTCCCACAGAAAATTGGACCACAACCGGGGCTAACCACGTTTGAAATTGACAAGGGGAACGTGTCCAGACTCTATGAAAATAGAAGTGAACTTTAACAAAGGAAACTAAAAATGAAATCTGCACTCTTACTCGTCACTGCATTTACCGCGGCCCTCTCGTTTGCCGCTCCGATCAGTTGTGAAGGAACTGAGGGCTATGCTTTAGAAACCAGCGCCGACCGAAAAACTGCGACCTTGACCGTGAAAGGAAAGCCTGTGGAATTTGGGGACCTCAGCTGCAGTCTGTTTCTCCCTAAAGGGCCGAAGTCAAAGCCCATCCTCGAATGTAAAAGCAAAAAAATGACCGTCAACTCCGGATATTTTACCATTATTTTCATCGAGGTCGAAGGCACCGATATGAAAGGCTTTGTTTCGAATAGCAAAGCAAAGAAAATCGCTGATCTCGAGTGTGTTGGCGCCCTTTAATTTTTCTTTCGCTCAGGTTTGAGGGCGAATCCTCGAACCTGAGCCCGCATTTGGCATCTCCCTTGCTTTTCCACGGCCTATGAGCCGTACAAGTCCCAATTCCTTCGAACCTTTGCTGCTCAGTCGGCCAGAGGGTCTTTACTGTCCAGCGGGCGATTTCTACATAGATCCGTCGAAGCCTGTAAAAAACGCGGTTATCACCCATGGTCACGGCGATCACGCTTCGAGTGGTTCCGAAAATTACTTTTGTCTTCAAGAAGGCGAATCGATTCTTCGACGACGTTTAATCGCAAACTCAAAAATTACGCCCTTTGAAAAAGGAACGTCTTTTACTCTAGGCGATGTCGCGATCTCATTTCATCCTGCAGGTCATATTTTAGGTTCGAGCCAGATTCGCATGGAAACCTCGAAAACTGTTTGGGTAATGTCTGGCGATTATAAACGCGATCCCGATCCTACTTGCGAAGCCTTCGAGCCCGTGGAATGTGACGTCTTTATCACCGAAGCCACGTTCGGACTTCCGATTTACCGCTGGGAACCCACATCCGAAATTGCACGCCAAATCTTCGAGTGGTGGGAGAACAATAAACGGCTCGGAAAAACTTCGATTCTTTTCTGCTACGCACTTGGAAAAGCCCAGCGTGTCCTCGCTGAACTCATGGCTTATACCCAACAAGGAGTGCTCACTCACGGAGCCGTTGAAGGGATCGTTGAAGTCTATCGCAAAGAAAAAATTCCGATGCTGCCGACTCGAAAAGTTTCTGAAACCGACCCCAAAAGTGATTATGCCGGCGAATTGGTCATCGCCCCTCCGAGTAGTTATGGAAGTCCTTGGTTAAGAAGATTTAAAAACAATGACACGGCTTTTGCGTCGGGATGGATGCGGATTCGAGGCAACCGAAGACGAAAAGGGTATGATCGAGGATTTGTCCTTTCCGATCACGCAGACTGGCCTTCTCTCTTAAAAACAGTGGAAGAGACGAAAGCCAAACATGTTTACGTCACTCATGGATCGATTGACATCCTCGTCCCCTATTTAAACGAACGAGGGATTTCATCCAGCGCACTCGCCACCGATTTTAAATTGGAGGACGATACCGAATGAAAGCGTTTGCCGAATTATTTAAACAACTCGATGAAACCAATTCGAGTTCGAAAAAAGTCGACCATATCGTCGAATATTTAAAGAAAGCGACTCCTGAGGACGCCGCGTGGGCGCTCTTCTTTTTGACGGGTCGTAAACTGCTAAGACTCATGCCGATGAAAATTTTACGAGAAGCCGCAAGGGAACTCAGTCAAACTCCCGAATGGTTATTCGAAGAAAGTTACTCTGCCGTTGGAGATCTTGCCGAAACGATTGCACTTCTCCTCCCCGCACCGACACACTCCCTTCAGGAAATTTCTTTAGACTCTTGGGTGAAAGACCGTCTCCTCCCTTTAAGAGAAAAATCGCCGTTAGAACAAAAAGAAGAACTGTTAGCGTGGTGGTCTGCGTCGTCGAGTTGGGAAATTTTTGTGCTGAATAAGCTTGTCACCGGCTCCTTTAGAACGGGCGTTTCACAAAGCCTCGTCATGAAAGCTCTCAGTCGCAACTCAAAAATCACTGAAGCGACGATTGCGCATCGACTCATGGGAAAATGGGATCCGACCCCAGATTTTTACCGAAAACTAATTGAACCTGCGGACGGCGAGAAAGATCCGGGGCTGCCGTATCCATTCTACCTCGCGTCGCCTATCGAAGGAGAAGTGACAGAATTGGGTTCGATTTCCGATTGGCTTCTCGAATGGAAATGGGATGGAATTCGCGCGCAGGCGATCAAGAGAAATGGAAATGTATTTCTCTGGTCGAGGGGAGAAGAGCTTATCACCGAAAGGTTTCCCGAAATTACCGAGAGTATCGCACGACTTCCACCGGGAACGGTTCTCGATGGAGAAATCCTTGCATTTGTCGATGGGACGGTCGCGCCCTTTTCCTTACTGCAAACTCGAATCGGCCGGAAAAATCTCACCGCAAGAATCAAAGAACAGGTCCCTGTCATTTTAATGGTCTACGATTTGCTCGAAGAAAATGGAGAGGATTTGCGGGAGTTACCTCTTAGAGACCGCAGAAAGCGGCTTGAGAGCCTTCTCGTCAAAACGGATTTGCCTCTTTTAAAAATTTCGCCCGAAATCGAATCGAAATCTTGGGATGATATCACAAAACTTCGAGAATCTTCTCGAACGCGAAAAGTTGAGGGCATTATGCTAAAGCGCCTCGACTCTAGTTATCGCGTCGGTCGAAAGCGTGGCGACTGGTGGAAGTGGAAAGTTGATCCTTTTACAATGGACGCCGTGTTTATTTACGCTCAGCCGGGTCATGGAAGGCGCGCGACTTTGTATACCGATTACACCTTTGCCATTTGGAAAGGTCCGGATTTAGTTCCTATCGCCAAAGCTTATTCCGGGTTAACCGATCCCGAAATCTTAGAAATGGATCGCTGGATTCGAAAACACACGGTCGAAAAATTTGGCCCTGTTCGCCAAGTAAAACCGGAACTCGTCTTTGAAATCGCCTTTGAAGCGATCGCTCCGTCCCCGAGACACAAAGCGGGATTCGCGGTGCGTTTTCCGAGAATCTTACGCCGTCGAGAGGATAAAAAACCTCAAGATGCAGATACGGTCGACACTGTGAAAGGCCTAATGCATGTCGCGTGACGAAGCCTGGAAAAAATGGCGCGAGTGGTTTCAATCCCAAGGATGGAAACCCCTTCCTTTTCAAGAAGCGACTTGGAAAGCGATGGAAAAAGGCGAGAACGGACTTCTGAGCGTTCCGACAGGTGCGGGAAAGACGTATGCGGTCTTTGGTTCGGCGCTCGTCGACGCCATGGCTCACCCCGAAAAAAAACTCCAGGTCATTTACATTACCCCTCTGAGAGCGCTTTCGAGAACGGTTGAAGCGGCTCTTAGAAATCCTACAGAGGCAATTTCAGATTTAAAGGTGGGCGCTCGCACAGGGGATACTTCGTCTCACACTCGGGCAAAACAGAAAAAAGAAAAACCCAATATTCTAGTCACGACACCCGAATCGCTTGCACTTCTTTTAAGTTACTCGACCGCGCGAGAAGATTTCTCGTCTCTTCGGACCGTCATCGTCGACGAGTGGCATGAACTTTTGAGTGGAAAACGCGGAAGTCTTTTAGAACTGTGTTTAGCAAGGCTCAGAACTTTTGCAAAACCTAAAATCTGGGCGTTATCCGCGACGCTCTCAAATTTAGAAGAGGCCGCGGAAGCCGCAGTTGGAATCGGAGGCAAAGCGACGGTGGTGACTGCTGAGATCATGCGAGAAGTCATCATTACATCGGTGCTTCCCCATCAAGTTGATAAATTTCCCTGGGCGGGTCACTTAGGCATTCGCATGCTCCATCAAGTGGCCGAAGTTTTATCTGACAGAGTCCCCACTTTGATATTTATGAACACGCGATCGCAAGCGGAGCGATGGTATAGCTCACTTCTCGAGCTAAAACCCGAATGGGCAAGTCGCATCGCACTTCATCACGGCTCGCTGGATAGAAAAGAAAGAGAACGCGTCGAACTGGGAATTCAAACGGGTGATCTCGAAATTGTCGTCTGCACATCGTCTCTCGATTTAGGTGTGGACTTACCTCCTGTCGAAAGGGTGATGCAAATTGGATCTCCCAAAGGAATCGCAAGACTCATTCAGCGTGCCGGACGCTCGGCCCATCAACCCGGAAAACCCTGTCATATCTTTTTTGTTCCCACTCACGCGTTTGAATTGGTGGAAGTCGCCGCCGCAAGAGATGCCATTGAAGCCAAGCAGGTGGAAGCACGCCGCCCTCTTCAAAAACCGCTGGATGTATTGACTCAGCATTTAGTGACTTGTGCATTGGGGGGAGGATTTGAAAAAGAAGAATTATTTAACGAGATAAAAACGACTTACGGCTTTCAGGATTTAACTTTGGAAGAAATGGAATGGGCCCTTCTTTTCGTCACACAAGGGGGAAAAGTTCTGACCGCTTACCCGGGATATCATAAAATTACACTCGTAAATAGTCGCTATGAAGTGACAAGCCCACAAATCGCAAGAATTCACCGTCAAAATATTGGGACGATCACTTCAGATTCGAGTGTCGTCGTGCGATTTTCAAGAGGAAAATCCTTAGGTACCGTTGAGGAGAGTTACATCGCTCGGCTTCGAAGAGGAGATAACTTTCTCTTTGCGGGTAAACTTTTAGAGCTTGTATTGGTTCGAGACTTAGTCGCTTACGTCAAAATTGGAAAAGGTTCGGCGGGAGTGACGCCAAGATGGTCGGGTGGCAGACTTCCCATGTCGTCTTCTCTTTCAAATGCCGTTCGAGAAAAGCTGGGACAGATTTCAGATCATTCCGCGAAGTCTCCCGAAATCGAGCGAATCCAGCCCATCGTTTCAACCCAAGAAAAGCTTTCGCAAATCCCAAAACCATCGGAGTGCTTAGCCGAAATCTGCGGCACCCGGGATGGACAACATCTTTTTCTATTTCCGTTTGAAGGACGACTCGTGCACGAAGGTTTGGCGGCTCTGCTCGCATACCGGATGGGGCAAAGGGAAAGAACTACTTTTGCACTCGCCGTGAATGACTATGGAATCGAATTTTTGGCGCCTCGAAATTATCCCTTTTTAAAAGTTTTTGATCCCACTCTTTTTTCTCTCGAAGATCTGGACGAAGAAATGAATGAGGCACTTAATCTAGCTGAGCTCGCAAGGCGCCAGTTTCGTGAAATTGCGAGAATCTCAGGCCTTGTGATTCAAAATTACGCGAGTAACCAGAAAACAGGTCGGCAGCTTCAGGCCAGCAGTTCTTTACTCTACGATGTTTTTCAGCGCTACGATCCGAATAACCTGCTCTTGTACCAGGCAAAGCGTGAGGTTTTGGAAGAGCAGTTTCAAAAGGCGCGACTGATTGATGTTTTAGAACGTCTTTTTCATACCCAGTTTATTTTACGAGAGACCGAACATCCCACCCCTCTCGCTTTTCCTTTGGTCGCGGCCCGTCTGGGGGGCAGGCTCTTATCCACCTTGACTCTCGAGGAACGAATTACGAAGATGACCCAAGAATGGGAAAAGGAATTGAAATATCCGTCCGAGAAGAAGTCCTGGAATTACTTCCCGAAAGGGCAATCCACTGGAAAAGCAAAAAGACTCTCATCGTAACGGACTTGCACTGGGGAAAGAGCGAGACCTTTCGATTAAACGGAGTTCCCATTCCCGACGCTTTGATGGATGAGGAGTTGCAACGGCTCTCTCAAGTGATTGAGGAGACATCGGCAACGAGAATCATAGTGCTGGGTGATTTAATCCACGCGAAGATAGGAATGACAAAGTCGTTGATCAATAAAGTTGCCGAGTGGCGAAAAACTTTTTCCGGAAAAATCTTAGTCATTAAAGGGAATCACGATAGAAGTTGGAAATCGCTTCCTCTCGAGTGGAATATCGAATGGATCACAGAGTGGAATGAGGAACCGTTTTCGTTTTCACACGAGCCTCAAGCATCCAAAGACAGATTTGTTTGGTCAGGGCACTTGCACCCCACCTTTCGCGTCAAAGGCCGCTCAGACGCCATCCGTCTCCCCTGCTTTCATGTCGGAAAGCAAGTCGGCGTTCTCCCTGCATTCAATTTTTTTACAAGAGGCCTAGAAATGCCTCGCGGCAAAACAGACAAGGTCTATGTCATCGCGGAAGACAAGGTCATTAAGGTCTAGTTTTTTTGCAGATGACGCCCACCCGTCGCTTCGCTCCTCGCAACGACGGGTGGGGCGTAAATAAAAAGGGGCTGCTCTTTCGAGCAGCCCCTTTTTATTGAATTCATTTAATGGCTTAAGCAGCAGCGTGTTTTACGGATTTTGGAGAAGCATCGAGCTTATCCGCTTTGACTTTGAGCTGCTTTGCCCATTCTTGGGGATCGTTGACGAGAGCTTCTTTTAAGACTTCGTTCACTTCTTTTGCCAAAGTGAATTTGATCTTCTTGCGAAGTTCTTTCGGGACATCGTCGAGATCTTTATGATTTCTGAAAGGGATAATGATCTCTTTGATTCCGTGTCTTAACGCCGCGAGAGCTTTTTCTTTCAATCCACCGATGGGGAAAACTTTTCCTCTGAGAGTGACTTCTCCAGTCATCGCCACATCTTTTCGGACCGGATTATTGGTCAGAAGAGAGACAAGCGCTGTCGTTAAAGTAACACCCGCGGAAGGTCCGTCTTTCGGAGTCGCGCCTTGCGGAACATGGACGTGAATTTCGTATTGGCTGAATACGCTTTCGTCGATTCCGTAGAAAGAGGCACGGCTTCGGATGTAAGAAAGAGCTGCCTGAGCGGATTCTTTCATCACATCCCCTAAGCTTCCCGTCAAAATCAATCCGCCTCCGGATTTTTTCATCATAGAAACTTCGATGTTTAAGATTTCTCCGCCGAACTGAGTCCAGGCTAAACCTGTTACCACTCCGACTTCATCGTGCTCACGTTCTTCCTCAGGGATAAACCGAGGAGGACCTAAGTACTTTGGAATGGAAGCCGCAGAAATAACGGATTTTTCGGGACGAGATTCTGCCGAGGCCACTTTTTTAGCAACTTTTCGACAGATGGTCGCGATACAACGCTCGAGATTTCTCAATCCTGCTTCTTGCGTATACTCCGCAACGACTTTAGCAAGACCTTGTTCTGTGACGTCGATATCGTCTTCCGTTAATCCGTTGTCAGCAATTTGTTTGTGGACCAGGAATTTCTGCGCAATTTTAAGTTTTTCTTCCTGGCTGTAACCTGCGAGCTGGATGACTTCCATACGGTCTTTCAAAGCCGATGGAATCGTGTCCGCCATATTCGCGGTGGCAACAAACATGACGTTTGATAAATCAAACGGCAAGTTCAGGTAGTGATCCCGGAAACTGAAATTTTGTTCCGGATCCAGAACTTCAAGTAGCGCAGCGGCTGGGTCGCCTCTGAAATCTGCACCGAGTTTGTCGATCTCGTCGAGCATGAAGATCGGATTATTGCTTCCGGCTTGTTTTAAGCCTTGAACAACACGTCCGGGCATCGCACCGACATAAGTACGTCTGTGACCTCGGATATCTGCTTCATCTCTCACGCCGCCTAAAGAGATGCGGACGAATTTTCGTCCCATTGCGCGCGCAATCGATTTTCCAAGACTCGTTTTACCGACCCCAGGAGGGCCGATGAAGCAAAGGATTGGACCTTTCATCTTGCTCTTCAACTTGCGAACGGCAAGGAATTCCAAGATACGTTCTTTGATTTTAGAAAGATCAAAGTGGTCTTCGTCCAAGATTTTTAAAGCTTGTTTCAAGTCGAGAGAATCTTCGGTTTGCTTGCTCCAAGGAAGTTCAACGAGGAGGTCCAAATAAGTACGGACGATCGTCGCTTCACTCGCATCTTGGTGCATGCGTTCCAAACGGCTGACTTGTTTAATCGCTTCTTCGTGAACTTCGGGCGGCATTTTCGCGGCTTCGATTTTACCGCGAAGATCCGAAATTTCTTCGGATTTCGTTTCCGTATCCCCTAATTCATTTTTAATCGCACGAATCTGTTCTCTTAAAAAATATTCTTTTTGAGATTTATTCATCTCTTCACGAGCGGAAGAGCGGATTCGAGCCTGCATCGCGAGAATTTCTAGTTCTTTCACCAGAATTTCGTTCACTTTTTTCAAGCGATCGACGGGATCAAAAAGTTCTAGGATTTCTTGAGCTTCGTTTACTTTAAGTCCTAAGTTACTCGCAACAAGATCTGCCAGTCTTCCGGCTTCATTAATATCATCAACGACCATCAAAATATCAGGCGAAAGCATGCGGCCTAAAGAGATGACTTTTTCAAGTTGCTCTTTCACCGTACGCATGACCGCTTCGACGTTTGCGTCTTCGCGTGTCGCTTGTTTTTCTTTGATCTGCTTAATTTTAGCGATGAAGAAAGGTTTTTCTTGCGTGAAATTTAGCGCGGTTCCTTTTAACAACCCTTGAACAAGAATTTTAACTCGTCCGTCGGGAAGTTTTCTCATGCGCATGATCATCGCGATCGTGCCGACCGGATAAATCGAATCAGGAGAAGGATTTTCGTCCGTAATCTCCTTTTGTGCCGCTAAGAAGATTAATCTGTCTTTAGCGAGTGCTTTTTCCACTGCGCGAATGGAAGGTTCTCTTCCAACAAACAGCGGGAGAATCATATAGGGATAAACAACAACATCCCTAATAGGAAGCAACGGCATCTCGTCCGGTATTACGATATCTTCATTTTCAGTGAAATCTTGTGACATTGGGGCCTCGTGGTTAGAGGATCTCTTACAATTACTCTTCGGCTCTTTAAAAACAGGGCTTAAGGAGTATTTTGATAATCTACTCTAAGGTAACCCATTGGAATCATTTATATTAACGCGTAAAGTCGCATTTTATTTTTTTGACTCACTGATTCGCGAAGCGATTTTGGAACTATTTATCTACCCTCAGTTTGGGGAAAGCCTGTTTCAATTGAGAAACGGACTGGGCACTGATTTGAGTCTCGCGGATGTCGAGCTCCCTTAGGTTCCGGAGCTGAAGAAGCGATTTCAAAGAGGCATCGGTTAGACTTGTCTTTCTTAATGTGAGCTTATTGAGATTTAAACAAGTACTCAAATGTGCGAGCGCCTCATCCGTAATCACGGTGTCCGTAAGATCTAAGTCTTGGAGGCGTTTAAGTCCTTTGAGATGCGCGACGCCTTTGTCTGAAATGAGTGTCTGATCCAGATCCAACGAAACGAGATCTAGATTGCGAAGAAACCGCAGTCCTTCGTCGGTCACTTCTGTGTCACGGAGCACCAGTCTTTTCAAGCTGCGAAACTCGCTCAAAATCTGAAGCCCTTCATCTCCTACCTTAGTGGAAGCAAGCGCCAGGTCGTTGAGGTTTTTAAGCTCTCTCAAATTTCTGAGTGCTTGATTGGAGATCTGTGACTTGGTCAGCCTTAAACTCTTCAGGTTTTTAAGTCCTTTTAACTTCTCGATCCCGAGATCAGTCACATGAGTCAAATAGAGATCAAGCACTTCCAGATTTTCAAAATTCGCAAGTTCAGCTAACCCTGCATCCGTAATTTTTGTGTTTGCGAGACTCAAACTCTTCAATTCAGTGAGTCCCCTCAACTCCTTTAAGCCTTCATCTGTGATCACAGTGTGGGAGAGTTTCAAATGGGTCAGTCCTTTTAATCCTTTTAGATAAACCAAGCCCTGATCCGTCACCTTAGAAAGAGTTAAGTCTAACGACTTTAAATTATGAAGGTCTTTGACGTACTTCAAACCTTCATTCGTCGTTTTGGTCGACACCAGCTCAATCGTTTTGAGTTCGCTCAATTGCTTCAGATATTTCAATGCACTATCAGGGTCATCGTCCATGTTTTGTTCGACGGTATAACGAAGGCCGGTAATCGGTACCTTGAGTCGACTCCACTCGGCACAACGCATGTCGTAGTCCAAATTCAGTTTTACTTCGATATGGACGCCCTCTTTGACATGTTCGTCGTTAAATTCTTGGACTCGCTGAGGCGCATTCTGTAAGAAATACTCATAGAGTTCAGTGTCTGCGTCGATTTGTTCAAATCCATGCCCTTTTTTAATTGCTTCGCTCTTTGAGATTTCTGGTTTTAAAAAACGTTGGGCCCATTTTTTCGCTGGGCTCTCTGCAAACTCGACTTCCCGGTTCCATTCTTTTCGAAGTTCTTCGAGCGTGTAAGCGTGGAGAGAGCCGATTTGCAATTTCTGAACGGATTTGTCGGCCAGTGCGGCTTCCAACATTTTAAAGTAATTTTCTGCGGCTCGCTGAGAACCGGCGCGTTTTAACGCTAACGACGTCCTAAAAAGAAGTTTCGCCCAAGCATCGGTGGATGTTTTTACAAACTGCTCTTTCAAAATCTTAGATTGATCGAGCCGTTGAACGAGTTCTTCCAATCCCCAAGAAGCAGGAATGTATTCGCCGAACTCCAATTGAATTTGAAAATACAAATAGGCTGCGGTGACACCCTGTTTGCGAAACGGGTACTTTCTAGCAACTTCGAGGAGACGCCTGAAATTGTAGGGTTCCTCCATCGCTTTTTTAAGCTCTGTTTGGGCTTCAATGCTATTCAGATCGCATTTCGAAATACCTTCCGTTTGAAACCAATTTGATTTCTGTAGAGCGGCTTTGATCGAAAGATCAAAATTTTCCCAGCCCGTTTCTCGTGAACACGTCCATTTCTTACGTTCGTTGAAAAGTTCGTCGATGAGTTCACAAGGATTTTCGTCCGCTTTTAACTTCGCGGATAAGACATCGAGATCTCTGTTTCGACTCCGAAAAGCTTTGGTTCCGCGATGTCCGTCAGGATCTTCAAAAATCAGCGTGGCAGGTGAGCCTTCAGTTGCTCTCGCCCCCATCCCTAAAAATAAAACTAGAACACAGTATTTTAACCCATTTAATTTCCACATTCACTTACCCCCCGATATGCGTTTTTAACTAAACTTTTATTTTATGACTTCGAGCTTCGGCATCTCCATTTTGAATTGGTTCAATCCCTCTTGGGTAACGAGCGTTCCTCGTAACTCCAAACTAGAAAGATTTTTAAACTCTCGTAAATAAGCCAGACTTTTATCGGTAATTTTACGATTGCTTCGGACTTTGAGTGTTTTTAAATTTTTGAGTTCTTTTAGGTGCTGTAAGACGTTATCGCTTAACTCATTGTGGCTGATATCCAACGATTGGAGCGAGGTAAGAGCTAAAAGATCAATCACGCTCGCATCGGTCATTTTTGTTCCCGGAATTTCAAGCTCCGTGAGGTTTTCAAGATTTCTCAACTGTTTCATTCCGGCGTTGGAGATTTCAGCAAAGGGAAGCCTCAGGACTTTTAATTGCGAAAGTTTGGCAATCTCACTCATTTCATTCGGACTTAATCGACTCACGCGCAGATCTAAAAGAGTTAAATGGGGGTGCCGCCCCAGATTTTGAAGCGCTTCTTCGTGATTTTCCTTCACCCACATTTTAATAGAGTTCACCGAAGTGAAAACCACCGCCGTCACCGGAATTTGCATGCGGATTGATTCGGCACAGACTAATTCGTAAGCCAAATCCCCTTTGCCAAAGAGAGTAAAACGAGAAACATTTGCCTGATGGTAAGAATGAATTCTTGGAAGATGATTTAAAAGCAAATATTCATAGATCTCAGTGTCGACATCTATTTGACTTAATGGCCTTCCCGCCTGGCTATCCGTTTTTTTGCGATCGAATAAGTCATAAAAACGATCCAAGAAACTGACTTGAGCTTCGGGTAAGATTGCGACAGTTCGATTCCACTCTTCCTTCAATTCATCAAGTGAATAGCTAACGCTTCTAGAGAATTTGAGTTTAGGATTTGGCAATACAGAGGCGAAGCTCTCAAACTTTTTGTAGTAGGTCCTTGCAAGCGTGTCTTGCCCTGACCGTTTAAAAGCCAACGACGTTTGAAAAAGAAGTCTCGCCCACGCCTCGATATCCGGAACCATCTGTCTTCGTAAGGGTTCCACTTTTTCGAGGCGTTGTACCAACTCTTCTAATCCCCAAGCGGCAGAAAGATAATCCCCCTCTTCGAGGAGAAGGCGAAAAGTCAGAAGGGAAGCTGTCACTCCCTCGATGCGAAATGGATATTTTCGGGCAACTTCTAAGAGCTGAAGTTTCGAATAACCATCGTCGATGGCCTTTTTCAGTTCGTTTTGAGCATCCAAACTTCCCATTTTCCGACAGAATTCGACGCCCTCAGAGCGGAACCAGGGAGAATCGAGTAAGAGTTGCTTGGTTTTTTGGTAGGGGCTTTCCCACCCTGTCTCTCGGTCGCAGGTCCATTGCTTGCGGCTTTCGAAAAGCGAATCGATGAGTTCACAAGAACTCTCTTTTTGTTTTAACTTGTAAATTAAAGCTTCAATCGATGCCTCACGCCTTTCAGTGAGGCGAGTTCCTTTGTGTCCATCTTTGTCTTCGAAAATCAGGCGAACGGTTTCAGAGGGAAAAGGCAAAACTTCGGCCGCAATCGCGGAGATTGAAAAGGAAACGAACAGCAAAAACAAACGCGTCCGAAGTAAGAACATCCATTTTTTTTACGCGGTTCGGAAAACTTTTGCAATCAGTCACATTGTTCACAGTTTCTGCAAAATTATCAGGCATGGGGATTGACACCCCGAATTACGCAAGCTAATGCGCAGCGGATGAATCAGAAAATGTGGAGGTTTATCGTCGATAAGAATGCGAGAGATTAAGCGTAAACTTTTTCGTCGTGCTCTTGTTGTTCTTTGCATTGAATGCAAAGTTCCGCCACGGGACGGGCTTGAAGACGTTTGGTCTCAATCGGTTCTTCACAACCTTCGCAAATTCCAAAGGTTCCGTCTTCGATTTTAGCAAGAGCTTCTTCGATCTTAAAAATCAGCATGCGCTCGCGATCTCTCAATTTGAGAGCCATATTCTGACTCAGCTCTTCGGAAGCGAGATCGACTTCATCTGCCATTTCTTCCTTTTGAAGCGTGAGATCTTCTTTTTTGTGCTCCTGAGAATGATTCAGTAGACGGGCTTTTTCTTCTAAAAGACGCTCGGCAAAAACTTTCAGCTCTTTTTTCTTAAGCATCTGAAGCTCCTTTGTTTCCACAATTGCACTGACACCACCCCTTTAATTAAAAAGTGCTGCCCGCTATCGCAAAATCCATCAAGTTGTAGGGATATAAAATTAAGACAAAATATTAATTAGACATGTTAGCAATATGCAAAAATTTACTCTAGCATCGGTGCGTCGCAAACTTGATGTCTCGCGTAGGAAAGACTTTTTAGGAGTGACAAGCCCGCTTGAGTCGAACGACTGCGTCTTGTAGAGAATCCTCGGAGACCGTCATCGACAGCCTGAAGAAGCCTTCGCCCAGCTCTCCGAAACCGATACCTGGCGTCACAACCAGACCTTCTTTGGCGATGAGCATTTTAATGAAATCCATGGAGTTTTGGCCTCCGGGAACTTTCGCCCAGATAAAAAATGTCGATTGGGGTTCGAAATATTCAATTCCAATCGACTGCAACCCTTTCAAAAGGATCCCTCGTCTTTGACGGTAGAGGTCTCGAATGGGGCCGGAGAAACTCTCAGAGTTTTCCAATGCAAATACCGAAGCACTTTGAACCGCAAGTGCAGGGCCCGAATCAATATTGGTTTTAATCTTAAGAAGTCCTGCGACGAGTTTCGCATTTCCGACTGCAAACCCAATTCTCCATCCGGTCATATTAAACGTTTTAGAGAGCGAGTGAAATTCGATGACGACGTCTTTAGCGCCTTCTACTTCTAGAAAGCTATGAGGTTTGTTTTTGTCATCGTAGTAAATTTCGCTGTAAGCATTGTCAGAAACAATCACCGTTTCATGGCGTCTCGCAAGCTCCACGATTTGTTTCATCAAAAAAAGCGGAATCATGGCGGAGGTTGGATTTCCAGGAGAATTAAAAAGCATGAACTTCGGTTTGTGCTCGATGATCATCTTTTCGAGTTCGACGGGGTCCGGAACAAATCCATTTTCGGGACGATGTGGAACGCCAATCGCAATTCCGCCCGCAAGTTGAATCGAGGTCGAAAAAATCGGATAGCCGGGATCGGGGAAAAAACACTTATCCCCCGGGTTACAGATCGCTTGAGGGAAATGCGCGATGCCTTCTTTTGAACCAATCAGAGCAACGACTTCGTTTTCAGGATTTAAACTCACCCCGAAACGATTCTGAAACCACTTCGAAACCGCGGTGCGATACTCAAGAGTCCCCTCGTAAGGAGAGTAAACATGGTTCGCAGGCAAATCGGTCGCTTGTTTGATTTTTTCAAGGATAGGAGTCGGGGTCGGTTGATCGGGATCTCCGATTCCGAGACTTAAGAGCGCTATTCCTTTTTTCAAGGCGTCATTTTTAATCGCATTGATCTCACTGTAAATGTATGGGGGTAAATCGAGCACCCTTTTGGAATATTGGATAAAGTCTTTCATTCTGCCTCCACATCTTTAAACTGATACAAGCCTGGTTTGGCTGTCTTAAGTAAGAAGCGCGCTCCTAAAAGTGCGCCCTTCGCAAAAACACTTCTCTCAACGACTCGATGCTCGATAGTGAGTTCTTCTTCGTCTGAATAAAAGGTCACTCGATGTAACCCCTTCTCCCCGCCTGCACGAGTCACTTGAATCGGAAAATCGGAGAAGCCAGAATCTTTCAGCGTCTGTGCGAGGGCTTTCGCAGTGCCACTCGGAGAATCTTTTTTCATCCGATGATGTGATTCCGAAAGAACCGTCTCGAACCCTAAGGTCTTTGCCGTTTTTAACGACTCGAGAATTTTGGTCATGAGACAAATCCCAGGACTCATATTGGGAGCGAGAAGAACCGGTTGTTGGGTGGCGTACTCACGGATTTTATTCAGTTGGTAATCGCTAAAGCCCGTCGTTCCAATCACGAGAGGGGTATGAATCTGTTCTAAAAGTTTTACAGTCGCTTCTGGATTTGAAAAATCAATCCACACATGCACGGGTTCACGAGGAGTTTCTTCCAACGACCGCACCGGTGCTTTTTCGACCGATGAGAGCTTGCGAGATTGCGACACTCCTTCTGCAAGTTCAAAGAGATCTTCTTTCAAAGCATAATGAGGCGAAAAAAGTTGAGAGATTTGCTCTCCCATTCGCCCAGTAATACCTAAAATTCCGACTTTATAGATCACAGAATTTCGAGTCCTCGGAGGGCTGTTAAAACCGCTTCTTCCGTTTTTGAAGAGACCGGAACGAGGGGCAGCCGTACTTGATTTTGCATGCACTTCATTGCGGACAATGCGAACTTTGCAGGGGACGGATTGGTCTCCATAAACATCGATTGGATGAGCGACAAAAGTTTTCCCTGCTTTGAAAGTGCTTCAAGTGTTTTGCCAGCTTTAATCAGCTCATAAATTTTTACAAAGTGTCCTGGAACAACATTGGCCGTTGCCGAAATAATTCCGCACCCACCGAGTTGGCAGACGGTGACAAAAGCATCGTCATCTCCAGCGAGAAGCGACTTTTCTCTAAAATTAATTTGGCTCGCAAGCGCCATCCACTGCCCGTGATTTCCGCTCGCTTCTTTGATTCCAACGATGTTGGGATGTTTAAAAATCTCAACTGCTGTTTCGGGATTGATGTTTACATTGGTACGGCCCGGAACATTGTAAAGAATGATCGGAAGCGGACTTTGCTCCGCCAAAAACTTGTAATGTGCAATTAAACCACTTTGCGTCGGCTTGTTGTAATAGGGAGTGACGACCAGTGCCGCATCCGCTTTTAATTTTGCGGCAGTTTCAATCATCTTTAAAGCCGTGCGCGTGTTATTGCTTCCGCAGCCGACAATCACCTTTGCAGAATGGGCTTTTGCCTTTTCAACGGCGAGGGAGACAATCCGATCTCGATCTTCATACGAGAGCGTCGGGCCTTCGCCTGTGGTTCCACAAGGGACTAAACCGTGAACTTTGTTTTGTAGCAAAAATTCGTAGTGGCCGTCTAATGACTGCCAATCCACGTTTTCATTTTCGTCGAATGGCGTGACATTCGCGACATAAACTCCTTCGAATCTCTCTTGTCTCATTTAGTACCTCGCTTGCCTTCGTGATACGGCCGTCGCTTTTCAAATCCCATCGGAACATCGCCCATTTGCACTTCAAAAACATACTCCGCGGGTCCCTGCAAAAGAATATATTTTGAAATCGGACTCATATCGACCACAAGTTCGCCACCCGGGGCTTCCACTCGAATCGGAAAGGGTTGAAGAAAGAGTTGCGAATATACAATCGCTGCCGCCGCAACGCCGGTTCCGCAAGCCATGGTTTCTTCTTCGACTCCACGTTCAAAAGTCGTCGAGCGGATTTTTTGTCCGACTTCTCTCTCGAAAAAAGTGACGTTTGTTCCCGCTTTTCCAAACATCGGATGGCGGACGAGTTGTTTTCCAATCCGTTCAATCGGATACGTCGAGAGATCTTTCACTTCGATGACCGCATGTGGAACACCGGTATTAATCGAAAAAACATCGATCGCGACGTCGTCTAGTTTTAAAACTCGGTGATCATATTCCGCCTTACCGCCCGCGGTTTTAAAAAGCGCGATTTCAACCAAACCATCTTCTAAGGGTTTACCTTTGATAATCCCCGCTTTCGTCTTAATCGAAAGAGGCACTTCGTCCGGATAATGTTTGTCGGCTAAAAAACGAATCGCGCAACGAGCGGCATTTCCGCACATCTCGGCTTCAGAGCCGTCGGAGTTAATAAATAACCACTCCGCATGCGCTTCTTTGGAGGCGAATAAAACGACAAAGCCATCTGCACCGACCCCAAAATTTCTATCGCAAAAATATTCCACTTCTCTCGGGTGAAATTGCGGCGGCTCCATATGCATATAATCTAAGAAAATAAAATCGTTGCCCGCACCCTGCATTTTTACAAAGTTAAATCGCATAATTTATTTTTTGGAATTCCCTTTTTTCTTCTGAATTTTTTTATCCGGTTCAACAGCGGGAGCGACCACCGGAGGCGGCTCTGCGGCTTTCAGTTTCGCATCTTCGGCCGCTTTTTCCCTCGCGACGACATCCACGTAGGGAACGAGAGGGCCTTTCACGCCACAGCCGACAAAACCCAATAAGAGCATTAAAATTAACAACTTCACGCAGCGAGCCATTGCCGTACAAACTACCACAGCTCTTAGCCGTCTAAAAGTGGGGCAAGCGATACTGGCAATAGCTGAATCAATCTAGTCACTTACTTGGACAACTGTGATATCAAAGGCATCTTTTTTGCAGATTCATGAAAAGTACGGCAGACTGTTAAGAAAAATTTAGAAGGAGCGAAAATGGCAATGATAATGATGGTGCTGATTGGGTTTTTTGTGGGTGTTTTAGCGAAGTTTCTGATGCCCGGAAAAGACAAAGGCGGATTTTTACTCACCGCTCTTTTGGGAATCGGAGGTTCCGTTTTCGCAACTTTCCTAGGACAGACATTAGGCTGGTATATGTACGGTGAGCCTGCAGGCTTTATTGCGTCGGTGCTCGGCGCGGTTTTAATCCTGACTCTGGTCCGCGCTGTCCGAGGTTAAAATGATATAATTCTTGGATGCCAAAACATTCTAGAATTTTCATCTGGGCTCTCGTCTTACTCCAATTCCATTCCTTTTCCGTTAAAAACGCGGAGGCGAAAAAGATTATGGGTTGCGATGCCAAAGTTTTTGCGGCTTTAGCGTTAGGATTAGCCGTCGTCGCGGGTGCCGGAATTGGAACTTATGTTGCACTCAGAAAATCTCCTTCCGAGAAAAAAGAATGCGAAGAACGAAAAAAGTTTCTCGAGGAACAACTTGCAAAAGCTGCATCTCCTGACGCCTTCTTGAAAAATCTTTACAGCGAAAAAAATCCGAAAGTGCTTTTCATCGGCGAAATTCATCCTCAAGACCTCGGCAAATCGTATTATCCCAAATTAGTGGACCATCTAAAAAACGAGGGCGTCGACTGCATCCAATATGAAGGTCATCCGGACATGCAAAAAGCGGTGGAGGGTTACCTGGCGGGGAAACTCCCTTACCGTGTGGTCGAAGGAATTTCGTACAAATATTTCAATGAACCTCCTACTGAAAGTTTCTTACAAGCTACAAAAAAAGCAAATATCAAGCTTCGCTATGTCGATAAGGCAAAAGAAGAAGTCGTAGCAACTATCCAGGCGAAAAATTTAAATAGCAAATCACCTGAGTTGAACGAAATCACACTTCAATTTATGGAAAAGAGAAATCGAGAGATGGCTCAATCCATCGCGGAATCTCACTTGCGAGGAGAATGCAAGAAGAGCGCTGTCATCGTTGGGTTAGCTCACTTATACGAGGTAACCGCTTTAAAAGGAAAATACCCTGTTTCGGTTCAGGACTATGTCGCGCAAAATAGTCTTTCCACCGCCCAGATCGGCGTGATCAGCTCGAAAGGTAAAAATGGAAACCCTTTAAAACCTATTGATTGTGATTGGGCCTTAACTACTTCTTCTCCTGTTGGCTTCAAAGTGCCTAAAGGCACACAGCATGCCCTTTACCCACACCTGCCGTTAGAAGGCGTTGAAAGTCGCGAAGCACCTTGGTCCATTCTCGACGGGATGATCGTCGTCCAGTAAAAAAAGTTTCTCTCATCTTTCAAAAACTTCCCACCCGTTCTCAACGCCATAAGGCATAAACTTTGCACATTATAAAAGTACGGGTCACACCATCTACGAATGGGTAATGGGGGAATTAAGTGGCAAACTCGTCAATCGATTTCCAAGCGCTTTTTGAGTCTCTTCCGGGATTGTACATGGTTCTGCGCCCGACTTCGCCCGAATTTAATATTGTTGCCGTCAGTGACGCTTATCTTCGAGCGACGATGACGGACCGGACTTACATCATTGGAAAAAGGTTATTTGAAATCTTCCCTGACAATCCAGATGATCCCAACGCAGACGGAGTAAAAAATCTTAAAGAATCACTCGAGAGAGTTCTAAAAGATCGAGTTCCCGATGCCATGGCGACTCAAAAGTATGATGTTCGCCGACCTGAACAGCAGGGGGGAGAATATGAACAGCGGTATTGGAATGCCGTCAATATTCCCGTCTTTCAAAAAAATGGTGAGATAGCCCACATCCTTCACTTCGTCGAAGACGCAACTGAGTTCATCCAATTAAAGGAACGCGGGATCGAACAGGACAAACTCACAAAGCATTTGCAAATCCGATCTCAATTTCTCGAATCCGAAACTTATTTAAAGGCGAGACAAATTCACCACGCGAATGAACGCCTCGTGGCATCGAATAAAATCCTAGAAGAAACGAACCGTCGGCTGAAACTGGCAGAAAAAAGCAAAGACGAATTTCTGGCAACCGTTTCTCATGAGCTCCGAACTCCGCTCACTCTGATTTTCGCGCCGGTCGAATCTCTGCTAACCGATTTAGAAATGAATAAAGATCACGCTTCTCATCAACAGCTCGTCACGATACGAAATAATGCGCTCAGGCTTTTGCAAATGATTAATGGCCTCTTGGATTTCTCAAAGATTCAGTCCGGAAGAATTGAAGTGATTCGCGAACCTCTCGATGTTCTAAAGTTAACTCAATCCATCTTAGACGATTTTGAATCGACAATGACTTGTAAAAATCTTAAATCTTCGATCGAATCGAAGCTTCAAAGTCCCATCATTGAAATGGATCGTTATCTTTACGAACGGATTCTTTTAAACTTGATTTCGAACGCCACTAAGTTCACTCCGGAAGGCGGAAAGATTACGGTCATCCTCAATTCAGATTCTGAGAACATCACTGTATCTGTCCGAGACACCGGCAAAGGAATTAGCGAGACCGACCAAGCAAAGCTCTTCGAACGTTTCAAACAGCTAGATAGTTCCTCCACGCGTCGATATGAGGGAACGGGTCTAGGACTTTCTCTCGTTAAAGAGTTTACCGGACTTTTAGAAGGCACGGTCAAAGTTCGCAGTGGTTTCGATAACGGAGAGGGAACGGAATTCACCGTGACCTTAAAAGCGCCACCATCACAAGCGAAACCGATCCCCATCCATCGCAACGCCAAGCGCTTGGTCCCTCTCACAAAGCTCGAATCGCAAACGATCAAAGATTTAAAAACAGACGACAAAGCGCTAAAAGTTCTCATCGCCGAAGATAATGCCGAGCTGGGTCCCTACCTCCAGTCGCTCATTGAGAAAGTCGGAGAAGTAATTTTAGTCGACGATGGACAAAAAGCGCTGGAGGCGGTCAGCGCTTGGTCGCCCGATCTCATCCTCTCGGATGTGATGATGCCAAAGTTAGATGGAATGGCTCTTTGTAAGATCGTTAAGGCAAATCCTCGAACATCGCATATTCCGGTCATTCTTCTCACCGCACTCACCCATCAAGAAGCTCTGCTAAAAGGTTGGGAGATGGGCGCAGATGACTATCTTTTCAAACCGTTTCATCCGATCGAGTTAATGACTCGTGTCCGGTCCCTCTTAAATCTGGTCAAACTGAGAAAACAAAGAGACAGCGAAAAACTGCGTCGGCAGGATTTAGAAGAGTTTGCATTCATCGCTTCTCATGATTTACGAGAGCCTTTGAGAATGATTAAACTCTACTCACAACTTCTTCTCGAAAAAACCCCCGAAAAATCCGATGCCGAGAAACAAGAGTATCTCGAAACCATTGCGGTTGGCGCAGACCGAGTGAGAACCCTCATTACCGATCTCACAACCTACAGTTTAAGTCGACAAAAATGCCTGTTTCTAGAAGATGTCGATACCAATCAGGCCGTTCAGGAAGCCCTCGCGAATCTTGCGGTCGATCTCAAAGCGAGCGGCACGCAGGTCCAGGTACATTCCCTACCCTTGATTCACTTTAACCGAGTAAAGCTTGTTCAAGTTTTTCAAAATCTCATTCAAAATGCCTCAAAGTTTCGGAAAGACGGAAACTCGCACATCGAAATCGATGCCCATCAAGTGGGAAAAGAATGGGTATTTGAGGTGAAAGATGATGGCATCGGATTTGAGAAAAAGTACGCGGAAGATATCTTTCTCATTTTTCGAAGGCTTCATGACCGCTCAAAATATTCAGGAAGTGGTATCGGCCTTGCGGTTTGCAAAGCCATCGTTCAAGAAGCCGGAGGTCGTATCTGGGCCGAGTCCGAGCCCGATAGCGGCTCCACGTTTTATTTCAGCTTAGCGGCTAAAAATTCTAATCCTGAAAGGAGCCAAAACCATGCAACCCAGGCTTTATAATTCAAACGAGGTCATTCTGGTGGATGATAATCCACCCGATCGCCAAATCGCCAAAATTTGTTACAGCCGTTCAGGTCTTCCCAACCCATGGTTGGAATTCGCCAGCGGCCAAGATTTTCTTTCGTACTTAGATGAAGTCGAAGTGGGAGAGCGCCCGTTTCCCGCACTCGTTCTTCTCGATATCAATATGCCGTGCATGACAGGATTCGAAGTTCTCACAAGCGTTCGAAGGCATCCCGCATTTAAAAACTTGCCGATGCTCGTGATGCTCACGGGCTCGAGAAATGAAATTGACATTGAGAAGTCAAAAAAATGCGGCGCCGACGGCTATTTCATGAAACCAACCGAACTCGACGACTATATCTCATTTTTTCAAGCGTTTAAGACCGGCGATTTCTCACACTGCGCTTAGCGGAATCCTCGTCATTACGAGGAGCGAAGCGACGACTTGTCCGGCGCAACTTTAGCGGAGACGGAAGCAATCTCATTGCATAAGAGCGAATTGGTTGGGGGCTGGGATCGCTTTGCACGTGCAAGGTGAGACGGTTCTGGTTGGGTTTTAATGGAAAGTAACGTCAACGTATAGCTCTCGGAGGATTTTTCTTCATCGTAAAGTAGAGATGTTTGTCGCCTTCTCTGTCATTGCGAGGAGGCGAAGCCGACGCAGCAACCTTTGTACATTGCAAAAGGTGGACGGCGAGACGTGAAATCTATTTCGAAAATGATATGAATTATTCCGCGTTTTTTCTCATTCTATCGTCGATAAAACGATTGACTGCGGATCTATTTTTGATACGGTTATCGACGATATAGGAGTAATTAAAATGAACCTCGCCCTCCACCACAAAGCCGTCTTCTGTGTAAAAAATTGCAGAA
>CALCZU010000016.1 GCA_937903155.1 uncultured Bdellovibrionales bacterium
GGAGTTCAGACGTGTGCTCTTCCGATCTAATTCTTCGAGCTCCGTCGGCACTTCGCGATTTCACGGGGATTTGGAGGATTTGAGGATCGTCCCATTAACGCCATTGCAGATTGATCTCGCCTTGATGATGGGAGGACTCATCCGAGGTTGTCTGGTTGGGTTTGTGACCTTTACGGTGGGACAAGTCTTTTACTATTTAAAGTACAGCGAAGTTTTGGGAATTTCTCATCCGTTCTATCTTTTCTTAGTTTTAGTCTTCGGAGGACTGAGTTTCGCTTCTTTGGGTGTCACCGTTGCATTTTGGGCAAAAAACTTTGACCAATTGAGTGCGATTGGAGGATTCGTGCTTCTTCCGCTCATGTATCTTGGGGGCGTTTTCTTTCCGTTAACGAGTCTCCATCCGTTTTGGCAGAATCTTTCAAGGCTCAATCCGATGATTTATTTCATCAATGGAGTTCGATTTGGAATCCTTGGAAAATCCGATTTACCCATCGAGATGAGTTTGCTCTTTTCCTTTCTGACCTTTACGGTTTTGTTTGCGCTTAGCATCTACATCGTGAAAAACGGTAAGTACCAACGCTGGTAGAAGTATAACGCCCGACGCTATGTCTTCTGCTCACAAAAAGCGTAAGATCTAAAAAGCTGTCATCTACCCCAGGAGGCACTTTGAAAATCTATCTTTTGGTTTTGCTGTTTCTTCCCATCGCCCACGCCATTACGATTTCTCCCTTTGAACTTCACGATATGAATAACGGAGGAAAAATTTACAAAAGCCAAATACAGGCAAAAAAAGTGACTGTCATTGAGGCGTATTTTGTCGGATGTCCTTACTGCAATGAGAATGCGCCCCTCGTAAATGCGCTTGCTTCGAAGTATTCGTCGAACCCAAAAGTACAGGTTTTAGATGTTGGTGTGGACAAAGACGATGCCGATTACGAAGAATGGATCGCTCGGCATCACCCCAACCATCCCGTCTTAAAAGATTCTCATAAAAAACTGATTAAAGAACTCGGAACGACAGGTTATCCTTCGGCTTATGTGATCGATGCGTCTGGGAATGTGTATTACGAATCCGGCGGAGTGTGGGGACCTGAAGAAGAAGATGGCTTGACCCATGCGATCGATGAGCTACTGTCGAGACCATGAATTTTCGCAAGAAACTGGAACGGCGAATCGATGCGGCGCTTGGAAAAATCCCCTGTGATTTAACTCTGACAGGTGTTTCTTACCTCGATGTCTTTTCTCTCGAATGGCGAAAAGGCGATGTATCCATTATCGACGGAACCATCGTAGGTCTCGAACCGGGACTGAAAGCAACGCGAACTTTTTCTGCGAAGAATAAATTTCTCACGCCGGGATTCATCGACGCTCATGTGCATATCGAAAGCTCGCTGATGACGCCACTTTCCTTCGCAAGTCTCGTTTTGAGCAAGGGGACGACCACCGTCGTCTCGGATCCCCACGAGATTGCGAATGTCATGGGTGTTACAGGACTCGAGTATTTTTTGCAAGAAGCTCTCGTAAGTCCTTTGGATTTGCGAGTGATGCTGAGCTCATGTGTTCCCGCAACCGATATGGAAACCAATGGGGCAGGGCACCTCAAGGTCGACTCGCTTCTTCCCTACCAAAACCACCCAAAAACTTTGGGATTGGCTGAAGTCATGAATGTCCCGGGAGTGCTTTCCAAAGACACTGAAATGCTCGATAAAATCGAAGCTTTTATTCGAAGCAATTTAGATGGCCATTGCCCGCTCTTAAAAGGCAAAGAGCTCTCAGCCTACGCCTCCACGGGAATTTCGTCGTGCCACGAATCCTCAGAACTCGAAGAAGCGCGCGAAAAACTGACAAAGGGAATCCAAATCTGGATCCGAGAAGGCAGTGTCGCAAAAGACTTAAAAACACTGCTCCCCCTTTTAAACCTTTCAACCTCAACGTTAATCGGTTTTTGTACCGACGATAGAAATCCACTCGATATTATGGAAGAAGGCCATATTGATTTCTTAGTGCGCACTGCTATCAAAAAAGGCGTTGATTCCAAAATTGCATTAAGAGCGGCTTCTTTTTCAGTCGCGAGACATTATGGATTAGACAGAGGCCCCGAACGATTGGGAGCGATCGCTCCAGGATACGAAGCCAACCTTGTTCTTTTAGACAATCTCGAGACGCTTGCCACCCATCAGGTTTTTAAAAAGGGAATTCCAGTTTCAGAACTCAGTACTTCGAAATCTGAAAATCTCCGTTTCGCAAATACGATTCAAGCAACCCCTCCCGAAGTGAATGACCTTGTGGGCGCCGAGGGTCAAGTGCATGTGATTGAAATTCATCCGGGTAAGATTATCACTTCGCGGACAATTGAAAGCCATCAGGCCGAAGGCGTGTCCCGTCTCTCCGTTTTGGAAAGATACGGAAGAAATTCTCCCCCTGCCAATGGCTATGTTCGCGGTTTTGGAGAGCGTTTTTCGGGGGCGATTGCATCCAGTGTGGGACATGATAGCCACAATCTCATTGTGACCGGAAGTTCCCCTGAAGAGATGCAACTGGCCCTAAAAACTTTAATCGACTGTGGGGGCGGATTTTGTGTCGTGAAAAAAGAATCCGTGCTCGCCCTTTTGGAGCTCCCTTTTGCGGGGTTAATGTCAAATAAATCCCCTGAATATATCAAACAAAAATTAAGAGAACTTAAAAAAGCCAGTCGCGAAGTCGGGTGTGAGCTGGAAGAACCTTTCTTGCAACTCGCATTTCTCAGCCTTCCCGTAATTCCTTCGCTGAAGTTAACAGATAAGGGGCTTGTGGACGTCGACCGATTTCAAATCATTGATGTCCGAGCGAGTTAGGCTTATATTGCGGCTATGAAAGTCTTTTTGATTTTATTTAGTTTGTTTGCTTGGGCCCATCAGACGAGCTCTCACTCGAGTGCAAAATCGAAAGCCGGTGCTCAGCCCTGTCTGGATTCTCATGGAAACTTTGACGAGAGCGCAGATGGCAAATGCGTCATGCCGCAAGCGCCCCCTCAACCGACAGCCGTTCCCGAACTCAAACTTCCCGAAAAGACTTCTTTTAAGAAGAACCTTAAAACCCCTCTCACGAAATAATCGACTCACAATCTTCTCGACTAAAAAATTTTACTGTTTGTTTTAATTCCTGAATTTGCATACGACATTCTTTTCAATCTTTTAGGAGAGCGTATGAAAAACCTCAAAAAAACTTTCTTCACCTTGCTTTTGATCCCTCTTTTTGTCGTAGCGGATGCAGAGTTTACTCCGCCTAAGAATCTTTTAGATGTCCCTTCCGTCACCCAATCCACTGACTACTCTTGCGGGGCGGCAGCCCTCCTCTCGATTCTCTATTTTTACGGAGAAAGAAAACTGGATGAAATTACTTTGATCAAAGAATTAAAAAGCAGTCCCGAAACGGGAACGGAGATCGAACCCATCGTTGAATTCGCTAAAACAAAGGGTCTTACGGTAGTCCACAAAGAAAAAGGGACGTGGGACGAGCTAAAAGAACACTTAGCGAAAAAACAAGTTTCGCTTGTAAGCCTTCAAGCTTGGGATGAAACTTCGAAAGAACCGAATTACATCGAAAGCTGGGAAAGCGGTCATTATCTCGTTGTGATTGGAATGGATGAAAACCGAATCTATTTTATGGATCCCGCTTCTCTTGGCACCCGCGGATACCTCGAAAAACAGGATTTTTTAAGTCGCTGGCATGATGTCGGCCCCACAAAAAATCACCTTGAGCAACCTGTTGTATTTTTCACAGGGACCGCCAAACCACCGCAGATTTGGGCAAGAATTCCTTGAGTTAAGCGACGGGTTGCGGCTTACCGAATTCACGGTAGGCGCGCCGTAAGATAGCTCGGATATTGGAATGAGCCGCGGTTGTGTTTGCAATCGCTTGGATAATCCGAATTTCATCAAGACCGGGCGGTTTTTTCTGCTGCCGACGTTTGATCGTGAGCACTCCGATCACTTCATTATGGTAGCGAACAGGAAAAACCATGAGCGAACCAATTTGGATCGACTTCACTTGCTTTTGAATATTTGCGGTCAGAATATTTTTAGAGACGTCTTCGACGAGTACGAAATTTCCCGTATGAAGCACGTGAAGAATTTCTGGATATTTAATCAGCGAGATGGGGAAATCTCGAAACGCTGGGTCATCACTGCTGGCAAGGACGATGCCGGTATTTGACTCTTTTTCGATAAGCATCAGAGACGCGCGATTGGAATCGAGTAGCGTCGCCACCTTCATCAAAATCTGCATAAATGCCGCATGCCCGTGCCCCTTAGGAGAGTGGCTTAAAATTTCAGAGCATTCTAAAAGGAGATTCAGATAAGCCGTACTCGTATTGCTAGAGACCTCTTTATCCTCGTAACCTTCAGAATCAATCATCGTGACAGACCCTAAGTGATAGAGAATGCGTTGAAACAATCCTTCAACCTCAAAAGGCTCGGCAATAAAATCGTTGGCTCCGGCCTTAATCGAGTTTTCGATGTTAGAACGCTGAATCTGACGAGAAAAAACAATGATCCGAAGATTTTTATTCTTGGAAACGCTTCTCAATTGCGAAATGAGATCGAAGGAACCACTCGTCCCTAGTAGAAGACTCACCACGCAGACTTCGTAATTTTTCTCTTTTACTTTTTCGAGAAGAAGATGCGGTGCCACGACCCCTTCCGCGAGAATGCCGCCATTATTGAGTGATTCCATAATCGCTTGAAAGCGCGTGAGCGCGAGATCAGCGAAAATCACTCTCCGGTTTTTTGGCGATTTAGAGCTCAATTTACGCGTCTTTTTCGCGAAATTCCTTACCGTCGTGGGTTAAGAGCTTCGCTTGGTTATTGTACTTGGTATAAAGATGGACCGGCCGTTTCCAAATCATTTGAATGCTTCTCAGAGTCTCAACCGCTTTTTCGTAATCGAGTTCCATTCCATCTTGATGGTGGGAGAGAAGCAGTTCCGCTCGGTTTTCGAAGTTTCCATCCTCGACTTTAATCACAGGTTGTCCAAAGTTCGTGAGTCCGTGTAAAAGCTGCTGTTTCACTTTTCTCCAGTCACGATCGACGATTTCGTACTGACCCGTGCGACGGTTAAAGCCGTAGGTAAAGAGCTTTTGAGCCTCGCAAAACTCTTCGTTCATAAACGTATCGATAAAGGTGACGTCGTTGTGCAGTTTTCGGACTTCAAAGATTTTTTGTTTCCCTAAGCCTAGTTGCTTGTCCCACGATTTTTTTACGCGGCTATCGTCGCACTCTTCGAATTCTTTACCGAACTTTCCTCGATTCCATCGGTCTTCGATATCACGATAGAGTTCGATTCCGATTTTATACGGATTAATTTGCCCGGGACTTGTTCCCATCGTCCCCGCATGGTGATCAGCGTAGTCAATGATTTCAGAATCTTTTAATACGTGCCGGGTCATGATGGTGGAATGCCAGTAACTCGCCCAACCTTCATTCATGATTTTCGTCTGGCCTTGTGGCGCAAAATAGTAAGCCTCTTCGCGGATAATCGAAAGGATCTCGCGCTGCCAATTTTGCATCGGCGCATAATCGATTAAAAACTTTAAGACGTCACGCTCTGGCTGTGGGGGAAATTTCGCCGATTTTGCGACTTCTTCTCGACGTCTCCTCTCCTGCTCCTCTATGTACTCTCGAGGATTGACGTACTTGTCCATGTAGTCTTTAGAATCAAAACGGTGAATCGCCTGTCCTTTTTCGTCATCCTGATTGGATTCTGCCTGCTGCTGCTTCGGATTCACAAACTGAGAGAAGAAATCGATCAGGTTATCTAGCGAGCTACAGGAATCGATAAAGTTTTCGACGTTATCAACACCGTAACGATCCTGATAATCGCGGATACGGCTTGCGTGATTTGCCATCTCGTCCAGCATCTTGCGATTTGTTTTCGAAAACCACATATTGTTTTTGAAAAAATCGCAATGGCCATAAACATGTGCCATCACAAGTTTTTGGTCGACAATCTCATTGCCGGTTTGCAAGTAGGCGTAGCAAGGATCGGTATTGATCACGAGTTCGTAAATTTTTTGTAAACCGTAGGTATAGGATTTTTGAAGATAATCGTAGTCCATCCCAAAGCGCCAATGAGGATAGCGCTGTGGAAAACCGCCTAAGGCCGCGATTTCGTTAATCTCATCGTAGTCGACCAATTCAAAGACAATTTCAAAGGTATCGAGCCCGTATCCACGCGCGATTTCTTTGATATCGGTGTGAGCTTTTAACAATTCTTCTGGGAGGACTCTTCTCATTTTCCCTTTCCTAGAAAATCTTTAAGGGATCGATAGATAGCCTCTTTACTTTCGATTTTGGAAGTAATGAGTTTCTCTTCTTCCCGAAATCCTTCGATAAGATCTTTAATAAATTGG
>CALCZU010000017.1 GCA_937903155.1 uncultured Bdellovibrionales bacterium
TACAGCGGGCTTCTTCTAGTGTGGCTCTCAACCTCAGCGAAGGATGGGGCAGAGCCTCGGATGCGGATAGGAGGAGGTTCTACCAGATGGCTTTTGGAAGTATCCGAGAATGTCAGAGCATCGTTCAACTCGAATATGAAATGTTCGACGAAAGAGAGACTGATTTACTGGATCACTTAGCCGCAAGCGTATTCAAACTTCTAAACAAAAGCCGCGCACCGTAACCGCGGTCCTCCTTGCCCGACTGCCGCGATGCCGCCAACTGCAAGCAGCCAACCGCCATCCGAAGAAAACGCCCTTTCAGTGTATTTCCGGCATGCGTATGAGCCTTCATTTTCCCGTGAACTTCTTGCTACACTGACTAAACTTTGTTCACTCTCCATCTAGGCACAAAACCCCTATTTACAAGCTAAATTGTATAGATTTAAGACGGTTTGCCGGGTTTCGTCCCTCACGAAACCCGTGGCATATGATGTGCAGACTTAAAGCATACAGAAACACTTATTTTTGGAGCCAACATGAAAACCAAATTTTACTTCACCTTAGCCACTCTTTTTCTTTTAAGTAGCTGTACCTCTCGTAACAGCGATTCCAAGGCGGCAACTCCTTTCGCGGCAGGAAATTCTAAGGCGGTAAATAACTCTGTCACGACGGTGGATTCTACAAACACACTTCCACAGACAACGAATACGGCTTTAACCAATAACGTGACCCCAACTGCAGCAGCAACGGTCACTCAAACCACCAGCGCCGCAGCAACCGAAGCTGCCGCTCAAACCACTTCGAGCCCTAACCTTTTTGCATTTGTTCCACTTACAATTACAGGAAACACAACCCCTCCGCCTCCAACAGGACCGGTCATCAGTGAACAGACCGTTCAAATGCCGCTTCCCTTGTCTGATTTTAGCTATATTTGGTTAACAAATCTTTCGACCACCGAGCCTTTGGAAGTGGATTTTACTTTTCAAGCACAAGGCGGCGCTCGAATCACAGTTTATGGCGGTCAAGTCGGAAACGGAGCGATGCAATGTCCTTCTGTCTACACTTGCAAAAACTTACCTCAGTTTAGCGTCATTCCTCCCAACACTTCTTTAGTGGTCGGGATTCAATCTGGAAATGTTGATATCGCGAGCAACACCAGTGCATTTATCAGCATGAAATTGAAAATGCGTGGAGATTTATCGAATGTAATTGGACTTGGAGAAAGCCAAACATTACTCCAACAAGGAATCTATTCGCTCACAGACTTCTCGTTAGGTTATGCTCCGGTTAAGATTCCCAGAACGATTCAAAAAGGAAATACTTATTACACATCGATTATTCCTTTCAACTACACTTATATGTCCCTCTACAATCCAACACAAAACGTTGCGAACGTAGAGATGTCGTACCAAGCTTATGGAGATATCACGATGGGAATAGAGAATGGTCAAGCAGGTAACCTGACAATGCAATGTGCCTCAAACAAAAATTGTACTCTTCGTTCCAATTATTCCTACATTGCAGCAGGCAGCCAAGTCCTTGGGGGAATTCAAATGGGTAACGTCACTGCTTACACCAGTCCTTGGAGCGGTGTAGTTTTGACAACCAAGGTAAACACATTGGGTGCCGCAATTCTTGGTAAAGGTGGTAGCCAACAAGCTGCAATGTCTTACATCAATTGGGATTTGTTTTAATTCAAGTCTAAATCATCAACCAGTCATCGGGATTTAAGAGACTCTCTCTTAAATCCCGTTTTTTTTGTCTTCTTACCATATAAATTAGGATGAGGTATCATTGGGGAATCCTAACCGGGGAATCCCAATATGAACTCAGTCGACCTTAAAAAGATAGTGGTCTCGCACCCTATCCGAACTCTAGCGTTTGCTCTCGTCGTTGTTTGGATCTTTTTCGGCAAGTCACTTCCCGTGATTTGCACCGACGGTAGCCGACTCGCAACGATAGAATCGCTCGTCCATCGGGGAACGTTCGATATCTCAGAATCCATGTTTATATCGACATGCGATAAGTTTAGAGTTCCGGCCCATGGAGAGAACGGAAAATACTATTCTGATAAACCGCCGGTTTTGTCGATGGTCGGTGCCGCAGCGTACTTCGTTTCAAAGTTTTTTGGACTCGACTTTAGAAAAGATCTTCCTGTTCTTTACCGGCTTATCGATTTTGTTCTCGTCATTCTTCCCATCTTACTTACTCTCTACTGGATGAATCTTTATCTCAATGCGCATCAAATCCGGCCCGAGATCCAGTTTTGGGTCTGTTTGGCTGCAGTCTTCGGGACTCTCGTTCTTCCTTACGCGATGGTGATTCAGAATCACGTCGCAGCTGCGGCGGCTCTTTTGGGAGCCTACATCTATCTCGAAAACCCGATGAAAATAAAAACATTGAAAGCCCTAAGTCTGTCGGGGCTTTTATTAGGTCTGGGCATTAGCATGGATTTAAACATGGTGTTTTTTGCGGGAACATTTACTTTAGTTTGTCTTTGGTACCATGCTCGGAGCGAACGCACGGCCTGCATTAGCTTTCTCGTACTCGAAGCGATTCCAGTGGCCCTTACCTGGTATTTTTTCTGGCTCATCACAGGCGAATGGAAACCTTTTGTCTCTCAAGTCGAAAAGTTTTTTTATGCAGGAAGCACGCTTCCCAAAATCAACTTTATGGGAGGCTATGATTCAACTCCCCTGACGATGACAGATTACGGAATTTACCTGTGGCAAGCTTTGCTAGGGTACAAAGGCCTTTTTTCTCATTCGATCGCTTTAGCTTTAGGATTTTGGGGAGCCATTCTACTTCTTAGAAAAAGAGACAAACTTAGTCTTCATCTCGCGGCTGTCGTTATCGCGATCGTCGCACTCTTAGGATTTCTGATGATCGCAGTTCCCATTACCTACGGAGGATCTAATTTCGGTTTTCGATACATGACAATCTGGATGCCACTCATCATGCTGTTCGCAGCTTTTCTCTTTCGAGAAAAAGGTGTGTTACCGATGTTTCAGGTCATCATCGGACTATCAATACTTACGAGCAGCGCAGGGCTTGCTTCTCCTTGGCTCATCCATAAGTTTAAGCAACTTGACCTCGATACTTTTGATTTCTTACTCGTTGCAGATGAGGCATCCAATCCTTACTTTCAGTTAGACAAAACGATCGGCTCCCAGCCAGAAATCCCAAAGTTAAAAGCAAACCTCACGAGAGAAAATTTAATCAAACTTGCTTTTTTACACTATCAAATGGTTCGCCCGACCGAAGCTTTAGGCTACCTGCAACTCTTAGGCGATTCCGATCCCGAAGGAAATTGTTATTCGGCGATTATTTTTTCTAAGCGCGGTCTCAACTTAGAAGACCTTATGAATAAACACGTCGCAAAGTGTCCTCCTGAGATGTGGAAAGAATTATCTGATAAAATGGGATTAAACGAAGTGAAAGAGCCTTCAAAATGAAACAACTCTTAGAAGCAAGGAAACTCCAAAACGAATTCTCAATTGATTCGAATGATTCCATCACCCTGCACCAAAACATCATTCAATCGAACCCGATTCTCCAAGGGGTGTACAAAAAATGGTACGAAGAGATTCTTCCCGCTGTTCGCGACACTGAGCACTTAAAACTTCCGATGATTGAGTTAGGTTGCGGGGCAAGTCATATTGAAAAATATATTCCTGGAGTCATTAAGTCCGATGTCGTTGCCCACTCCAACGTCGAAAGAGTCATTTCGTGCGAGAGTCTACCTTTCGAAAAAGAAAGCTTACGAGCCCTATTTTTACTTGGCGTCATTCACCATTTAGAAGATCCAGAAAAATTCTTATCCGAAGCCGAACGCTGCTTAGCCAAAGGCGGTAGGCTCGTGTTCTTAGAACCCACAAATTCTCCTTTAAACCAGATCATCGTGAACCGATTCAGCGCCTACGAAAAACATGATGCAACCGTGAAGAGTTGGAAGAGCGACTCGGCGAAAGGCCGACTTTCGAATGGAAATACGGCCCTTCCTTGGGTCATTTTTATTCGCGACAGAAACCTCCTGACTCAAAAATTCCCGCGACTGCGACTAAAATCGATCCGCTACCATACCCTACTCGCTTATTTTATCAGCGGGGGAATGGCCTTTAAGCCGTTTTTACCAAAACCGCTCGCATTCTTAGTGCGTTGGATAGAATTTCTGACGAGCCCGCTCCATCGATTACTAGGAACCGAGATGACAGTCGATTTCGAAAAAATTTAACTCGACGACGAATCGCTTGAAACAAGAGCGGCGATCACTAAATCTCCACTGACATTCAAAGTCGTGCGACACATATCTAAGAATCTATCGACTCCCAAGATAAGCCCCATTCCTTCGGCGGGAACTCCCACCGACTGCATGAGAATCATAATTAAGGGAAGTGAGCCTCCGGGGACGCCCGCTGTTCCAATGCCTGCGAGAATTGACATCAGAACGACTTGAACTTGTTGGCCGAGACTCAAATCAACTGCGTAAACTTGAGCTAAAAACAAAACGGTAATCCCTTCGAAAAGGGCCGTACCATTTTGATTTGCAGTGGCTCCCACCGTTAATACAAAGCGAGAAACTTGCGGAGGTAACTTCAATGTTTTTTCAGCGCACTCGAGAGAGCGTGGTAGGGTCGCATTCGATGATGCAGTTGAAAAAGCGTAGAGATAGACCTCTTTACAATTTTTGAAGAATGCTAAAGGGGAATAAGGTGTCAGAAATTTCAGCAAAAACGTGTAGACAACGAATTGCTGAATCAAAAGACCCAAGACCACGACGGCGACATAGAAGAACAAAGACGCAAAAATCGTATGTCCAAACTTAAAAGCCGTGTTGAACACAATTACAAAGACCGCGAAAGGTGCGAGTTTCATCGCTATCTCAACGATTTTCATGCTTGCTGCGAGCACTTGTTCTAACACTTTAACCAGGGCATTTTCGTCGCGTTCCCGAGAGGCATAGACAAGGCCAATTCCAAACAGGAGTGCAAAAAACATAAACGCGAGCATTTCGCCGTCTAACGCTTTCATAGCACTTTCTAATGGATTTTTTGTGACCAGTTCCACAATCGATTGTGAGGTGGGTTTTGCCTGCGCGGCGTTACCTTGAATTTTTTCTAACGCTTTCGCCTGCTCGGCAATCATCGTCTTATCAATCTGAAAACCGACGCCCGGCTTTATCGCATTGACGAGGCCAATCCCTATCAGCACCGAAGCCGAGCTTGCAAGGACGGTGTAGAAAAGCGTTTTGCCCGCAACTTTTCCTAAGCCTCTTCCTTGTCCTAATTCATACACTCCCAAAACGAGTGCTGAGAACACAAGCGGAACGACCACCATAAAGATCATTCTCAAAAAAATCTGACCGATAGGTTGCAAAAAATGAGTATTGAAGTCGACGAGTGCAGTGAGACCGGAATGAGGGTGTAAAACCGTTCCTAAAACGGCTCCAGCAATCAGAGCAATGAGTAAACGCGTATGAATTTTCAAAGGGCCTCCGATGCCGAAGTATACAGAAAAATCCTCATCCCTCAACTTAACTCTCTTGTTAGGTGTTTTTACACACCTGACGCACAATTCGGATCACTTTTTTCATGGCTTTGGTTTCTTCATCCCCTTTTCGCTTAATCAGAAAAATATCTCGCTCAGTGCGTTCTTGATGTCGTCGCAAAGGTGATAAGTCGAGCGATTTTAACTGGCGATCCTTGGGCAGCGATTGATTTAAATAATTTACAAAAAATCGAGGAGTATAAATCGCACAAATTCCAGACTGAACCATTTTTAAGGCGATTGAGAGGGAATTTGCCCGATAAGGTGTGATCCTCGACAGATTTGAATTCCAGCCATCCCTGATACGGATACTTAAGGCGTTGTCTTTCATCTCGCTTGCGGGAATCACGTACGGAATCGTTTCGGGGTCTGCGGCTTCAAAAACTCCATTCCGACAAAAAGACTCGAGAGCCACTGTCACCACTTTCAAATGTTCTAGTTCTTTATGTGGAAACGGAATAAAGGTGAACGCGAAATCACTTTTCCGATTCAAAACCTGAGCTTCAATTTCGGAAGAATCTAAATCTTCAATCGTTACCCCGTGGTCGAGTTCTCGCACCAGCGTTTCCGTAACTGAGAGCGCCAAGACCTCTGGAAATCCAACTCGTAAAATATTTTCGGATAGGGGCGACGGCTGCTTCAGAGAATTCATCATGTCTAAAATCTTGCGACTTTGTTCGTAGAGAACCTTCCCTCTATCGGTCAGTTCTAAACCCCGTCCTTTCGGAACGAGAATTTTAAAGCCTAAATCGTCTTGAAGAGCTGCCATGGCTTTTGACAAACCGCTGTGCGACACCCCTAAAAGCTCACTGGCTTGCGTGAGGCTTCCCGTATCGACGATAGCGCAAAAGTATTTCAGTCTATCTGTTTCCATTTACTCACATAACATGGACTATTTGTCTCTTTTAATCAAGTTTGGATTATGAGACTTTGAATTTATTGAAGGGGGTTTCAAATGAAAAAAGTCGCCATGATTATCGGAACAAGACCTGAGGCAATCAAAATGGCTCCGGTTTTTTTAGCACTCCAAAAACATCTCGGAAACAATGTAAAAATTATTTCTACGGGACAACACCGGGAGTTGCTTTGGAAAAGCGCTTCAAGCATTTGATCTGACGCCATCCGCCGATTTGGACGTGATGTCCGAAGGTCAAACCCTTTCGCAGCTCACCGCAAAGCTCCTCGTAAAATTAGAAGACTACTTTAAACAGGATAAAACGGATCTCGTCCTAGCCCACGGCGACACAACGACCTGTTTCGCAACCGCCGTCTCAAGTTTTTACCACCAGATTCCTTTTTTCCACGTCGAGGCAGGATTACGAACCCATCGTCTTAACTCACCGTTTCCGGAAGAGTTTAATCGACAGACAATCGCTCCTATTGCACGCCACCATTTCGCGCCCACGGGTTTAGAAAGAGAAAATCTTCTGCGAGACGGAGTTTCCGATGCCGCGATTACGGTCACCGGCTCTACGGTTCATGAAGCGGTCCGCACCATTTTATCAAAACCCATTCCCACATCCCTCCCCCAATCCTCAATACTTACGGATTTGCGCCCGTTAGTCGTTGTCACTCTCCATCGCCGCGAAGCCAACGCATCCCTTGAAAATACGCTTCATGGGATGCGATTGGCCGCCTCTCATCGGCCGGATGTCTTATTCGTTTGCCCGGTCCATCCCAATCCGTCGGTTCAAAATGCTTTTAAAAAGACTCTCAACGGTATTGAAAATATCATTCTCACAGAGCCCCTAGAGTACCCTCAATTCTTAGCGTTGCTTCTCAAATCCCAATTAGTTTTGACGGATTCGGGCGGCGTGCAAGAAGAAGCTTCTTACTTAGGAAAAAAAGTGCTCTTAGCACGCAGTGAAACCGAGCGAACCGATGGGCTGCACACAGGACTTGTGAAACTTATCGGTTTAGATTCCCACTTCATTCAAAGGTCATTAATTGAGGAGCTCTCAACAGTAATGAAAAAAACTGAGAGGCCTTTCTCCCCTTCCAATGCTTCAGAAATCATTTCTGAACAGGTTTTAAGGGTCGTCGGATGAAACAGAAAATTCTAGCTATTGGCACCCACCCGGACGATATCGAAATCGGATGTGGAGGAACGCTCTCAATTCTGAATAAACGCGGATACGAGACCACTCACGTTGTCGTCACTTCGGGAGAAGAAGGCAGTCTTGAGACGCCTAAGAGTCAGACGATTCGAAGGCGAGAGAGTGAAGCAAAGAAATCCGCAAAGATCTTGAACTCGTCTCAAGTGTTTTTTCTAAGAGAACCGGATGGCCTCACAACATTCTCAAAAGAAACGAAGATAAAATTGATCTCTCTCATTCGAAAGGTCCAACCCGACATTGTTTTCACCCATGCAAAGTCAGATCACTTCCCAGACCACCAAGTGGTTTACCAACTCACAAAATCAGCTCTGCTTGCGGCGGCCGGTCCCTGGTATCCAGATGCGGGTAAAAGTCCCCACCAGGTAAAAGAATTTTATGGCTACGAGGTCTGGAATCCCATTTCGGAATATCAGGTGGCATTTGATGTCAGCATCGCGATGAAACAGAAAGTAGAGGCATTGAAAGCGCACTTAAGTCAGACGAGTGCCGTCGACTATGTTGGAGCAATCCAAGGATTAGCTCAATATCGCGGCGCCATGACTTTAACGGGCAAGTACGCTGAGGTCTTTGAACTGTACAGAACTGAGAGTTTTCGATGAACATTCCTTTATCACCGATAGACTACTATTTTTTTCGTCGAGACCGTTACACCATTCGTTTCGTTTTTCAATATTTGGGAAAACTCGATATTCAACGATTTGAGAAAGCCTTACACGAAGTGATTGAAACCTACTCCGTCGTTGGTTCTCGATTAAAAATGATCTCTGATAGAGAAGTCGCTTTAGAAACCGGATTCCCGCTTTCACTAAAAACTCGCACGACTCATCGCGAACTCGAAAATCTTTCGCAGGCAACGCTGAGAGATTTAGTCGATCCCGTAACCAATCGAGCGGGTGAAAATCTATTCAAAGTTTCCGTCACCCAGACACCAAGCCGCTATTACGTCGGTTTTAGTTTTTCGCATCTTTTGGGCGATGGAACGAGTTTCTTTCAATTTCTGACAGCACTTTCGAAAACCTGCAAATCTCGGCCTCTTTTACAAACCCCTTGCAATAAAAGAGAACTTTTAAATGCAAAAGGAAATCACCCGAAGGATTTATTTGATTCGACAGGCTACACCATCGATGAGCTCGAAAACAAACAAGCCACTTATCTAGAAACTTTTGCATACTCGAATAAAAAACTTGAGACTCTCAAGCAGGAGTCGACGGCATTGGGATACGAGCTTTCTAGCAACGATCTCGTGATGGCGGACTTAGCGAAACGCTTTTACCGTAACATTGCTCTTCACGAGGGGAAATTTCTGGTCCGTTGTCCCCTCGACTATCGAAAAATCATGGGATTACCGCCTGACTACTTCGGAAACGCCGTTCGGGATGTCGTCACGGCGTTCGTTCCTGAAGAAATGGAAGAGTTAGACCTTTTCGACATCGCTTCAAGAATTCACGGTAACGTTCAAAAGATAGACCTGCAAAACGTTCTAGACTCATTGGAAAGTTTAGATTCCCTAAGAAAGAAAGAAGGCATTACGGTTTTTGAGAAGGTTCAATGTCCGGGTTTATTGGTCACAAATCTTTCGAAAGCCCCCGTAGCAGAAATCGATCTCGGAACGGGCGTCCCTGAGGAATTTTATCAAGCCTCATCCTTTTCTAGATTAGCTGCCATTTTTAAAACTGCAGACGGATTAAAAGTCCATTTTACTTGCCCTGAGGTTTAACGGCCGATGCCGATTTAGTTTTTCGAAGCACCATTTTGAATTTCTCAGTCACCTGATGCAAGCGTTCCTCCGCAGTTTTATCAACCGAAGGCTTATGAAAGTTTTCAATGTAGGTTTTTAGCGTAAAGAGATCGACATAAACCATCGGCGGAATAATCAGGATGGGAGGAAGGTAGCGAGTGAAAAGTTCGTCCAACTTCTTCTCAATCACCGATTTTTCAATATTCACTCGGCGAAAAAGAAGGGCGTGGGGCAATGTTCCTTCCCCTTTTCGCTCGTCTAAAACCCGGTCATATTCAATTTTGAATTCGAACGTCAGATTCATCGCCATTTTGTTTTTAGGTTGAGCTGCGCGTGGGATATAAGCCTGTTCCAACCGAGAGATAAGATACGCAAGAACGTATGTTTCCAGATAACTGCTATCGGAATCAATCCGTTTAAAATCTCCGTCAAGAGTTCCGTCGGGGTTAAAAATCGCTCGAACATGAACCCTTCCTTCAATCTGCTGAAAAGAAAATTCTTTCGGATATCGAAACTCATCATCGATGTGCTTCCAGACCCTTTCGACGAACGGCATGACTTCCATAAACTGATCGCTTCCGACTGAAGTAATCCATCCTCCTCCAAGGCCCGTTCCGTCGTCCGACCCTAATTGCGAACCTTCTCCTCCTAAGCCACCGCTGCGGGTTTTCCTTCCTATCCCCGCGAAATCTTGAGCGTGGGGCAGGAGATCTCTCATCGACAGACTTGGGGCTTCACCCGCTTTTCCCTTTTTTTCTTTAGATTTTCCATTGGATTTGCCAACTGATTTACCTGGGGATTTAAACGAGGCAATAGAATTGGGCAACGACTCGACTGCGATCACAATGGGTTCGGGTCGAGACCGAGGTTTCCCGGAATAAAGAAAAAACGTCGCCCCATGTAAAAGAAATGAAATCCCAAACCACGCCACTCCACTTTGCGGACGCATTCCTATCACTCTTTGTTTTCCCGACTAAGAGACGATAGAGCTCATAAAACGTGACGCTATCACTTGTTGCCAACCCTCTCGAAGAAATTTGTGGGAAAAGGGTACAGCGATGACACCGCCATTGAACTCGGCGAAAAGATGGCCGAAAAGGCCCAATCGATTTTAAGTCCACTCGTGCACGAAAGAGGAGAAAAACCGATTCGGGTACTCGCTGTAGAATCCAATCGATGGCCCTTCTCGATTCATATCGCGGCGCCGGACCACTTTCTGGACAACTCCGAAGTCTTCGCTCGCCCCCTAGGCAATATCTACTTTGCGAATAATAATCTAGGGACTCCCGCATTCGAAGAAGCGATTTATCGAGGCTGGATTGCAGCAGAGAAAATCGAGGAAAACTCTCTCCAAGCGATGATGAAGCAAATTTTCTTTTTGGCAGAACTGAAAAACCTCTTTGAAATACGATAAGATAAATGGCCGACTCATCAAATTTTCTGGGTGAAAAATCGAGATTGTGGTAGAAGTACGCCTCTTTTGAAGCGAATGGAAAACAATCTCTAATGTGGAATAGACTCCTTTTCATTTTTTGCGTTTTTTCTGTCTGTGCAAATCTTCTCAATGCAGGCACGGAGCCTGTTAACTATCGAAATATCACGATGGCCCTTCTAAATTTACACTGCGAGACTCCAGAAAAAGCGGAAGAAGCAATGCCCGCTTTTTTTAAGAGGAACTCCCTCACGATGCGGTACGAAGTAGATAACTATCTTCTCGCACAGGGTTGGTACAAAGTAAGTTTTTTATCAGACGCCATGTTTAATAAGATCGTGGAAAATGTTTCTCTAGAGGTCCTAGATTTTCGTCTCCAAATGCGACCTGGGCGGAAGGACACATTTTTTAGCTTTCCTTTCGACAGCGATGAGGCGGTTCTCCAAGACAAAACGAGAGCACAGAAAGTCCGGATACAGGCTTGGAAACAGCGTTTTCGATTTGCAACTCGCGCTCACGATTTTCTGTGGAATGATTATCTTCGAAGCGCGAATGCCTATAAATTGCCTGTAGTTTACAGAATCCAAAATTGGATCACTTTTAAAAAAGAACGCGCATATTTAAATAACCTTCACATTTTAAACACCCTTGAAGGCTACGCTCACTTTTATAAAATTCAAATGAACGAAGACGATAAACTTGCTCTTACAAAAGCCAGAGCAGGCGAAGAAATCTTCGGCTTGTACGGGTCCCATACGATCTGGAGCGAATCCTATCGTAAACCAGTCCGAGACCTAACTCTGGCATTTGAAGCAAAAAGAAGAGATCCCGAAGAAGAACGCGAAGTTCTCGTCTCTATCAAAAAACTTTCTCCGAATGCGATAGAACAACGGCCTCATTTAGATGAATCGGGAACACTTTGGCTGTCTGAAACAAGTCCGCAAGCGGGTAAACGTTATATTTCCGAGAAAGCCCTCATTCAGCTTCTAGGTAATGGGTTTTGGGTCCAATTTGCCGACTTCGCTCCGGGAAGAGAATTTTTTTACTCAAGCTCAGAAGTAGAAAACGCCCTTAAATTAAGTGGGACAACCCTGATCATTCGCCCAACAGAAGACAATCCTATGAATCACGTCTACGTCATCGAAGGTGGGGAAAACGTTTCACTCTCAAACTTCAAGGAAAAAGCGCGATGTCGACAGCCTCTGACTCGACTCGCAACCGGATAACTCAGTCCGCTTTAAAATACTCTTTATCCGCTCGACGGATGTTATGGATATAGACGCTCAGCTTCGACGATGTCATTCGAATGTATGCCGTTCTCAAAAACTGAGTTTGATGCAATAAAATTTTGGAACGTTTTTCCCAGCTGATTTCTTCAACCACTTTGGTCTGATTTGTCGTCGGGTCAAAATTTTCGTAATACACACTATTCGGAAAGTCCGAATTCAATTTCACGTAATCAGATGTTCCTTCTGCATTGGAAAGAAGTTTGAAAGTCCCCCGGATAATCCAGTACCCTTTCACATCACTCGGTGAACATCCCGGTTTTGAATACGAAATGGATTTTCGAATGATTCTTTTATCGGCGGAAAACTCGAGAGTCTCTTGCGAGCTTTCGGTAGGGTACTCCTGGCATTGAGACTTCCAAACGCCTACGATTTCTTTTCCATTCACCTCAGTGTTCGCAGTCTCTTGAGGTTCAACGCGAACTTTGTTCGTTAGTGAATCCGTAGCCTGGCGTCCACAAGCAGACAGTAAAACCAAGAGCGCGACCCCAATGGGAGTCTTGAAACAAAACATACAATCCTTTCGAGATTTCGTGGGGCCCGCTTATAACAGGGAACGGGGTTTCAAGTAAATCTCTTATTTTTCGCCCAGTCATTAGTGATACTTACCCCCTAATTCTTACGCAGCAAAAAATGTCAGTTCCAGATTTCAGCTCACTTTTCATTTCGCCTAACCTCTTTTAAGTTGTTTTTATTTTTCGATTTCTGTATTTTGCCGCTCGGAGGTGCTCATGCACAAATACGGATTTGTAGTTAGTTTAATCGTCGTCGCCATTATCGGTTGTGGAAAAAGTGATTCCGCTCCCGAGACTCAAAAAGCCGAAATGGCCATCGGAGCTACAAAAACCGGTTTAACTCAATCAGTAACTTGCGAATATAACTTGAGCGGAGCGATCACAGATGGATTAGGCAAATCCGAAAACAATCGGATCGAGCTCAAAAATTCCTCGGGTTATTCTCTCGTAGTGGTTTTGGCGCCGTTTGCTTATGGCGAAAGTCGCACATACTCAACCGTGATTGAACAAGGCGAAGCCAAAAGTAATATTACATTTAATACCCCTTCGGGAAGCTATTCGACAGCTCTCTCTAAAACAGCAAGTCCCGAAGGACGATGCACGGTTACTCTACAAAGCTATTCGAAATTTCAAATCAGCTGCACGAATATCGCGGGCACGAATAACGATAAAGCCAGCATGACCGTCGGCGGAACTTGTCGCAACTAAAGTAGTTTTCCATGGACAAAAAAATTCTCATCGAACAATTTGCGCTTCTAATGGAAGCGGATTTGAACGTTTTGCTTCAGTCGGCTCAAGTGGCTTACGAAGCAGCGACTCACTCCGAAAATAAAGCAGAAGATCAATACGACACGCGCGGCCTTGAAGCTTCGTATCTCGCAGAAGCCCAAGGCAAACGTTCGAGCCAACTCAATGCGGATTTGCATTTATTCCGAACAATCGAACTTAAAAAATTCACCAAGAAAACTCCGATTCAAGCGACCGCTTTAGTCACTGTAGATTGCGAAGGAAAAGAGACCACCTATTTGCTCATGCCCTGCGCCGGTGGTTTAACCACAGAGTACAAAGGCCAGCGGATCCAAGTCATCACGCCACAGTCGCCCATTGGCGCTGCCCTACTCGGAAAACAAGTCGACGATCAAATCACCATTTTGGTTCAAAATAAGTCGAAAGACTTCGACATCGTTTCTGTCGGCTAGCGAACTGATAGCCCGGCTTAGTACGTGACTGGGATCGGTTTGAAATAAGTAAAATCTTTTTCAGTTATTTCGGTCGCCTTCACAGGGACAACGCTACAGCGTAAAGGAAGTTCTTTCGCCGTTCGGTAGTAGCGTGCTGCCGTTTCATAAATCGGATGATAAAGACCTTGCTGGGAAGATACATATCCCCCAAACGAAATGTAGAATCCTGGAATCGTAGGATCTTTGAATTCAGGCGTCTGAGACTTTGCATTTAAATAAAACGTAATCCCATCGTAACTGTCTCTGGACTTATCGCG
>CALCZU010000018.1 GCA_937903155.1 uncultured Bdellovibrionales bacterium
AGTCTTCTATAAACGAACTGTCGCGCTAGCAATTTGAATTCAGCGCCGTACCTTTCGGCATGACTTCGGTCAATCGGCAGATAAATGTTTTACATCTCTACGATGGCCATCTTGTTGAAATAATTTCGAATAACTCGCCCATTTCGGCCTATAGAATTTCAGCGAAAATGCCGAAAATGCTGCGATGGGACAGTCGGTTTTATTTCAACCAGTCGTTTGTCAGACACAGAGGTAAATCTGAAGCGCAGGACTTTCATCTACCGAGCCCTAGTCGCTGTTGTTGCGGGCCTATGGGGGTTTCTCGGATTTTACGTTTTGGGTTCCGAAGGGCTCGAAAGTTTTCCCAGTTTGTTTATTCTGATGATGATTGGCGGGCTCATTTCAAATGCGACTCACTCGATGACTCCCGACCCGATGGCTTCCCGAATTTTTTCAGGCTCTCTACTTTTGCCTGCCCTCTTCCTCTGTTTTCAATGTTCCTCCCTCACTGCCAGTAAAGGGCCGCCCAAGAAACAAATTTGTCCGAAACATTTTAACGACTTGATATCCAGCGGTGGGTTGACGATGGAACCCTTTCTGAAACGCTTCAGAAGAATAGCGAATCATCCTAAAAAATTTTCAAGAGTCCTTTCAGCCTTCCGCAACGACTTACCCGACGCGAAGTCGAAGCGAAAATGGGACAACGGGCTCAAAAATATCTTTGGCCCGATACCGATTCCGGAAAACTTAGTGGCGTCAAATTGGGTTTCAACCCAAACGGCCTACAAGCTGATTAAAATGCTTGAGCTTTATGCTGAGCTGAAGGGAATTGCATTGACACCGGAATTCAAAAAGCCAGTGGAGTTCTTAACGCTCTTGGAACCTTTCGCTCTCCAAAATCCTAAACACCTAAAAGAGGCGAAAAGAAAAGAAGTCATTCGCCACTTCAAGTTGTTCGCTCCTGTATTTAAAGAGATCCACGAAACGTTTCACGCAAATGAAAATTTTTCCAATTTTACGGAGGCTTTGAGAAATGATCTTCCAAAAGACGCTCGCGACGAGTGGGACAAAGAAATCCTAGCCGTTTTTGGAGGAGCTAAGCCGTCAGAAGGAATTTTGGCCCGCACGCGGTCGACTTACGCATTCAGTAACTCGCCAAAAATTGCACAGGTGATTGAAATTTACGCGAGATTAAAGGGCACCCCTATTTCACTAAGTGAATCGCCTAATCCAGCCGAATACCTAAAGGTGTTAGAGCATTTTAAGCCACCGGCGGAGCTTCCCGCCGTCTCCACCGTGACGCTTAAAAATATCAAGCAATTTTTTCCTTTGATAAGCCAACTCCAAAAACGATACAACATTTACGAATTTTTAGAATTCGTTTCGATTTTGCGAAAAAATTTGAGGCCCGCTCAAGTCAAAAAACTCGACAAAGAGATTAAGAATATTTTTGGCGAAGAGGGCCCCGCAAAATCCATTGTAAGAGTAGCTGTGAGGGGTTACGTGCACCAGAATCTAGATAAAGTGATTCGCCTTTTAGAAGTCTATGCATCTCTGAAAAAGGTCGACATCCCGCCCACCCATTTTACAGAGAAGAAAGACTACGAGCGCCTGTTTCTTTCGATTAAGAACAAATAATTACCGCCCCCGAGCGGAGTTCAAAATCACATCAAATCGCATCATATATTGTTAGGGGATGTTTGTTCCTTTCAAACTTTGATTTGTTAAGGTTTGCCCAAGGAGGAAACATGAAGTTTCAAATATCACAATTATTCATTATCGGTTTTGCAATGGCTCAATCATTATGGGCGGGGACACCCGTTGTCCAGTTTCACGGAGGCATCTTGGTGGATTCGGCACAGCGCACGCTTTATCTTTTTGATCCGGATGCGCAGGGAAATTCAACCTGCTACGACGACTGTGCTCAGGTTTGGCCGCCGCTTCTTTTGAGTGCGACTCCGGAAGTGCTTCCGCCGAATGTCGGTATCGTCACCCGCACGGACGGAACAAAGCAAGTCACGTACAAGAAGAATCCTCTCTACTATTTCAGAAACGATAAAAAAGTGGGAGACCGCAAAGGCGATGGCTTGGGTGGAGTCTGGCACATCCTTCCGGAAGCGTCGGATGATTCTTCCGAGGGCGATAGCGAATGTCACCCTAGGAGATTTACGGACCTAGTCCACAAGGGCGGAAACGACCCATTTACTTTTGAATGTAAAAGCACCGACGCCTGTCTCAAAAGATGTTCACCCACCGCACCCAACGGCCGCAGAATTCGAGATGCCCGTTTAGTGAAACGAACCTCGGACGCCCCCTGCGGCGAAGGCATCAGCTGGGGACATGAAATGGCGGGAAGCGTCTGGGTCGAGTCAGGTTGTGGAGGGATCTTCGAAGCATTTACTTACTGAGTAAGCATTCGTTGTCCGTAAAATTGTAGCAGGTATCCCCTCGTCCATTTCATCAGACGGGCGAGGGGCCCTCCAGAGAATTACGATCTATTCGGTTCTGTAAACTTGGATCATGCATTCGCGAGTTTTGCGAAGTCGTCGATTGCAAATCACTAATCCAATTTTCTTTTTGGCTTCTTAGCATACCCGCACGAGAATGCCTCACTTTTTTTGGGTAAACTGTTACTTCGTGACCGTAAGGTTAAAGGTTTTTTCAGAAACTTTGATTTCGTTGAACTTTTCACGTCCTGAGAGCGGGTGGTCGGACGTTGAAGAAAGCCGTTCGATATCGAAATAATTTTTATAAAGCGTATGAACTTCTTCCTCTGAAACACTAAACGGCGGGCCAATGATTTTGTCTGTTCGGTACTCTAAGGTAATTAAAAGCAAACTGCTTCCCGCGGGCGCTTTGCCTGCCCAAACTTCGTTTAAATGTTGAACGTACTTAATCCGCACCGAATCCGGCAAAGCGATTAGCGCGGCACGATCATAGACTGCCGTACAGCCTTCCCAGAGAGAGGTGGGTGCTAAGAAATAATCCCCACACCATACTTTTAATTTTTCGGTCTCAAAAAGGATGCCTGGACCTAGGGGCCGTTTTGTAAACTGCAGGCCATTCTCGACGAATAGCGCTTCGCACGCGATGGGACTTAACTCGATACCGACCACTTCATAACCTTTTGATCTTAGCCATAACAGGTCAGTGCTTTTCCCACAAAGGGGGACCATTACTCTATTCCCGGAAAGTCTGGAAAAATATTTTACAAGTTCATCGTGAGGATGTCCCTGATGAAACAGAGTGTCCCCGAGCTGCCATTTCTTCTGCCAATACTGGTCATCCATTCGTCTAGTGTAACAAAGTAAAGGGGGTTCATCTACCTCCGTAAGAAATGACGATCGGCGGGCTATCAATAGCGAGTGTGATAAAATTTGTAGATGATTGTCTACTTTCTTTTATTTTTCCTATCGGGCGAGGCGGCGACAATTCGGTTAAGTCCTGGGCGACTTCCCTTAACGACAGCTTATGGAAAAGACTGCTCCCCCCTCTGAACGAACGAAACCAAGAGATCTTTTTATTTTCGGGTGGTAGAGAAGGCTCGCAGAATGAAATTTTAAAGTTTCTTTCTTGTTCACAGTTCGATCTTCAAGCGTCCAACTTTGCAGCGAGTGAGATTCTTTTTCTTCCACTTGATCTCTAACGTTGGTTAAATAGTTACAGCTCAGATCCTCAAGCTTAATAGAAGTCATGTAAAAATGATGTTTACCCGTTGCTTTGCAGGTTTTCTTTTTGGTGTCTGTCTCAAAGGTAAATTCGTAATGATGAATATAATCCCCTTCTTTTTGGAGAGTGTTGCACGTTAATTTTTGAACGATGACATCCTCATCGGCAAAAAGTGACAGCGACGTCAAAAGCGATAAAATGAGTAAAATTTGATTCATATTCACCTCGAAGGCCTTCTAACACCATTGAGATCCAAGAGTAAAGAATGAGCTAATTTGTTTTCCCAGTACAACTTTTACTAATAAATTGCACTTAAAATTACCCTAAAAAGAGGAATCCCAGAAACGAAACAAAGAAACTTCAGGCTGACTTAAACTTATTCAGAATGGGAAATACGGATGAGTACTTTGGTTGGTTTGCGAATAATTCGGTTCTGATTGTAAGCAACGGCCCTCGCAACTTCGGCGAAATAATCAGTGAAGGCGATTTCGCTTTCACGCAAAAATTTATCAAGATCAAATAATGGCGGACTCATGGTTATTGATCTTCGATGCAGCACGGCTTGATACATAGGTAGTCAAGCGTACTATCTCCGCATGAAAGCCAAATACTTATTCGTCCTCATCTTTTCCAGCTTAACCTTTCCCCTCTTCGCCGATAGCAAGTTCGAAGGAAAATGGACTGCGGTTTGTAGAGCCGATGCTTCTCAATACTCGCAGGAGACCGTAGTTTACTCCGGAAACAGCGCCACCCTTACTTTACTAGGTGCGAATGATCCGAAGTGCAAAAACGTTTGGTTAAAGGCGACGATGACAACAACGTTAAACGTAGGAGCAGGCTTTTCGCAGGGGGATATTGAAGTCCACCCGGTGGATTTCATCTTCTCAAAAGTTCTCTTCAGTTTTTACGACTCCGCCGTTATCGCCCACCTCAATAACAGCCAATATTGCGGCTACTCTGACTGGGCCCTTGGCGCAGAAAAAGATGTGACCGGTAGAACCTGCGATGGGAAACCAATGCCCAAATCAGGTGAAGGAGTCTATGATATCGCCGCCGTTCACGGGGATAAACTTTACGGGGGAAAACGCGACTTCGAATTTAACGGCACCTCTCCCGAAAAACGACCCGCAGAATTGGACCGGAGTCGCCCCTTTGTAAAAAGAGGAATGTAGAAACAGAGCGCTATATGGGAGAAAGTGTCACTCAACTTTCGGAAATAAAAAGTAGCGGTCATTTAAGTAAAAAAGGTGCCCATGACCCTCCTCAGAAAAATGGACACCTGGAATTAGGTGGTATAAGGGAAAGCTGA
>CALCZU010000019.1 GCA_937903155.1 uncultured Bdellovibrionales bacterium
CCTTATACCACCTAATTCCAGGTGTCCATTTTTCTGAGGAGGGTCATGGGCACCTATATCGCCTATATCGGCTGGAAAGTAGATGGGCACCTATATCGCTTTCTTGAATTCGCATGCAATAATAGTGAAGCGAGCATAAATAACCTTTTCATATTTTCTCCCTTAATTGAAAGCAAAGCTTAGGTTTCCATTCTATCTTTGTAAACCTCAACAGTGAAGCGCTTGGTGGTGTAAAGCAATGAAGACGCTTCCCTCCAGCTGTTGACCGACTTGACTCACGGTTTTACTCATGTCTCCATGAATGAACTCAATTCAAAGCAAACAGAAAAGACAGCGGATTTTGATTTTCAAAAGTGGCCTGTGTATCAAAAGGCTATTCAGAATGTGCGCACTTCTTATGATATTTGTGAATCGCTGCCGAGGGATTCCGCCACCGGTATTCGAGATCAAATGAGACGGGCGGCGCACTCTATTCCGTTGAATATTGCAGAGGCTTGTTCGAGAACTTCGAAGAAAGATAAGGCGAATTTTTGGAGAATCGCTAAGGGGTCGACTTTTGAGTGTGTGGCAATTTTGGATACGATTCGGGTTTTGGGGTTGGAGAAGAGGGATTTTACTTCTGTCTACAAAGAACTTGCTGCGATTGGGAGGATGTTGTCGGGGTTGATTCGTTATATTGAGAGGGAAGATTAAATTTAACCTTTTACACCAGAGCGGCTACGCCGCTTTTACGTTAAGGTTAATCTTAAGGTTAACTTTAACATCATTTTGCCGGAGGCAAAATGAATCGGGGCGGCGGGATTTGAACCCACGACCTCTTGCTCCCGAAGCAAGCGCGCTAGCCAACTGCGCTACGCCCCGTCTACGTGCTTCGCAACTACGCCGGGCTGTCGCCCGTTTGTATTGCGAAATCGGGAAGAAATTTTCTTTCAAAATGGGCCTCTGCTTGGGCCTTCATTTTTAGGAGCTCATTCTGTACTTTTAGGCGCATCTTTTCAAACTCATTTTCACTTAAATCTTTAGAAACGTAGATTGGCTCCCCGTACACCACGACCGAGCTCGAAAAAGGCCAGGGGAGATAGCAGCGGTTCCAGGCTTTTTTGAAAATGATTGCGGTTTTCGAGGCTCCCGCTCCCACCACAATCGGAAAACCGGTTTCTTGGGCGAGTTTGATGATTCCCTTTTTGACTTCGTAAATCGGGCCGCGGGGGCCGTCGACTGCCAATGAGACGCTGTTTTTTTCTTTGGAGAGTGAAGCCAGCATTCCCTTTAATCCGCCGGCGCCTCCCCGAGTGCTCGAGCCGCGGACGACGTGGAATCCGAACCACTCTAAAATCTTTCCCATCATCTCGCCGTCTTTACTTCTCGATGCCATGACGGTCATTCCCGTCCCAATATACAATCGTAAAAGCAGAAGTTCGTCGCCGTGAAAGTGTGCACCGATCATCGGTTGAGTGAGTTGACTGGGCCGAAAACCTTTTTCTTCGATGCGCCAAAATAAACTCCAGGCGCGATACACCACGGTTAAAGCACCTGCGAATAAGTATGTTCTCAACCAAAAAAGCATCGTTCCTCAAAGCTCATAAACTCTAAAATCCGAGTAAAGAAAAGCCTATCTATTGCCATGCGTTAAAGCATGATTTTCATTGCTAGAATAGCGAAGTTTGATTCGTCATACAAATTGGTCCTCAAAATGACGATAAGCTTTGGAAATGAAAACTAAAAAGTCTATTTTAAAGCCCGTTTCGAACCCGGCGACTCACTCTGGAAACTCGGACGATTCTCTCAAAGATTCGATTTCCTACGGTACCCAAGAATTGGGAACGCTTTTAGGGGCCCTCAATGGTGAATTAAAATTTGGTCTCTCTCAAAATCTCTCTCAAACGCAAACCCTGCAAAATGCATTGCAACTCTCTGAAAAGATTTTGCTGATTTCAAAAAGCTTAAAATTGTTTTCACTTCTAAATGGAATGGATCACGAACCCAAAGATCTTTCTCAAATTCTACTCGAGAGCATGGACAGCGTTGAAAAAGATCTTTTAAATTCTGGAACTCATTTAACCGTCCTTGCCGAAGCCGGAATCTCACTGCGCTCGAACCCTGAAGTTCTTTTCACTGTTTTTAGTCAGGTCGCTCTTTTTTCTTCGGCGCTAGCTTCCGAACTCAAGTCGCGTGATCTGCATGTGTCTTTAAAACACAACTCCACCGAGATCGAAGTGGAATTTCATCTGAATGCATTTTGTCTCGAGGATTCGATTGCGACTCACCTTGAAAATCCCTACGCGCTCCGTGATTTGGCCCCTCACCTTTCGTTCTTAGGACTTGCCTTTGCCAGCGCAAAAGCAGCCGTCGAATCTCACGGGGGTTTCATCGAAGTCCACGCCTCGCATAACGGCACTCGCTTTACGATTATTTTCCCCTGCAACGAAACGAATTCGACCGCAGTCCCTTACGCGCACAAACGACAAGCAAAACGCGTTCGCACGCATTTACTTTGCAATGCAAAACTCGAAGTCTTGGGAAATCTTTCCGGAACGGTTTCGATTATCAGCACTCACGGAGCTTATCTGAAACTCGAAAACCCAAAAGGGCTTGTCGCTCCCAAAGTGCACAGTGACATCACGCTTGAAATTCATCTGCCGGGAACAAACTCCATTCAGGTCACTCGTGCAAAAATTGCGAATCTGCATTCTTCAACGTCTCAGGTCGGAATTGGCATCGAATTCTTCGAAGTCGAGCCCAAGGGCCGATTGATTCTTGAAGAGATGGTTCGCTGTAGTATCGAGTAAGCTATTGAAATCAAAAGACAATTAAAGATGGCTTTTCTTTTCGAATAGGCCCAGCAACACTGAAAAGTAAGGAACTAGATAAACTCTATGCGCATCTGTTTTGTTGTAAGAACCATCTACTCGCAAATTACGACGTACACGACGAGCCATATCGCGTTTGAAGCCCACAAGCGCGGCCACGAAGTTTACTACACCACCGTCAATTCTTTTTCCTGCACCGACGATCTAAAAGTCAGGGCAACGGTTGTCTCTCCCGGTAGTGAAATTTTTGAAACGCGTGGAGAATTTTTAAAAGCCCTTCAATCCGATAGAGCGGAACGCAGTGAAGTCATTTTAAGCGATTTTGATGTGGTCTTCTTAAGACACAATCCCAACGAATCCAAATCAGATGAGAATGGGGCGCGCAATAACCCCGCTTTAGAATTCGGAAGACTTTTAAAACTCCACGGAGTTTTTGTCGCAAATGATCCCGCAGGTCTTACCAAAGCTTCGAGTAAAATGTATTTGAGTTCGTTCCCCGCGGAAGTCAGAGCTCGGACTTTAATCACTCGCAGTCCCGTGAAAGTGAAAGAATTTTTAAAGCGTCTTAAAAAGCCCGCCATCATTAAGCCTTTAAATGGCTACGGCGGACAGGATGTTTTCTTTATTAAAAATGTAAAAGAAATGAACATCAATCAGATCATTTCGACCGTGAGTAAAAACGGATACATCATGGCACAAGAGTACCTCCCCGCTGTTAAAAAAGGCGATAAACGACTTCTGTTGTTAAATGGCTCACCGATTATCATCGGAAAAAAAGTCGCAATGTATCGTCGAATGTCTCCTAAAGGAGATGTGAGAAGCAATATGCACGTCGGTGGAACGCGGAAACGCGTCGAGTTCACCAAAGTCGAAGCTCGTTTGGCCGAAATGATTCGCCCTAAACTAATGGCCGATGGGCTTTATTTCGTGGGCGCGGATATCGTCGGAAACAAGCTTCTCGAAATTAACGTTTTCTGTCCCGGTGGAATTAATAACATCAATGAGCTTTACGGAATCAACGTCGGCGAAGCCGTCATCGAAGACCTCGAAAAACGAGTCAAACTCAAAAAGACCTACAAAAAAGGTATCGAGCGCCTTTCTTTAGTTAAATAATCACAGATCTGTCATTGCGTTGATGAAAAGGTATTGAACGTTTGTCATTGCGAGGGTGCGTAGCATCCGCGGCAACCTTCCCAGTTCAGCGTACAAAGGTTGCCGCGGGTGCTACGCTGTTCGGAGTCAAGACATACCTAACAGCGTGTGACAGGACATCCCTAA
>CALCZU010000020.1 GCA_937903155.1 uncultured Bdellovibrionales bacterium
TGTACCCTTCTCGGCAAGGTTTATGTCGGGTCTCCGAAGTCTATTGAGGGCCTGCGAAACAACACGGTGCTTTGTGTCCGCCCCCCTCGCGAAATCCGCGCTGCCCTCGGTTCTGTCGGGTTCTACACCATTTTCTTTTTAGGGGCCTGTTGCGGGCACGGGGTGGGCCTGCCCGGCGTAGTCTGAAAGACGTAGCCGGGTTTATCTCTTTGGGAGGATTTGCCGATAAGGGGAATAAGAGGAAATTTTTTATGGCGCAACCTGACGCACGGCTTCAGAAATTGTTGAGAGTTTTTGCTCCGGATGAGATGGTTTTTAAGCAGGGGGAGATGGGGAACTCGATGTTTTTGGTGGTTGAGGGGTTGATTCGGATTTTTTATGAATCGCCTCAGGGGCAGCTTTTGATTACGGTTTTGGGACCTGGCGAGATTGTTGGGGAGAAGGCTTTGTTGCAGAAGGATCCTTATCGACGATCTTTTTGTGCGCAGGCGAAGAATCAGGCAACCGTGATGGAAATTGATTTTGAGACGCAGAAATTGGCTTATCAGATTTGGCCCGATTTTCAGTCGAAGATGTTTAAGATGGTGCTACAGCGCTTGGATAAGGCGAATAAGCTTGTGATGGTTTTGCAGCAACGTGACAAAGTGGATCGGTTTGGCGCTTATGTGAATTATTATATTCATGAAATCTGCAAAAACTATCCAGCGGGGACGCCTCTCTCGATTACGGCCAACGAAATTAAGTATGGCGCGAATCTTGAAAAAGAATTTGTCGATGAATGCATCGAAGGGCTAAAAGCCGCGAAGATTTTCGTTCCCAATGCGAATGGATTTTTGATTAAGGCCGACCTTTTTGAAAACTACATTCCCAATCTCCGCGAGCGGATGGCGGCTTAGTCCGTCTCGGTTTTTTTACGCGGTGCCTTTCTTACCTTTAGCCTCATAAAGACTCTTTACATTATTTCAAACCTATCCTTTAATATTTGTGGGGGAAAATTGGGGGATGGGTTTCGACGATTCGCAATTAGCGACTATCTATGATTTGAATACGCATAAGCTTGCGCTCAATCGCACACGGTCTGTATTTTATCTCACTCAAACAGCTGATTGGTTTTTTACGCTTCAATGTAATTTGCCGATTCAAGTGATTCCTATTCCGACATCGGAAGTTTTGATGGAGTATCTCTCCATTCGAATGCCCGATCTCATTGTGATTGATAAAGACTTCGAGACGAATACTCTCGAATTGATCGTTCGCCTACAAAGCCTGATGGAAACTCCGATTGTTTTGATTGCGCCGAAAGAGAAAAAATCTTCGCGATTTATTAAAAAAGCTTACTTAAGCGGCATTCATGATGTTCTCTTCGATCCGGTCGATCCCGAAGAGTGGCAAGAAATTGCGAAGCCTCTTTTAAAAATTAAGACAACGCACTCTCAGTCGCATTAGAACCAGCCGAAAGGATTGAGATCAATCCACAAGTCTCTAAAAAATCTTCTGCACCGGGAGCCCCGTATCTTGACTCGATTCACATCATCCAAGTTGCGCCCCATGAGAGCGTGTTGTGAAGGCTTTGTACTTAAATCTTTGCCTCGACTGATTCGAAAATGTTGCGTGCGCTTATGATGGATATCACCCGAAGGAAAATGGTAAAAGTCTCCAGGTTCGTCCAATAATCGAACCGCTTGCCCCTTACGAGTGTGCTTTTTTAGTTCGTCGTAAAAGTAGGTGGTAATCTGGAGACCCGTTTCGGAGTGATCAGCAAGTTTTTGCAAAAACCCTGTGGTCTGATTTTTTTTAATCAAACCGAGATTAGGATTTTTTAAATGAGCCGTATCGGTGACAGGAACTTGAATTTTCGTGGCATCCCCGGCGAGCACTCGGATTTCAATCTCCCAGCCTTTGTCTTTTGCATACTTTGCGAGGGTATCGGCCGCTAATTGAGCCCATTCTTCTTCGTAATCGTTTACGTAGAAGATCCCTTTACTGCCTTTAGTTTCGACAAGTTTATCGAGTGTATTTAATAAAACAGTATAGTCACTTTTTTCAAACGGATTCGAATAAACATTTGCCGTTCCGTAATTTCCGGCTCCGTACTCAATGTGAGACCACGGTTTTGAGAAAACGAGCGCGGGGAGAAGAAGGAGAAGGCCTAAATAGAGTCGCATTAGAGTTTTAATAGATCGGAAG
>CALCZU010000021.1 GCA_937903155.1 uncultured Bdellovibrionales bacterium
CTTTGGTTCTTACAAACGTGAAAAGTTTGTTGAAAACGAAGGCCGAAAAAACGATTTAGGGGTGGATATCCTTTTATCGACGATGTTCCCCCTTACGAGTGTCGTGACGAGCTCTGAAAGAGATAGCAGCAATCGAAACTCAGCACTTCCCTTCCAAACGATGAACTACGCGACATATTTTAACGTCGAAGGAAATGTTTTTTATACCCTCAACTACAATTGGGAAATCTATCTCAATCTTGCTTGGATGAATTACGAAACTCGCAAGCAAAACACGCAGTCGGGAACGACCGACACCCCTGATTTCCACCAATTCGAACTTCAAGCGATTCCGGTCGTGCTCGGCGTGAAATATCGGATGAGTCTCGAAGATTTCGTTCCTTATGTAGGCCTTGGAGCCGGGATGTCTTACATCCATCGAAAAAGTAATTTCGATTACGGCGCTTTGATGGACGATGAGTACAAAACTGTTTTAACCGCACAAGCCGTGGTGGGTGTTCAGTTCTATTTCACTTCCCGCGCAGGCCTGCGACTTGAAACGGCTGCCCAATTTTTTGCTTTACCCGAGAGAGAGTACTCTAACGGCGCAACTCAGTTCCCGACGTTGAGATATCAAGCGAATCTATGGTCGATTCGTTATGCTTCTGGGTTGTTCTTATTGTTCTAACGTTCGGCATTGACTGCGCCATGACAATTCTTATGAGCACTTCTTTTTTGATAAAAAGTGAAATCTTGAGTATAATTAATGAAGCTTCAATATACTTCAAATAATCCCGGCAAAAAGCAGAAAAAAATTCTTTTGATTTACCGTAGCGCCGGAAAAATTTTTATTAACAATTAGGGAGAGGACAAATGGAAGAAATTCTAGAACTCGGTGGTTTCGTAAAAGAGGGTGGTCTACCCAGCTACATGGTAGTTGTGGTGGGATTAATGGCAGCAGCAATCACGGTTGAAAGATGGGTACGGATCCAATTTCAATACGCGGTCGACTCTCGCGCCTTCATGGCAAAACTCAAAAAATATATTTTGAGTGACAATATCGACAGAGGAATCAGTCTTTGCAATAGCAAGGGCGACGCCTTACTCCCGAAAGTTTTGAAAGCGGGTTTGACCCGTGCAAAAGATTCGGTCAATGACATCCAAAACGCAATTGATGAAGCGACACTTGAAGTGATTCCAAAACTTGAAGCTCGCGCGCTCTACCTTCCAACACTCGCGAATCTCGCGACGCTGATTGGATTGTTCGGAACGATCGTAGGTCTTATCATGGCGTTTAAAGGTGGATCCGAAGCGGTCGATGCAGCTGCAAGACAAGCTTTCTTGCAAAAATCCATCGCAGTCGCGATGCATACGACGGCATTAGGAATTTTCGTGGCGATTCCGGCATTGTTCTTCCATGCCATTATCCAATCGAAAACCAATTCTATTATCTCAGATATTGACCAGTATTCAGTGAAACTGATCAATCTCTTAAGTGCATCGCAAAAAATGGGTCACACCGGTGGCGGACATTCCTCCAACGATGATGCTCAAGCCGGAAATGATGACTAAGTAAACTGTTTAAGGAGAACTTATGGCCCGAAAGCCCAGTTCACGCGACAATCGGATGCGGGGTGAGGATGGTGTGAATCTCACTCCGATGATCGACATGATCACCTGTCTGATGTTCTTTTTGATGATGTTTGCGAGCATGTTGCCTGTCATGATCATCGATGCGCCTCTCCCAAAGATTGCATCGACGGCACAGGAAGTAAAACAGGCTCAAGACCAAAAGAACAAGATGGAAGTCGTGGTCAATATCGATTCGAAGGGCTTTCAGGTCAAAACCGACTCTGGCAATGATCGCACTTTCGCGGTCAGCCAGGACGGAAAGTTTCCTTACAATGATTTACACAAGCACTTAGTCACGTTGAAACAAAAGAAACCGGATACGAAAGAAGTGACACTCGTTCCGCATGATTCAACGACTTACGAAGTGATGATCAATGTGATGGATTCGGCTCGCGAACTCACAAAAGAAGATGCTGGATATCAAACCGTTCCTCCGGAAATTGCTCGTAAACCTGAGTCAAATCAGTTTAATCGGCTTTTCCCGGAAGTTAGTATTGGAGGCGTATAATGGGTGGCGGCGGCGGGGGCGGAGGCCCATCAATTTCTCATAAGCACGGCGGAAAACACACCAATCGAGTGCGTCGCAATCAATATGTATCCGGGGGCCTGATGTTGGCCTCGATGTTGGATATCTTGATGGCGATTCTCTTCTTTTTGATGAAAAATTATTCCGAAGCGAAAACAGATTTCAACGTGGGTAAAGACATCAGTCTCCCATACTCGAGCGCCATTACGCCGCCTGTTCCAGCACTGCAATTGGTTGTGACGAAAAATGAAGTCATGCTGGATAATCAAAAGATCGCGGATATCGAAAGCGGAGATATTGCGAAAAAAGATATGTATCGCGATGGAGTGACGATTCTTCCCTTAGCTCAAGCCTTGAAGAAGCAAAAAGATCGTTCGACCTACATCCAAAAGCACAACGATGACCATTCGTTTACCGGACAAATCGTTCTGCAGGCGGATAAAGGACTTCAATTTAGCGTTTTGAAAAAAGTGATCTACACCGCTGGGATTTCTGATTTTGTGATGTTGAAACTTGCTGTTTTAAACAAAGAAGAAATCTAATCATCTTTCAATTATGAAGGTTCCTTCACGATTGGAAGAGATTCCCTCGGTTTTAACCTTGCCGAAAAAATCATCTTTAAATTCTTAGTTATTAACGCGCTGTGCCGATAAAATCTTTATGGCAAGTACAGTGCGTCGATTTCTGGTTTTTCTCTTATTTTTTCTCACCCAACGTTCCCAAGCTCAATACCTGATTGGTTCCGGACACTACGATGTCACAGGCCCTCCTGCGGACATCATGATGATGGGCTACGTGGATCCCAAGCAGACGACTCAAGGAATTTCGTCTCGTTTGCGTTCGCGAGCTTTTGTGATTGTGGATGACGCAAATCAATCTCGGGTGGTTTTGCTCACTCTCGATGAGACGCATGTCTATGAATCGCTGATTCAAAAGCTCGTAGAAAAATTAAAATTTCGATTTGGTTCGCTTTACACTGAAAAAAACATCCTAGCCCAAGCGACGCACACCCACAGTTCTCCGGGCGGAGTCTCGCATTACACGCTTTACAGTGACCTTTCCTCTTTGGGATACTCCGAACAAAATTTCAACGCAATCGTAGAAGGGATGTATCAGTCGATCGTTCGAGCTCACGAAAATATTGCTCCCGGAAAAATTCTCATCTCGCGAGGAAAACTGGAGGGACTTGGGATCAATCGATCTCCCGAAGCTTATCTTCTAAATCCAAAGTCTGAAAGGGCGAGATATTCTTCGAATACCGATAAAGACATGACGGTTCTTAAATTTGAACGGACCGACGGAACGGAGATTGGGCTCATCAGTTGGTTTGCTTTACACGCGACAAACATGAAAAAATCCAATCGATTGATTAGTGGGGATAATAAAGGCTACGCCGAATACCTCTTTGAAAAGGCAAAAGGCACTAATTACTTTATGAGCGACACCTTCGTCGCGGCTTTTCCAAGTTCTAATGCAGGAGATGTCAGTCCAAGTGATGGAGTGGACTCGGACGGAAACAAAGAATGGGATTGTGATTTAGGCGATCAGTACAAGTGCACGGAGCGGGCGGGGATGAAACAATACTTAAAAGCTCGCGAGTTATACGATTCGGCAGACGAAGAAGTAACGGGGAGTTTAGATTTTCGCCACCGTTTCGTCGATTTTTCAAAAGTGGCTGTCAAAGAAGACTTCGCCGACGGTAAAATGCGTTTCACTTGTTACAGCGCTCTTGGAACTTCGATGCTTGCGGGAACTGAGGACGGAAGAGGAGTGGGAAGAGAAGGGCAGACTTGTTCGCATCCCAATCCCGTGACAGCACCTCTCTGTCTGTCTCATTTTTGTCATGGGGAAAAACCCGTAGTCATTGCGACCGGCTTAAAGCAGCCTTACCCATGGAGTCCGCAGATTCTTCCGATTTCGATTATTCAGTTAGGCCAACTGGCACTCATCGCAGTTCCCGCCGAATTTACGACCATGAGCGGACGGAGAACGCGCGAAACGATTGAGAAAATTTTGAAGCCCATCGGCGTTCGTTACAGCGTCTTAGCCGGCTACGCGAATGGATATGCCGGATATGTCGCAACTCCTGAAGAATATCAACGGCAAGATTACGAAGGGGCTTCGACGCATTTTGGTCAGTGGACTCTGCCAGCTTATCAGCAAGAACTTTCAAAACTTGCGACGGCGCTTGTGGAACATCGAGGGGTCGTCTCTGAAATAGCTCCTCCCGATCTCTCCTCTCAAGTACGTGACAATATCCCGCGCACGCCACCTCTTTTTGATGCTGTTCCTAAAGGTGCTAAATGGGGATCGTTAAAGACCTCACCCAAGGATGCTTATCTCAGAGGAGAAACGGTGATTGTCGAGTTTTGGTCGAGTTATCCCAATCGAAACTTACTCACTCAGAGCAGTTACCTCGAAGTCCAAAAAAAACAACTCAATGATTGGAAGACTATTAAATACGACTGGGATTTCGATACGAAATATATTTGGAATACGATTCTTTTAAATCATTCGGTTGCGCGAATTGAATGGAATACTCATTTGGATACCGAAGTGGGTACTTATCGCATTTTGCATCGAGGTTTTGGGAAATCGATTTCGAGCGGACTGTCTGAATTCAGTGGCCTCAGTCCCGAATTTAAAGTGAAGTGATTGGGGGATTATTTCGGGCTGACTTTCCAGGTGGCTTCGCCAATCGCGACGACGTCTTGAGAAGCATCTCGGAGAATTGCTTGAACTTTATACTCTTTGGCTTCCATTACAGCAGGAATTTCGCAACGGCATTCGCCGGTCAGCGTCCCGCGCGCCTTCTTTTTGTATGTCATTTCAAAATGGGTCACGATCCCTTTCGCATCATCGGGGAGAGCGCAAATAAAAGCGATTCCAGAGGTCAGTTCTGCAAAATTCATCAGAGCCGCCGCATGCACGGATTTTAAATGGTTGCGAATACTGCGTCGGTCTTTCAGAAGCGTTTTCGCATAGCCCTTTTCCAACTCTAAAATATGGGGTCGAACGGATCCGGTGTAAGGAATTTTCAGCCAAATCGCCCACGTAAAAAGGCTTTTGCCAAAAAACGGAACATTTTTTAAACGATTCCAGTCATCGATAATCATGCCAGTAAAATTTTAGCTGATTTCAGTCTGAAACACTATAGATACCGACTCCTTTGACGGTATTGCCAGAACTTTGCGTGTGAGACACACCGTCAAAGTATTGGATCGTTAAGCCTGCTTGAACGCTCTGATTCGATTTGGGCGAAAAAACAATGAGAATTGTACAGGACTGGTCAATTGCAAGTTCGGTCGAACACGTTGCGCCCGCGCCGGGATAAGTTCCCCCTTTGTACGAAAACGATTGAGACAAATAGAATGACGATGTGATCTGGTTCGCTACTTGAGTGCCTCGATTGGTGACCGTAAACTGATGTTCTAACGACTGACCTACGAGTTGAGAGCCGAAATCATAGGTCGGTCCGTCAGAAATTCGGAGCGAAGCCATCGCGCCCGATTGGAGGGTTCCGGACCTGCTCCCTTCGATGCCGCAGGCGAAGAGAAGGGGTAATCCCAGCGTCGAAAACATCCAAGATTTTACATTCGTTCTAATCATAAAAGTCTGAAAAAGCCTATGTATCAAGCTTCTCAGAACATTATGCTGTAAATATGTACTAAAGTTGGAGAGCTCGACGGATAATTGATGCCTCTCAATGGATCCCGCATGCTTGCATGTAACCATTTTTGAAGGCGAGGTCTTTGCCAGACATTCTCATTGCGGTGACTTCGATTTTTGTCGCCATACATTCATTGTGTACTCCTGCGACATGAGAAATTTCATGAATGAGAATCTGGGCCATTTTATTTTTACTCGTATTTTGCAAAGCTCTCGAGCAGATATGAATCGTTTCAGGGGAATTCGTCATGACAAATGCGAGAACTGCTTTGTCTTTCACGCACTGTCTCAGATCTTCCCCGGGTGCTGGGATATCGTAGTTCACCTTGGCCAGTTCAATGCCTAAGTTTTGAAAGAGTGTGCTTTCGGGCGGTTGAGAATGAGAAGCGGCGGTATTTAAAATCGCCACCGCCAAAGCTTTTGCAGCGTCAAACCCTAGCTTCGAAATGCGGAGTTGTTCGATGTTCGTCGTTTTAACCGGATCGGCTGCATGCGCATCGGGTACCAGATCTGAAGATTCAGACGGCCCTTCAGTCGGAATCGGCTCATTCGCACCTTTGCCACATCCCCATAAGACAAGAAGCGTTGGAATCAAAAGGAAGTAAATTTTCATAAAGTCTCCTAAAAATTAAAAGCAATCATTTGCCAAGGCCTCATATCCACGAACTCCCACGGCGCCGTCAATAAGATGAGGGGAGCGTCCCGGCTCCATCCGGCTTCACTTCGTTACGCCGGACAAGCTCTTTTTTACCCTGTTGAATGAGGGACGGAGGTCGGGTTATACGATGATTCTATGAAATCTGAGCTTGTTGCCATTCAAAATCTTTTAAAAGTCGTTCATGCGTTGAGAACGAAATGTCCTTGGGACAAAAAGCAGACGCATAAAAGTTTGGTGCGGTATCTTTTAGAAGAAGCCCATGAAGCCGCAGAGGCAATTCAAGAGGGTGATTTTAAAAACATTAAAGAAGAACTCGGGGATGTTCTTTTGCAGGTCGTTTTGCATTCCGAAATTGCGCAGGAGAAAAAAAAATTCAGCTTCGAAGAAGTGTGCAATACGATTTCTGAGAAAATGGTCAGACGCCACCCTCATGTTTTTGGGGGAGAGAAAAGTCCTAAGAATAATTCAAAACGGTGGTCCGAACTCAAAGCAAAGGAAAAACCCGAGCGGGCCTTGCTTGAAGGGACGCCGACGTCGCTCCCTGCCTTGATCCTCGCCCAGCGCTATGGAGAGATTGCGTCGTCGGTCGGCTACGACTGGACGAATACAAAATCTCTCATAAGCAAAGTTAAAGAGGAGCTTTTTGAACTTGAAGTCGAAATCAAAAAGAAGAAAACCAAAAATGCCGAAATGGAATTAGGTGATCTCCTTTTCACGATCACAAATCTTGCGCGTCATCTTAAAATCGATTCTGAAGCTGCTTTGCGAAAAAGTTCGAAGAAGTTCAAAGTCCGCATTGAAAAAGTCGAGTCCAAGTTCAAAGCTAAGGGCAAAAAACTCAAAGACTGTACGCCCGAAGAACTCGACCTGGCTTGGCAACAAGTCAAAAAATAAAGGGGTCATTGAGCACCTCATTCCCAGTAAAATTTTCAAAAGTGTTTCAAAGCGGAGCGGTTTTGTTTTTTTTCCGCACTGAAATTAAAAATGACGTTTGCGGTCATTGGCATGTTCTTCGCTAACTTGAGGAATCGAGGTAGGGGTGAGTGCTCAAACCTCAATACAAATTAGAAGGCTGCCTCTTGAAGAACTAACCAGGCTCTCAAACCACTGAGAGAGGCAGCCTTCTTTACCTAAATTTATGACGGTCACCCGAGAAAAACAGGCGCTCATTCATTACCTATTGCACCTGCAGGGCGAACCCGCGTTGAACGCGGAACTGGTCGAGATGGGAAAAAACTTTCTTGAGTTGCGCTGGGCAGAGATCGAAGAGAACCTAGGCGAAATTAAACGTTGGGCGGATCGAGGTGTTTTAAGAGAAATTTGGCTGAGTTTTTTTGAGCCGGTCGTGATTAAATTTGAGTCTGATAATCTCTCGAAAAGCTTTTTAGTTTTTCTTCTCAATAATACTTTAGCGCGGGATTTTTTAACGGAACATTGTCACGAAAATATTTTTGAAGTCATTGAATCCCAACTTCGTTTGCTTTCATAACTTTTGTTTTGAGGTTTAATTTTCCACCGAGTCTAAAAGTACAGAGTGCCCACAAAGTCATCGCCCCTGCCTGCAAAAGGTGGTGTGCAAATGCCAATGCTAGAGCGTCTGAGACACCGATTCCAAACTTAGAAACTCCGTACGAAAAAGCCGCTTCGAAGGCTCCAATATTTGCGACCGAGAGCGGAACCATCACCCCTAAATTCACAATGCACATGATGTAAATGCACTTTGTAAACTCGAGCGGAAAATTAGCGGAGTAGAGAACCATCTGAATCGCGAGCGCCTCGCAAATCCAGACACAGAAAGCGAATGCAAGACTTGGAAGGGCAGCTTTGGGAGAGAGCAAAGGCCTCATCCCGAATAAAAATTCTTGAATCCAAACTTTAATCTTCGCTTTTATTTTTTCGGAAATTACAAAAAAACCAATCACGCCGATGAGAACAATGGCTCCTACGACGTACAACGCAATCGACGAAGAATTACTTTCTTGTGATTGAAATGCCATCGCGCCTGAGAAAAATGCGATGCAGACGATGGAAAGCAGATCTAAAATTTTATCCGTTGCCAAAAGCCCGATGGCGTTAGAGGGGGTCAAAGAGTTTTCAGTCTTTGCAGAAGAAAGAATGTAAACTTTGGCGACATCTCCCGCGCGTGCGGGCGCGAAGGAATTCAGAAATTGCCCTACAGAAACCGCCTTCGCTAGCACCTTAAAACTCAGCGTTTTATCTTTTGGGACGAGTGGCCAAGGGCGCAAAATCCAAAACAAGACTTGCAGCGCATTGAACAGGAACGCGAGTGCCAAGTACTGGGGATTCAAGCTGGATAAGGTTTTGCCAACTTGTTGAAAATCGATTTTACGAAAGAAGAAGACGGCCAGGACCACAAACACGACGACCGTACCAATGATAATTTTTGCTCGATGTTTTTTTTGAATTTCCACTCTGCCAAGGATAGTCGTTTTTTGGTATAATAGACAAGCTTTCCTATGAACCCCTTAAAATTAAAACGCAGCGTTCAACCCGAGTCCGTGCTTTCGTATTTGAATCACGATTTCCCTTTGATTTATCGGGAGGAGACTGTTGAGGCCGTCTACGAAAAGTTCCGCAGAGTGGGACTGAAACACAAGATCATTTATCTTTATGTCGTCGATAAAAATAAAAAACTCTTAGGGGTTCTTCCCATCCGTCGCTTACTCATTTCACCACTCAACGCCGTCGTTAATGAACTGTATGTTCCAAATTGCGTTTCGCTTTCGAGTGAGATCAATGTTTCAGAAGCGCGAGAAGCGTTTGTTCGAAATAAATTTTTAGCGTTTCCAGTGGTTGATAAAGATCAGCACATCTTGGGAATTCTAGATATTGAAAGCTTTGCGGGCGATCTCG
>CALCZU010000022.1 GCA_937903155.1 uncultured Bdellovibrionales bacterium
GCAACAACATCGTACTGTTCGCTTAAGGAACTCTACGAAACACTCTGCCAAGATCTTTTGGTCCCGTCTCAATTCGAAAAGGTCATTGCTCTCGAAGCCGAATTTCAAGCATTGGTCACAGAAACGGCGACGAAAGAGTTCTATCACGATGTGATTTCTCACCAGTCTCTCATGAGATTCAAAGAGGGGTACTTTCCGAGAAATGCGAAAGCAGAAGTCGCGCAAAGAAATCAAGAAGTACAGTTGAGACTTCAAAAGCAAGAGCTCGAAGCGATTTTAGATCGAAAAATTTATCGATTTGCGGCTCAAGTGGAAGCTTTTTTGAAAAATAAAACTTCGTTAAAAAAGTTTCTTAAACTCTTTTTGATTGCTCCTAAGGTTGTAAAAAAAATCCGTTCGCTTAAAAAATCAGCTCCTTCCCCTGTCATTTTATCTCCTCTTGAAAAAGACGGAAATGGTTTGCGCATGCGCTTCGCTTCCAAAAACGGGGTGCTTCCGACTCGCGGCTGGGTGCAGATCCAATTCAAATTAAATCAGCCTTTAAAGGACGCGACGGCTCGTCTGCAAATTACGACCCGAGGAATTCCTTTCTACACCTCTCTCGATTCTGACGACTCCGTTCGTTACGAAACTCTTCTAAAACTTTCGGACGAGATGGAAGATCTCTTTTTAGAAATCGTCGGCAATCCGGAACAAAATTCCACACTCACTGTAAAAAAAGCAACCTTAAGACAGATTAGTAAATTTGAAGCGGCCTTCAGACTGATTCCCCCTCAACTTCCGACGCTTTTGAAAAACCCAGAGCTTTTAAAAGATTTTCTTTCTCGCGGACGCATTTTATGGAGAGATGGAAAAATACGCGGGCTCATTGCTTGGTTCCATCAACAAGCGCTCATGGGAAAAGTTTCGATTATTGATTACTATTCGAGTTGGATTAGCCTCTACGACACCTTGACGGAAGACGATAGAATCGCGATTCGCAAACGGGTTCAAGAGATGAAATATCAACCACTCATCTCGATTGTCATGCCCGTGTACAATACCGATGAGCAGTGGCTTGTCCCTGCAATCGAGTCAATTTTGAATCAGCTTTATCCCCACTGGGAACTCTGTATCGCAGATGATGCTTCAACACTTCCTTCGGTTCGAAAAACCCTCGAACGATATAGTAAACTTGACTCGCGCATCAAAGTCGTCTTCCGAGAAAAAAATGGGCACATCTCTGCCTCTTCAAATTCCGCGCTCGAAATTTGCACGGGAGAATTTGTCGCCCTATTCGATCACGACGACGAAATGACCGAGCATGCGCTATTTTATGTGGCAGACGCTCTCAATCGAAACTCGAGCTTGGACCTAATTTACAGCGATGAAGATAAAATCGATTTAAGAGATAGACGTTATCAGCCACACTTTAAACCCGATTGGAATGAAGAACTTTTTTACTCCTACAATTTAGTCACTCATCTCGCCGTCTTTAGACATGCGCTTGTAAAAGAAGTGGGCGGATTTCGATTGGGTTACGAGGGAAGCCAAGATTACGATCTCGTTTTAAGAGTGACCGAAAAAACCCATCGTGATCGCATTTATCATATTCCACACGTTCTCTATCATTGGCGTGCGATTCCCGGATCCACCGCCGGAGGTCCCGGAGCAAAACAGTACGCTTATGAAGCAGGCCGAAGAGCGATTCGAGATCATTTTAAACGCATGGGAATTCACGCGCAGGTCACCGAAGGCATTTCGGGAAGCAATCGCGTGCAGTATGATCTTCCCACGCCGGCACCGCTCGTCAGTTGCATTATCTGCACCCGCGACCGCGTCGAACTTTTAAAAGTGATTGTCGATGGTCTTCTTCACAGTACGGATTATCCGGCAGTCGAAGTGATTATTATTAACAACCAAAGCGTCGAGAAATCGACGTTAGAATACTTTGAATCTCTTAAAACCGAACCTCGCGTCCGCGTCCTCCCTTACGACGCCCCTTTTAATTTTGCGGCGATGAATAATCTCGGTGTCAGACACGCAAAAGGTTCCTTAGTCGCTTTCATCAACAATGATCTTAAAGTCATTCACTCAGACTGGCTAACCGAACTCGTAAGATTCGCTTGCCAAAAAAATGTGGGAGCCGTCGGTGCAAAGCTTTATTATCCAGACGGAAGCCTGCAGCACGGTGGAATTGTTTTAGGGATTGGACAGGTCGAAGGTTACCAACATGGAATCGCTGGACACTCTCACAAAGGGTTTCCTAAATTCGCCTTTGGCTTTATCGGACGAACGATCGTAAACCAGTGTTTTAGCGCTGTGACGGGCGCCTGCATTGTGACTCGCAAAGAAATTTTTAACGACGTCGGTGGATTTGACGAAAAGAAATTCGCCGTCGCATTTAACGATGTGGACTTGTGTTTAAGAATTCGTGAGCGGGGCTTTAGAATTGTTTGGACGCCTTATTCTGAATTATTTCATTTTGAATCTGCAAGCCGTGGTTCAGATCAAACCCCGCAAAACTTCGCTCGGTTTCAAAGAGAGTGCGACTCGATGATGCAACGGTGGAGTCCCATCTTAGCCAATGACCCCGCATACAATCCAAATCTCACGCTCGAAAAAGAAGATTTTAGTTTGGCATTTCCGCCTCGTGTCAGTTACCCGTGGAAAACAGCACCCGAACCGCAAAAAGACATCACACCTCTACTGTCCGTTCCGTCTGGTATAGAGCATCCAGTTACCACGGAAACCACAATCTAAGGTAAAATAACGTATACTTTTTAGGAGAAGACCAAATGAAAACTCTTCACTCGATTTTTTTACTCTCTCTGTTTGTTCTACTGACCAGTTGCGGCAAGGAAGACGTCTGTGTCATGGGAATGGGAAGTTGTGATACGAGCAAAGTCACTAAAACGACTGACAAGACTACTCAAAGCGGAGGCACGGCACTTACTGTCAAGTGGGACGCCCAAGCCATTAAAGTCGGCGAAAAAGCGACAGCCACGGCAAGTGGAGGAACGAAACCTTATACCTTCTCGAACTATCAAGGTCCTGGCAGCATCATTCCTTCGACGGCCACCGAAAATACAGTCGTGTATCAAGCCTCTGACGTCGCAGGAATTTTCGTGATACAAGTGACTGACGCGAATCGAAAACATTATGAACTTGGAATCACGGTGACACAGCAAAAATGAAAAAATATTTAAGTCTTGATACCGAGGCCACGGGCCTTCACGAAGGCACACTCCTCATTCAGGTCGCGGTCGTACCGGTCGATGGAGAAAACAATAAAATCTTGACCGAACTGGGAAGAGAAACGCTGATTCAATGCCCAAGCTTCGAAGAACTCAAACCGACCCTCTCCGAGTGGGTCATCCAACACAATGAGGGACTCATTCGCGATGCTCACGCCAAGGGAATCCCCAAGGAAAACTTTAGGCAGTGGATGAGTGATTATTTCAATCAACCCGCGATGAAAGAATTCTTAAAAGGCGAAAGACCGGTGATTTTAGGAAAATCCTTAAGCGCTCTCGATATTCCTCTTCTCACCCGCTATTTGGGTAGAGATTACATGGATAAGCATTTTCACCACCATACGCTCGATATCACTTGCGTCGCACGGTTCTTAACCGACGCAGGAATGCTCCCTCCTGACCACCAATCGACGACAAAGCTGCTTCAGTACTTCAAACTGAAAACAGAATCTGCGCACACAGCGCTCAGTGACGCACTCGATATGGCGCAAGTTTATTTGTCGTTACTTTCAAAATTCAAATGTCTGACCGAACAAAAACACACATAAAGACCGCTTTAAAACTTTCCGTCGCATTTGCTCTTTTGTATTTCGCGTTGAGGAAGATTGATCAAAAACTTTTGCTTGAGTCTATTCAGGACCCGATTTCGCTTCTGATCAATCTCGTTTTCTCAGCGGTCATTTCGGCTCTACTCTCGCTACGATGGCAGCAAATCTGCCGGCATCTGAATTTCGGTCTCACCTTTCTAAGAGCCTTCCACACATTTATGGTGAGCATTTTCGTGGGCTCTACGGTATTTGGATCTTTCACAAGCGATCTGACGCGTATTTATCTCGTCGCGCAAGATCATCCCGAGAAAAAAATCAAAGCATCTCTCAGCGTAGTCCTCGATCGCATTGTCAGTATTTTGGGACTATTGGCGTACACCTCGCTGGCGATTTTATTTTTTATCTCCTCGATTTCTTACATCACTGAGATTCAAGCGATCTCGGATCTCCTTCAGTTAGGCGCTCTTTTAACCGTTGTTGCTTTATTTGCGGCCCCCTTCATCGCACGCATTTCGGCAGTCGAAGAAATTTCTCAAAAATACTTTCCGAAGTTTTACGAATTTAAAAATGTCTACGCGAACAAACCGTCACGTTTTTATTCTCTAGTCCTACTGACTCTTGCAGGAAGCTTTCTCTACTCTGTGCTTTACTGGATTCAGAGTCAGCGCCTGGGATTGGAAGCAACCTTGCCTCAGCTTTTGATCTTTGTCCCCATGAGTTCTCTGCTTTCTTATCTTTCGTTTCTGCCCTTCGGGATAGGGGTTTTGCAGTGGCTTTTCTACGCGTTTTATCAGGGCATTTCTCCCGAGGCCGCAACGAAAGCGGTTTTGGTCGCAACCAACATTCAGATGGGAAGTTTTGTCTTCCAACTCTTTGGATTTTTCTTCTATCTCAAAGGTCGAAAATCACTTAAGTAACTCACTGAAAAGACTAAGCAAATCCCACACGGCAAACACATTGACTCGATGCATTATAATTTGCTATAGCTCGTTCTCCAATGCATTCCCCTCAAATCAAAACAGCTCTTTCAGAGCTCAATTACGCTTCGATTGCCCAGTCATCCGCCCTCTCCATGAAAACGGACAATGACCGCTACACTTACATTCGTTCTCTGATTATCCTTGGACACTATTCAAAGGCGAAAGAAAAACTCGAAGGAATCAAGGGACAGCTCAACAATCCAGCACTCGCAAATTTTCTAACTGTGCAAATACAGATTTTCGAATATCAAAATCGCAGACAATGCATAGAGGCTCTTGTCGAACTACAACCGCTTATCACGCAAAACGCTTACCTCCAGGGAGAGTACTCCTTTATTCTTGGGTATGTTCAAGCCGTCTTAGGAATGGAGAAATTAGCAGTTCGCAACTATCTCCACGCCCAAGCCGCATACATCGAAGCAGGCTATGACGCTTGCGCCGCCGTGACTCTTTTTAATCTTTCATGCTCCTACGATCATTTAAATGCGAGGGATCTACTCAAGCCCACCATCGAAAGTCTCCTTAAGCTTTATCAAAAGCTGCAGATTCCTTCGGTAACGGTTTTATCCAATCACCTACAAGCTTACTTAAAGATCGACCGCGAAGAATATGCGAAAGCAATTCCGGATCTCGAAGACGTCCTCGAAACTTCGCTTCTAGAGTCTCGCAAACGAGATGCCGGCGCCGCTGCCTGGCTGCTACTCTACAGTTATCTGAAAGCCGGTAAAGAAAATGCGTTTCACGATTTTTTCGAAACGAAAAGAAATCTCCTAAATGAATTTACAATTGAATATCAAAATATCTGTTACGAAATTCAAAAGCTGTCTCATCGCGGACTCTCGGACAAAGAGGAAGCGCAAAGTTTTCTAAAAAAATGGAAGAAGCTTGGCATTCAAGGATCTCCGAAATTTTTACTCGTCGATCTCTTGCTCGAACGCCTCGCAAAAAACCTAGAATGGCAGTGTGTTCTAGAAATTGCTTCCCAAACACGCAGCGAAATGTCTGCACGACAAGTCGCCATCTCCTTAGTCGATTTGAGATACTATGAAATCCTGGCCTCGATTAAGCTTGGAATGAAACAAGAAGCGAAACGGCTTTGGCACGCCTACCGTCATGATGCGGAAGAGTTGCAAATCCCTGTACGGATCGAAAAGGCCCATTCCCTCGAAAAAAGTTATTCTCTTCTGCCAGAAAGTTCGCAGCACTCTAATGAGAATCGATTGGTTCTAAATTTGGGAACAAACTTTCTTAATTGGAGAGACCGATCCATCGATCTTTCCGCAAAGCCGAAAATCGCGGAGCTTTTTGCGATTTTAATGAGGCACTCACATCCAATGAAAATAGAAGATGTCTTTTTCGAGCTGTACCAGTGTACTTTTTGCCCTCTGAGCCATGAGAAGAGATTGAATTCTCTTATCGATAGAGCGCGCACGATGGCTCAAGATTCTTCCGTGATTTTAAGAAGCAATGGCCGGTTACAGATTCATCCTCATTGCCAGATTCAAATCATCGAAAACGAAACGCCCGATGTTCTTCATATTCAAAGAAGGCATAAAAAGATTCAGAGTCTGATTCGCGCATCAAAACGCCCGCTTTCGATTTCTGACCTGCATCTACATTTCGATTGCAGCCGTCGAACCCTCCAAACGGATCTCAACGAACTGGTGAAGTCACTTCAAATTCGATTTCTCGGCTCGGGCCGAAAGCGCGCCTACGCGCCTCGCGACGTTGCTTAAATTTTCTTCTATTCGCGCAAAAAGCATTTCCGCTGCACGAAAGACTTTCCGCCCTTTTCGATTAAAATTACCTACAAACTAATGTCAATTTAAGCCCCCACTTTGAGTCGGAAAAAGACAAAAGAAGGTGGAGACTGTTACCGCAATTTCTTATTATGACGCAACGTTACAAAACAACGGTAAGGGTGCTATGTCGGAAATCTTTCAAAATACGTTAGTCGAGAACTTAAGCGAACAGCCGGGTGATGAGGTTCCTTATTACAAAGTTCAACTCCAGCTAGAGTATAACAAACGGTGCACACGAAATCCTCGCTACTCAATTCGCGCATTTGCCCGAGCAGCAAAGGTCGACCCTTCACTCCTCGCAAAGGTCTTATCCAACAAGGCATCGATGTCGTACACCGTCGCATCTCGTCTACTAACCCAACTGACTCTTTCACCTACCGAGCAAACCGCTTTTCTAAAATCTCTCGCCAACGAAAAACTCACCCATTCCTTTTCTAAATTGAAACTGAAACACTAATCAATATTTCAAAGTCTCGTTTTCCACATTTTTTCCGCGTCATTTTTTATTTTTCTATTCAAAGCGAGAAGAGTGGAGTAAAAATGCCGCGTTGGTTGTTGGGGTTTTCGAAAAATATCTGTCTCTAGAATTCTCCCGCAACTTTTTCGCAACTATACATGGGAAACCTTGGGAGAAATCAAATGAAAAAATTAATGTTAATGACGTTCGCGACTTTCAGTCTTGCAATCGTCGCAAAAGCCAATCTATCTTGGAATAATATCGTCAATATCACTGTCGGATACGGCAGGACTTACAACCTCAACAATCCTAGCCAAGTCATCCGGCCTTACAAAGGAAATCTTTTTAGATTATCCATTCCTCAAACTTGCGGAACTACTCTCGTCAATGCCGTGATGATTTGGGGAAGAACTTTACAAGGTCAAAGAGTCTCGATGCCCGCGTACTTAACTGGCCAATTTGCTCAAAATGGAATGAACAGCTGGGTCTACTCCATCAACAACAATAATCCTGCAACGATCCGCGAAATCGGATTAGATATCCAAACCACTGCCATCAACGGATGCGCACTTTCTTTCGAACAAGCCAATGAATTTGGAAATCCGAATCCGAACCCAAATCCAAATCCACAGGCCTGTGATTTAAACTACGCGTGTCCCCAGTATGCAGACAACACACGGTACTGCCAGGCTCTTCCTTTTACGAGCGGCGGATCCTTTGTGGAGTATGCTATGCAAGGCGACAATTCCTGCACGATTACGCAAAAGTTAAAAGCAAAAATCTGTCAGCAAGGAATGCTACCGACTCAATTTAATATTCAGTGTCAGTAAAAAATTCTGCGCGTCAGTCAAATCCCCGATTCGAACGAATCGGGGATTTAATTTCCTACCCAATTCTGTATCCTTGAGATAGCTTTAAACCAGAGAGTCTTCGCTTGAAATGGAGTGAATATGGGAATGGGAAATAGGCTTTTTCAAATGGGATGCTTCCTCGCTGTCGGATTCGCTCTGACATTGCAGGCCTACAATGCCGCTCCCTATCCTTCTGATAAAATCACCTACCTAAAAGGCAACAGCACTGCTTTAGGAACTGAGCAGGGAAAACTTCTCCGAAAAGAGATTACTGAACTTCGAGACGGCTGGTTAAATCCTGTCGTAAAAACGATTCCAGGAATTAGCTCTTGGTTCATCCATTCCAAAGTCAGCCACATGGAGCCTTTTGTGTCGGAAGATCAAGTGGCAGAAATGCAAGCGCTTGCAACAGAACTCGGTCTTCCTTACCGCGAAATGGTTCTCGCGTCTGCAATTCCGGACGTTTTAGAACTCATCAATAAACCTTTCGGATGCTCCACTTTGGTCGTTTCACCGACGAGAAGTAAAAATAAAGGAATGATTTACGGCCGCAATTTAGATTACAAACGCTCCGATTTACTTCGCCAATATTGGAAGCCCGTGGTCTTCGAAAAAACCGGAAAAAATAAAATTCTTTCACTTCATCTTCCAGGAATGGTCGGAGTTGTGACCGCGATTAACGACAAACGCGTGATGATGTCGCGACTCACTTCTTACAGCAGTGATAAGACGAGCAAAGGCATGCCCTCTCTACTTCTCTTTCGAAAAGTTTTAGAAGAAGCGACGACTGCAAGAGAAGCCATTCAACTTTATCTTAAAGCTCCGAGAACCGTCGCAATCAATATTATGATTTCAGATGGCAAAGAAGCGTTCGTCCTCGAAGTTTCTCAGAATTTATCTGTCGTGCGTGAAGTGAATTCCAGCGGAGTTCTGTATGCAGCGAATCATTATGTCGATCCTGCGATGAAAGGAACTCACAAGCCGGACAAAAGATGGCCGGTGCTTTCTCGCTACGACAAAACCAGAGACTTATTGACACCAGATAATGTTCTCGAAACCATGAAACTTTCTGGGCAGGAAGGTCAAAATATTCTCGTCGCACTTTTTGATTACAGCAGCCAGAAATTGGTTTTCGGATCGGATCCCGAAACAAAAGGGATCAGCGCTTTAGGAAAATTATACGAATTGGATCTCCCCACAGTATTTGGGGAATAAAATATTCAATGTATTGACTCGCACATTTTTTGGGTGCTAAACCGCCAATAACAACAACTTGAAAGTTTATTGGGGGTTTGATGCTACTAACTTTTAATCGTCTCGCAGGTCTCATCGCAATCTTTTCAGTCGGACTGACATCTTCTCTCAGAGCAGAAGAAGAAAAAGTTGTTCCAACGAAGTGCTACGAAGTCGAACGCTACGGAAAAGAAAAAGAAAACATTCATTCGATTTGTGATGTTCCTGTTTCAACGGGCAAGACGAAAAAGTTACACGTTTTAAATCTCGAAGGAACATTCAGAGATGTCTCCTACGCTCATGGATACTTACTTGCGAAAGAAACCGATCAGGGAGTGCTCGGAGACATGGGACCTCTCGTCGCCAACGGTCTTGCGAAAACGAAACCTGAAGTCAGAGCCTTTGCGCAATGTCTCGTTGATAAAATGGATGGTTCAGTCAGTTTGGAATTCAGTGAAGGCGTACGCTCTTTTTATAATGGATACTTAGCAAAAGCCGAAAAAGAAGCCGCGGCGAAATCGCCCTGGAAACCTTTTTTAACCGACGAAGCGAGGACCAAAGGCATTCAGCCGTTTCTCCTTTTCAAACTCATTGCCTATGGAATTGAACTTGAAAACGTTTCCGATGCCATCAAACACAACTTGATTGACAGTCCTCTCGTTTACAAACTTAAACACCTTTCAAATACAAAGTTCTCCTTAAACGCGTTCGGCGAAAATAAAAGAGAACTTCAAAAAGTTTATGGCCATTTGAGCGAAATCGTCAAAGAATGTGGAGCGCCGGTAGGGCTCGTAGGACTGGAACATTTAAAAAGCAATATTCCGTCCCCCATCGCAGTTTTCAACGTCTTAAGTTATCTCGCACTTGAAACCAATCCGATTTCACTTTTTCTAAAAGCCTTTATGCCGCTCGGTCAGAGAAAATTTGGTTGCACAGGATTTGTCTCCCCTCGCTCCAGTAGCAAAGAAGACGCCGAAGGAAATCCCCAATTTATTCACGCACGAAATTTAGACGCAGATACCGTAAACTCTTGGAATAAAGAGCCCGCCCTCTATTTCGTGTCTGAAAAAGATGAAAACGGAAAGCCTTTCGCAAAATATGTTTCACCTGGAACCGCTGGAATGTTTTATACCGGCGGCGTCGGTGGAATGAATGAGTACGGAATTACAACATCGCTCCACCAAATGTATACCAATCGATACCAAATCGCTTTTCCGGATCGCTCTGCCGACATCGCGCCCTTCACCAATCAAAAAGTGTTAAGGAAAGCCCAAAACTTAAAAGACGCGGAAGATGTGATCCGTGGGATTAAGCACTATGGAGCTTGGACCGAAGTGATCGGAGATTCGAAGACTGACGAAATTGTGTCGATCGAAATTTCCTCTCAAGGCGTCGACATCGGAGAGAAAAGAAAAACTCGCAACGAGTTCTTAGCTCAGAGTAATCACTTTCTTTCTGGAATCAAAGACTCGGCTTACACGCCTTACTTCAATAAGTTCTTAGAAAGCCGTTCGCGTTTCAACGTCGTTGAAAAAATGATTCAAGAAAAGATGGCGCTCGCAGGAGCCGATAAAAACGTGGATGTCGATTACGCCATTCGAATTCTTTCGAATCACCAAGACTATTATGAAGACGGAGAACGCAGTTTTGGAAGAACCGCCGCGAAGGCCTATGGAGTGATGTCGACCGTCATGGTCCCCAAAAAGAAAATGGATCGCAACGACGTCGTCACTTCTGAATTTTGGATGACGATGGGTGAAGAAACCGGCGATGAAGTCAGCCCACGCACGACCGCTTCGCATACGACCTTCATCGGTTTCGATATTGATTGGAAAGCAAAAACGCTCACTCCGATTGCGGAAACAAAACGCAATAAAGAATGGGACCATCTTCCGAACTGGAAAAAATCGCTCGCGACGTACATCACGGCTCGTACCGCTTATCAGGTCGAGGACAAACAAAAAGCGCTGAAACTTCTGTCGCTTGCGATCGAACAAGCTGAAATGGATATCCCTTCTGAAGAAACCGAAGGTCGGAAGATTAAGCACCTCGCTTACTATTACATGCGAGCCAGACTCTTAAACGAACTCGGTCAATATGATGCTGCCATCAAAGATTGGGAGTATCTCTGGGGTCACTATCACTACCTTGGAAAGAGTTTTCCCAATGCTTACCAGCGAGCTCTCGTCGCTATTTACTCCATCGGAACGAAGGCACAAAAGGGTGGAAAAGCTTATAAATTGAGTCCAATGGACAAATTGAGAGTTCAAACCGGCCTTGAAATCTTGAATAACCGACAAGGCGAAGGCGCGGATCACTATGATTTAAATAGGAAAATCGACTACGCGAACTCTATTTTAAAATCGCCGAAGAAAGTGACCGCTCCGCCAACGGGACTTGACTTCGTCTTTATAGAGTAATTTTTCGAAATAGGTTAAAGTGGGGGGATGTTTCGAGTCCCCCCGTTTTTCTATCTCCTGGTTTTTCTGGGATTCTTCTGTGCGACGTCGCCCGTTCAAGCAACGACGGCAAAAGCGAGACAAGGGGTCAAAGAGGCTAAAACCCGTTGTAAAGATCCCTTAAAAGCGCTGGGATTGAGTAAAGACCAAGTCGAAGGAGAGTCCCGAGACCTCCTTCTTAAAAGCGGAATCGACGCGAACGAACTCCGCGATCATGTCGAATCGGTTTATCTTTCGATGACCGGACAAGGGCCCGAAGTTTCTTACAATATTCGAAAACTAAAAACGAAAAAGACACTCAACGATTCCGAATGGGATCGAATGGAAGAAATCTCCGATCTTGTTCTTCAAAAGCTTTTCCGACGAGCTACTTACAATGGAAAATCTTTTAGCCAAGCAGAACGCGAAGTTGGCGAAGCCGAAGAAGTGACGGTTGTGACTCATCTCACAAAACCTCTCCAAGCCGGCCTTAAAAACTATCTCGAAAAGAACAAAGAAAAATTTCCTCACTCTCGATCCAAATGGCTTTTTCTCGTCGATCCCGTTTCTATTGAACACTTAGGTGCCGATCCCGCTCCCTTAGCAACGCTCATTGAACCTTCAAAGGGAGGCGAGTTTAACACCGAGCTCAGTGCAAAAAAGATCAATATCATGGGCGGCTACATCGAAGACTGCATGACAAAGACGATTCACAAGTCATCTACCAGCGCGCTCCTCGATCCAGCGTCAAAGTCCGTTGACCTCCTAGTCCACGTCGAAATGAGTTACATGGAAAATGACAAATCCCTAGCTTCCGTCCGTAACAAAGATCGCGAGTATTATCTGACAGCTTTGGAAGATCTCGAATCCCGAATCAAAGAAGAATTCGATGGAGATCGCCATCAAATCAAGTCCATGAAGGGCATGCGAAGAGACGGCAATCCGATTGATTTTGAATACCAAATCGTGCGTACCGACGGTAAAGTCATCAATATCCGCTTCGGAAATCCATAATAATCGTAATTCTCTCTCCCCTCCCTTGCCAAGCCCAAGCAGGCTGGCTAGCTTGATTGTGTGGGACTTTGAGGGGGCCTTCTCAAGGAGAGAAAATGGAAAAAGAATTCAAACCCTATATCGCCGCGTCCTCACAGATTCCGGAACTTAAAATTTTCCCTATCATCATGGGATGCTTACTCGGAATCGTCTTCGGAGCGAGTTCTCTTTATCTCGCTTTAAAAGTCGGGATGACCGTCAGTGCATCGATCCCAGTAGCCGTTCTCTCTATCACGCTTTTCAGAGGCCTCTCAAAAGCTTTCGGATTCCGACGAACAACCATTCTCGAAAATAATATTGTTCAAACAACGGGCAGCGCCGGAGAATCCATCGCTTTCGGAGTGGCTGTCACCATGCCAGCTCTTCTCATCTTAGGCTACGACATGGATCTGCAGCGGATTATGATCGTCGCAGTCCTCGGCGGACTCCTAGGTGTTTTGATGATGATTCCACTTCGCTGGGCTTTGATCGTCAAAAGTCATGGCGAGCTTGCGTATCCCGAAGGCACCGCTTGCGCTGAAGTTCTCATCGCAGGCGAAAAGGGTGGAACTTCGGCTCGCACTGTTTTCACAGGCTTTTTCTTTGGTTTGGTCTATAAGTTTTTGAACCTCGGAACAAAACTTTGGGCAGATGTCGCTGAGAAAGCACTTTCATTTTTTAAAGGCGCCGCGTTTTCGATTGAAGTCTCCCCTGAACTTTTAGGGGTCGGATATATTATCGGAGCTCGAATCTCCTGCATCATGGTCGCCGGCGGAATTTTATCTAGCTGGGTTCTCATCCCCATGATCAAATTGTTTGGCGAAGGGCTAGCCGTTCCGCTTTTTCCCGCTACTAAAACCATTGCGACGATGAGCCTTCACGAAATTTGGAGATCGTATGTGCTCTATATTGGAGCGGGTGCCGTCGCGACTGGCGGAATTATCAGCCTTTTCCAAAGTCTTCCCACGATTGTAAGAGGGGCGAAGGCCGGATTCGCAGGATTAAAAACAGTCGGCGGAAAAGCCGTTAAACTTTCGCGCGTTGAACAAGATCTCCCCATGAGCGTGGTTTTAGTCGGAAGCTTAGTGCTCGTTGCTGCCATCTGGGCGATTCCTGCACTTCACATGAATCTCGGCGGCGCTCTTTTAATCGTGATGTTCGGATTTTTATTTGTCACGGTCAGCTCTCGATTGGTAGGAGAAATTGGCTCGTCATCAAACCCGATTTCGGGAATGACCGTTGCAACCCTTCTTCTGACTTGTTTGGTTTTTCTCGTTTTAGGATGGACGACGCCTTCTGATCGCATCACCGCGCTCAGTGTGGCCGCAATTGTGTGCGTCGCTGCCTGCACCGGGGGGGTCACTTCACAAGATCTCAAAACAGGATTCTTGGTCGGAGCCACTCCAAAATTTCAGCAGATTGCGCTTTTAGCCGGCGCGCTGACTTCCGCAATTGTCATCGGATACACGCTGAAACTCTTAAACGACGCTTCGACGATTTACTCGCGTAGTGCAATTCCCGCTGGCACTCGAGTGGAAGATGTTGCCTCTTTAAAAGAAACTCAGACTTACGAAGGGAAAACTTATAAAGTTAAGTGGCTCACAGAAACTGCATCGGAAGGCGCACTCTCAAAACTTCAACCTGGGAAGTATCTTATAAACGACAATGGCAATGTGGAATTTCTCGTCGATCCGGGAATCAACGGGTCACTCACAAAACGAGACGATGGAACTTCGGTACAAAAGTACGAAGCTCCGAAGGCACGTCTTATGTCACTGATTATCGACGGCATCCTTACTCAAAAATTACCCTGGGGATTAGTCCTATTAGGAGTCGCGATTGCCCTCGTTCTCGAGCTTTGCGGAATTGCAGCCCTCCCCTTTGCCGTGGGCGTGTACTTACCACTCTCAAGCTCCATGCCGATTTTCTTTGGCGGTGTCGTCCGGTGGCTTGTTGAAAAACGCGCAAGTCGACGAGGTATTCAGCAAACAGAAGAAGAAAAAGAAACAGGCCCTGGAATTCTTTTCTCCTCAGGCCTCATTGCCGGCGGATCGATTGCGGGCATAGGCTTAGCCTTAGTCTCGATGAACGAAAACTGGGCGAAGTGGATGGACCTCGGAGCTGGCTATCCAGGATTAATGGAAAACTTCTGGTTACCCATCGGGCTTTTCACCGCAATGTGCGCCGTTCTTTTCTGGATGGGAAATTCGACAAAGAAAGCCTAGCGCCAGCGGCAGTCATTACGAGGAGGCGAAGCCGACGAAGCAATCTCGCCGATAACATGAGCGCTCTTTTTTGACGAGATTGCCGCGTCGCCTGCGGCTCCTCGCAATGACTGCCTTTACGTAAAAAGCCCGTCTCCATTTCTGGAGACGGGCTTTTCTTTTTTAAACCCATGCCTCGTGAGGTCTTAAGAAGAGAACTTCCTTCCCAAACTTCTCACGGGCAAATCGTTAAGGTACAGATCCCTTCGGCTACGCCTCGGGATACGCATCTTTCAAAACTAGGTTTTGAAAGATGCTAATTTGCTGGATTGAAGTAGAACGGGTACGCGGCGACGTCGGTATCGACTGGCGCTTCAGGTTTCGGGAATTGCCAGCTTCGGATTCGGGATGCAATACATTGCTCAAGTCCGCCGTCGCCCACTGTGCTTTCCTTCACGTTGACCGTTTTCACGACCCCTTGCGGAGAGATGACAAAAGCCATTGTGACTTTTCCTTTAACCTTTGGATTTCGAGTCAAAGCCGCATCGTAACAACCACGGATCTGAGAACGATATCGATTCACCGTCGCTTCAATCAGATCTTTTGAAAGACCCGAAAGAACTTGGATGTTTTCAGACACGATACTGATGGCCGCTTCTCCTTTTTGTCCGAAGCGTCCGGGTCCGTCGATGCCTTCTCCGATGCCATCGCCGTGATATCCACGTCCTAAGCCTTTGGTCGAAGGTCCGTCGATGCCGATGGTTTTTCCACCGCCGCCAGGTCCAACGCCTTTGAGGCCTTTACCGCCAGCGCCGCCAACTTCTTCGATGCCTTTGCCTCTAAATCCAATGACTGCTTTTCCGAAGTCATCAAATCCACCTTTGCCAGGCTTACCTTCACCCGCATCGAGGAGATTTTGAACTTCGCCTTGGATTCCTTTATCGCTAAACGCTTTGAGGAGACCGACACTCTTCGCCTTTTTCTCGTCGACGACTTTACGTTTTACGAGTTCAGGTTTCGTATCTGCCGGTTTTTTGGCAGCGGCTTGCTCATTGCCTTTAGGATCGGGTTTTGACCGAGGAAGAAGCGTCTGAGGTTTCTCAGCACTTTTCGGTAATTCTTTTTTTCCGGCTTCACCTTCCGCACCAATTGCAGGTCCACCTTCTCCAGCTTTCGAGCCACCTTGTTTATTATCCGCACCTGGGATTTTCAGCCCATCTGCCGATTTAATATTGGGTCGTTTCTTGATCACGATCTTTGCAAAACGCTCCGGCATTTCTTCGATCGTCATCGGTTTAGGAGGTTCAATAAAGCTAATCCCAACCATCAACAGCGCGAAAAGAAGAAAAGATCCGATGTACGTTCTCATCAGAAGGGGATCTTTATCCAAGATCGGAGGCGCTTTAATTCGAGGTGCTGGCGCCACGTAAAGAATGAAGAAACTGATATTGCCGATGCTAATCTTGGCAAAATCATCTTGCTTCAAAGTAATCACGCTATGGCCGCCCGTTTGTTTCACGAACTTTTCGCTCGCTACGTCTTTGAGCGAATAGACTTTATCGCGAACGCGTAAAGTCCCAGTCATTTTTTCGGTGAAACTTAAAGAAGCATTTCCGTCCTGCTCGATATTCACGAGCGGAAACTCATCCGGAATCCCGACACTCGGAATAATATACTCATTACGAGGTCCTTCACCGACATGCAAAGTACACTCGTCATAGTAATTGGAAACGTCCAAAATATGATCGCCCCACATCGCCGTCACTTCGAGTTCCCGAGCGTGAGCTGGCGGATCAAAAGCTTTTTCAAGCTCTTGCGGCAACATATCATCGTCATCCTTACGAGTCCGTCTGTCCGAAATTCTTCTTTCTAAGCTTGTGATATCAAAAACGCGTCTATCTCCCTGGCGTCTTTGACCGACACGGCGTTCCTCTTCTTCAATCAAACGGCGTTGCGCATCGGTTCTGCGTTCCTTCGGCGTTTCGGCTCCAGAAACAGTTACCTCATCATCATGACGTCGTTCATCGCCAGTGCGTTCATCCACTCTGCGATCGCCCTCGCGTCTCTCAGAAAGTCTTTTCTCTTCAGGTAAGACATCCTTTTTACGACGGTCATTGTCGCGGCGGTCTAGCTTATTTGTCATCGAGCGATCGATATCGACTAAGGTAGCATCGTCGTAAACTCGCCCCGGGTCCGCCGCAGGTTGAGCTGACACTTGGCCAGAACCTTGCGATATTCGAACGCTGACTTGTCCGAGTTTAATCGTATCGCCCCATTTCAGCGCTTTTTCTACGACCTTCTCCCCATTCACGTAAGTCCCGTGTGAGCTCGCAAGGTCTGTAAGAAGAAGTTTGTTATTGCGTAATTCCAAGAGAGCATGAATCCTAGACACTCTCGGATCATCGACTCGCAAATCTGCCGATAGAATACGTCCTAAGACTAACTTGTCTTTTACGTACTCACTGGTTTGAATAATCTCGCCATTCGCATCGAGAACATCCAAGCGGATGGGAGTGGATTTTTTATTGATGTTTTGAGCTTCCATAGTCTTTAACCTATTTTACTAAGCGGGAAGAATCTGCAACTTCGCTGTCGAAGTTTTCGCGAATTTTAATGACGCTCTTGCCTCTCACGTCTTTAATATTCGAGATATACGCTCCCGATGGTTTGTTATAGATACCTTCAATACTAGATCCTTCGAAGTCATAGCTGGTTTTCTTTTTGTATTTGACGGTCGATCCGTCATTTCTTTTTTCAATCACGAAATCACCTTCTTCGCGTTTTCCCTGCGGGCTACCGCTTGTGACGGTCACTGTTTTCTTTTCAGCGTTTGAATTCGATTTCGCTTTTGCGTGACTCATCTCACAAACTAATAAAAGAACGATGAATGCTGATGCTAAATTTCTCATATTTATCTCCAATTCTGCATGGCTTCATGGGCCTTTGCAGTCTCTTTGCCGCCTCGTTGGAGGTATCTCAACATCTGTTGAGCGGCATCACTCGTTTTTTTCAATCGATTTCCTAAGATCAACGAATCGTTATAAACGATATTGAGCGCGTTTGGATTACGTTCCATAAAAGCGACGTAAACACTATGAGCTTCTTCGAACTTTCCCTGGCCTTCTAGACTGACTCCTAGACCCAAAGCGGCATCCTCGAAATCGGATTCAATCTGGTAGGCTTTCCGAAATTCTTTTTCTGCTTTTGTATAGCTCTTACTCTGAAGGTAAAGTGCTCCCAAATTCGCAAACGGAGCTGAGACTTCGAGCTTCTCTTTCGTCGCTTTTTCAAAGTAGGCAATCGCGCCTTGGCGGTTTTTATCTTGAAGCGCCATCATTCCGAAATTATTTAGAAGCAACGACCTCCAAGCAAAATCTTTTTCTTTTTCGAGTTGGTTCATGAAGTAAAGCGCTAACTCTTTTTTATTTCTTCGCAAGTAATGAACCGAAAGGATGAACTCCGCCCTTTTTTCATCTGGATGTTCAGAAAGAAATTCTTTGATCTTCTTTTCGGCTTCCGCCTGCTTGCCCGAAGCATCTAAGAGCACCAGGTACTCCAAATAGGCGTCAACATTCTCAGGACTCGGTGTGTTCACTTCCACTTTATCGAGCTCGGCTTGTGCAATTTCACGATCGGGGGCTGCTTTGTCTGTAATGTTTCTATCCAAATAAGAAACGTACTTCGGTGCTTTTGCGATAAAATCGTCATCCGAGGCAATCTCTTTCACGGTGCAGTGAGTAAGAAGCGGGAGAACGAACAGAATTGGAATCATTCTTTTCATAGCTATCACTTTCTGACCAAAGGTCGGGTGCTCCAGTAAATCGGCTTGGGAAATGTTCCCGAAGGCTCGAAGTTAGACTCAGACTTAACCGCTTTCGCAGCGCAGTGCTCAACGTACTCTGTCGTGACATTAAATTCCGAAGCGCGCGTTAAACAAAGCTTAAGGACTTCCTGGGATTTGGCTTCCAACGGAGCGACTAACTTTGCATCAATGGCTTTTAAGCTGCTTTCGACTTCAGCAAGTTCCTGGTCTTTGTATTTTTTAGGGATCTGAAGACTTCTAAAAGAAGCGACAAAACTCGCATAAGCTTGACTCTTTTCGTAAAGAGCGGCGACTCCCCAATCCGGCACCCCGACTCCAATCACGGTATCGTATTGTTCGGCAAGTTTGATCAGGGCTTTTTCTTTTCGTTTTAAGAGATAAACCAGGTCATCTGGAGGAAACCGCAGTTTAATCGCTTCAAAAGTCTGTTTTTGCTTGTCGATGGATTTAAATTTAGCTTCTGCGACATAGGGAGCGGCTGTTCCGCCAGCTTGAGCAATCTTTTTTCCTTCATAAAGAATACGAAACTCATTCAACAGAGCCTCTTTTTCTTTTTTCTTTCCGGCTTTATCGTAGATTCTTGCCAATTCCGCTAAGTATTCCACTCGCTCAGATTCCACTCGGCTTTCTTTCGCAAGTTTTCGGTAAATGGAGCTCACTTTATCCCAGTTGCCTTCTTTGCGATAAAGTTTCGCCTGAGAAACGGTAATTGATTTTTTCTCTGCAGCACTTGCCTTACCGTCTTTGAGATAGTCGTCGTAAAGTTGCAGTGCCAACTTGTTGTACTCTAAGAGCTCAGCAAAAACGGCAGCATTAAATAGTGCGTTCTGGGCTTCTTTCGACTTTGGGAATTTCTTCGCAAAATCCATATAACCCTTTTGAGCTTGGTCGAAATCGTAGGTTTTTTCAGCCGCGCGAGCGATATCCAGTAAAATTCCTTCAGAGTAGCTGCTAGAAGGATACTTCACTAAGAAGAGACGACCCACTTCGGTGACTCTTTTATTTTCCTTTGCCTTCTGAAAGCTGACGTAGGAATTGTAGAGTGATTTTTCAGCCAAAGGAGATTCAGGATTTTTCTTGTAATACGCTAAGTAAGTTTCGCCGGCTTCTTTCCATTTATTATCTTTTTCTAAGGGCTCAATTCGTTTAAAGTCGACTTCACCGACAATCGCTTTCAACTCATCTCTAAAGCTCGCATCCCCCAGATTCTTAACCTGAGTAAACTGAGAGGCAGTGCTGATCAAACCATCATAGTCTTTTCGGATATTATAGATATCGAGAACAAGATGAGCCGCCGTTGTAGCGGTTCGGTGTTTCGAATGAGCGAGTACGATGTCTTTTAAAATTCCTTGGGCCGCATCAAAATGATGGCGTTCGTAGTAAATCGACGCGATTCTAAACTTAACATCCACAATCTTATCCCCTTGTGGATATTCTTTGAGATAGTACTCTCCCACTTCGATGAACTTCTTTTCACCTTCAGGGATTTCTTGAGGCGTCTGGTCCATCGTTTTCTGTTCAGATTTTGTATATTTTGTAAGCTTGGTATCTTTGTAAGTGAAATGGTCTAAAGCCAACAGAGCATTGTAGACGGCTTCATCGCCCAATTTATCTTTCGGCGGGGTGTAGGCTGCAGCCATGTAACTGTTCGCAGCGTCTAGCCATCTGCCCATTTGGTAAAGAGCTTCCCCTTGAAAGTAAGCAAGCTTCTTTTTTTCTGGGTGATTTGGAAAGTTTTTAAGCAGGGCCGCGTAAATTTTAACAGCGGACTCGTAAGAGTTCTTGTTCGTGCTTTTTTGCCCAGATTGGTGATAGTAAAAAGCGATCTTTGAACCTTCCATGCCGAGAGTTTCAAAAGCTGCTTTCACTTCAGCCGCTTTTTCGGGGCCAAAAGATTTAGCCCAAGGAGAATTTTCTCCATATCTGTCAAAAGCAATTAACATATCTTTTAAAGCATCGTTGTATTTGCCTAAACGCGAAAGGGAGTCATAAAGCCCGACATACAAACGGGGCGTTTCGATGCCATCTGGAAATTCCTGAACAAGTCTTCGGTAGGCTTTAACCGCCGCTTCATCTCGACCTTTCGATCGGTAAATGTCCGCCAAGAGCCGTAAGTTTTCGAGCGCCTTATCCTTACTCAATTGCTGAGTAAAGTAAGTGACCGCATCGCCAACAAGCTCGGCTTCTCCGTAAAAAACTACAATGTCTTTTAAAGCTTGTTCTCGCAAATTGAATTTGGAAGCTTGGGAGCTGTCTTTCAATCTCTCAATCACCCACTTCATGTTCGAAAGGGCTTTTTTCGGATCGCCCGTATTCAGCTCGCACCATGCTAACTTATAGTGCGCGAAATCTTGTAATCCGCCCCCCCTTGTCAGGAGAAGTTTGTAGCGGCTAGCGGCATCTTTAAATTTGTGATTCGCAAAATAGTAGTCACCGACAAACACCACGGCTTCATCATACTTACGGCTCGAAGGATAATTCTTAATTACGCGTTCGAGATAGGCTAAACCCTTTTTGTCGTTACCCGACTCAAGTTCCACAAAACCGATAAAAAAGATCACTTCATCCAATCGGGGATGTTTTGGATAGTCTTTTTCTAAAGAGTAGAACAGTCTAACCGCGTCTTTTAGGTATCTTTGAGAACGCGAATTGTCGGCCTTGGGAGCTTTCAAGTTCTTATTCGAAATTCTTTTTTGTTCGAAATCGACTAACTGAGCGCTGAATACTTCGTTTTCAAGATTGCTCAACTCCATGTATTTTTCAGCGTAATTTTGCCCGAGTTTCAAAAGAAGATTGTCTCGGTTTGCTTTTTGCCCGAGGTCTAACTGTTGTCTCAGAAGCTTAATCACTTCTTCTCGCTTTTCAGTCAGGAAATTTTCTTTGGCGAGAATAAAGAGTTTACTATCAATCGAAGGCCCCGAAACCGTCCGCACCTTAGAAGCTTTAATCTCGACTCGATTATTACTTTTAAAATTGAATCGATTTTCCGGCAGAACCACCTTGGAGGGTTCTGGAGGAAGCGAAAAATTATCGTACTCTTTGGAGGCGGCATTCAAAACAACACTCACCCCAAACATCGATAGGAATAGAATTTCTTTGTTAATTAACACACGCACTCTCCGTGGTATAAATGTAGGCGCCTAATTCATCATCCCAGTATTCGCCCGTAAAAGGCCAAAACTGATAATTCGATCCAACGGTGGTCTCGACATCCACCACCCGTTTAGAAGGCAATCCGCCTTGACCTTCGATTAAGTCTTTCTCTCCGGTCGCGACTTCAATTTTCAAGTAGTTGGCTTGTTCTCTCTGATCAATCAGCTCAGCCAATTTCCTTTTGTGAATTTTTTGAAGTTGGTCACCCGTTTCAATTTCAAGTTGGCGAATCGCTTCGTCGACGCCCGAGATCAATCCACGCGTAGAGTCGCTACGAGAGATTTTCGCGAGATTTGCTTTTTCGTCTTTTAAAAGGTTCAACACTTTAAAAGATTTTTGAATTCCTTGATCGCGTTTTGCGTAATTAATGAATGCACGGTGCAAGACTCGATTTTTATCAGAGGCCCCTGCCTGGTACGCTCTAAAATAACCTTCAGCACCCCCCAAACTCGATTGAGCCGCTTGCATTTGTCGGATGACTGGATCGTATAGTTTTAAAAACTGAGCAAGCGTTCGTTTCATTTCTTCGTACTTGCACATCGAGAAAAGAATCGTGGCTCTTAAGATGTATCCTTCTCCAACGAGATCTTCGCGATAGAAGGGAGAAGTAATCGTGTGAAGATTTCCTAAAGAAACGGTCGTGTCATTCGCCCGCATTAATGGCCAGCTCGCTTCCAGAAGAACCGTTAACCAGTATGAGGAGCTTGCAAGAAATTGAGAGTAGAGCTCGACTGAACGTTCCATATCTCCCATGGTATAAGCCGTTCGCGCAAGATTCAGTCTTGCTAAGTCGCCAATATCAAACTGGTCTCTTTTACCTTTCGCAAGCTTGATGACTTTTTCGAAGTAAAAAACGGATTCTTTATAGTTTTTCTTACGTGTTTCTAAAATTCCTAAATAGAGAAGCGCTTTATTATAGTAAGCGTTTTCAGGATTCACGGACTTCAAATGGCTAATCGCTGAATCTAAATCACCAGATTCCATGTCATGGACGCCTAAAGCGTAGTGACTATGACTCGCGACCGATCCCGGGACAAGTCCTGAAGAAAGTTTTTGCAACGATCGGCCTACTTTACCGAGCATATTCAGACGGTCCGCAATCACGACCGCATTTTTAATCGCCTTTTCGTAAACATCACGGTTGCGATCGTCTCCGGCACTAATGACATGTCTAAAAGCACTGAGACTTGAAAAGTACATTTCATTTTCAAATAAGGAGAGACCCAAAAAGTAGTTCGCCTGATTGCGAGTATTTGCATCGCCCGCGGAGCGAACGACGTCCGAAAGAATCGAAATCGCGCGGTCGTAGTTTCCAGAATCAAACTGCTTTTTCCCTGCTTCTAAAAAGCTTCCTCTATCTGCCGCGAACAAAGCGGAAGAAGATAACTGAGTCACTACAACACATGTGATGATTTGAAGTGTCCACTTCATAATTTATGACCTTGGGTAAGAGTATTCATTTTTCCTATCAACTAGGATTTACTACTATTCAGATCAGGGCATCTTCGGCAGCCAAAAGCTCAAACTGAGATTGACTGCGTAGTTCTGTCTCAGGATCGTGTCACTCGTTGCTGCTGTGGTGCGCGAGACAGATTTTTCCGAGTACATATAGTCCCTGAATTCGAGGCGCATCGAGAACCATTCCTTAAAGAAGGCTCGCAGTCCGATCCCGGGATAGAATGCAAGATAAGAATCGGTTTCAGTTTTTGCGAGTCCAGCGCCAAAAGTGACATAGGGTTCGACATACAGAATCCAACGCGAGAGAGTCGAAATTTTTCCATAAAACGGGGTGAGTTGCGCTCCCGCCGTCATAAAATAAAGGAGTTTTTGATAGTCTGGACGAATGTCGGCTTCCGCTCCCAACTTATTACTATTCACATCTTCTGTAAAAGAACTGAAAAAGGTTTTCGAATAGACAAAATTAAAAGCTTCAATCCCCAGCCAATCATTGAGATGGTAAGTGTAGTTCGCTCCACCAATCAGAGTTCTTCTCACGGTACCAAAAGGAATTCCGCCGATCGAAAATGGGGTCAGTTCGTGGCGTCCGCCCTTACGAGTGTACTTTCGTTGAACCACCATCACTTCTTCATTGGGAATTCTCCCAATATCTTCGAGCTGCTTTTCAATCACATTCTCTTTTGCAGCGAAGAGAGTTCCAGACGTCGTGAGAAACAGTAAGAAATGTAGAATAAATTTTTTCATGATGCGATTTTTTTTAGCTAATTTATTGGTAGTTCGACCGCCTTAAACTAATAAGGAGATCAAAAGTGTCTGCAAGATCTGCTCTTTAGATTATAAGGCAAGTTTGCTGTTTTAGCGTGCTAAAATTTTTTACAACCCGCATCAGAAACTTTCGTTGCCTAACCTTATATTGCCTATTTCAGCTAGTTTTGCTATATATGACGCATCGTTTCATTCATTGTTTAAAGAGTGGGGTTCCTCTGAACGAGAATTCAATTAAAACTGATAAAAATCAGCTAGTTGCCTTGGTGACCGGTGCGGCACGCGGAATCGGTAAGGCCGTCGCAGACGAGCTTCGCGAACGAGGGGTTACCGTTATTGGGACCTCCCGATTGGGGAATTCGAGTCCCATCCAAGAGCACACACCCGCGGGCCCCGATCCGGTTCAGCTTGATGTGCGAAACGAAGCCCAGGTGCTCGAAACGTTTAAATATGTCACGAAGGTTTACGGGCGCATTGATATTTTAGTGAACAATTCAGGCGTAGGAACCTTTTGCCCCATCACCGAAACTTCCCTCGAAGCGTTTAAAGAAATGATCGATACCAATCTGACGGGAGCCTTCCTTTGCTCTCGCGAAGCAATGAAATTAATGAAAGCCAGAGCTGGAGGCCGAATTATCAACATCGGCTCCATCGCCGACCATTCAGCACTCTCTGGCAATGGCGGATATTCTGCCTCAAAATTCGGACTCCGCGGGTTAAACGGAGTTATCAACGAAGAGGGCAAACTTTCTCAAATCCGCGCGACGCTTGTTTCGTTAGGCGCGACATACACAGAGATCTGGAAATCACGTCCCGAGTTCTCCGAAAAAGACATGCTTTCTGTTTCAGAGGTTGCTCAGTTGATTAGCGATATAGCCGTCAAACCGTTAAGCATGCGAATCGACGAAGTCAGACTTTCTCCTTCCAAAGGAATTTTATGAAGAAAAAATCTCAAGTCGCCGTGGTCACAGGCGCAGGCCAAGGAATCGGCGCTGCGATTGCAAAAGCTTTAATTAAAAATGGATACACGGTTGCAGCATTAGACATCGATCTTAAGAAAGCTCAGTCCATCGTCAAATCGTCCCGAAATTCTTCTAAAGCGTATCCATGCGATGTTTCCGATTCCGAAACCGTCGCGGCCACTTTAAAACAGATTCAAAAAGATCTTGGGGAAGTCTCTGTACTCATCAATAACGCCGGAGTGGGCGGTCCTTTCCATCTCTTAAATGAAGTCAGCGACTCCGAGTGGGAATGGATTTTCAAAACGAACGTCAAAAGTGTCTTTAATTTTTGCCGCGTTCTCCTCCCCCAAATGAAAAAGAAAAACTTCGGTCGAATTGTGAATATCGCTTCGATTCAAGGACTTCTGGGAGCTTCTCGATCCTCTACGTATGTTGCCACAAAACATGCAATGATTGGCTACACACGCTCCATTGCGAGTGAGTGGGGAGCCTACGGAATTACCTGCAACGCTATTTGCCCCGGTTACGTCGATACGCAAATGGGAATTCAAAGCAAGTCGGTTCAAGACCACCGCAAAAAAGTTTTATTACGAACCCCTAGCCGCAGCATCGCGACGCCGGATCAAATCGCTTTTCAAGTTTTAAACTTTCTTTCCACGGAATCTGCTTATCTCAATGGATCGATTGTCGTTGCAGACGGTGGAATCACTGCGGACGTAGGAATCAGCTAAAATGATTAAAATTTATTCTCTCATTTTAATTTTGTCGGTGGCTTTTTCAGCAGAGTCTAGCAGCAGAGACGAAAAAAACGTCTCTACTTTAACCCTTTATCGAGTCGACGGAAGCAAAGTGATCGAAAAGAAAATGTCTTACGATAAATTTTCAGCCAAAGATTCCTTAAAAATCGTGAGCCCTCACACTCCGAAAAACCCTCAAAAGCTAAACCAGCATTGGAAAGGAAAGTCCGTTCTTTCGTTGCTGAATGAAAATCATTTTCCCATCA
>CALCZU010000023.1 GCA_937903155.1 uncultured Bdellovibrionales bacterium
ATAAGTTAATAGCTGGCTATTTGTGGCCTCTCAGGATCATTGGGGCAATGTCTTTCTGTCGATTTCGCACAGCGAATTCTGCGATAAATAAATTAGAAGAGAGAAAGTAGAATTCTTCTCTTTTTTAAAATTCACAAATGAATCGGAAACCTTTTCTTCGTTCAGCGAGATTGCTTCGTCGCTTCGCTCCTCGCAACGACGGGGGGTGCGCTCTTAAACGTGCACAGTCCACACAGGACACTTCGCTTCCCGCAAAATCTGCCGAGTCACACTCCCAAGCATCACATTTCCCATCATTCCGGTATGAGAACAAAGTGCAATCATCTGAGACTTTGTTTTCCGGACAGCGCCGAGAATCCCTTGAGTGACGAAAGAGGGCTTCTTGTCGAAGATGACTTCTGCTTTGACTTGGGATTTTTTGGCGCGGGCGATCCAGCCTTCGAGTTGTTTTTCGCGGCTTTCGAGATCCTTTTCTAAGTAGTCTTCGTAGGCTTGGTGGTGAGTGAAAACTGAATAAGTGTCGGGGATCACATACTCGACTTTATGATACAGATTGATCGTCGCTTTGAGTTGCTTTGCGATCTCAATCACTTGAGCGAATGCTTTTTCGGATGCTTCCGACATATCGGTGGGAAACAGAATCTGCGTTACCTTTGTCGCCTGCACTAAGGGATTCACCACTAATAAAGGAGTGGAGGAGTGCAGGAGCAAAGTTTCTGCAAAACTTCCGGCGATGATTCGAGCGACCCCTTTACGTGCGTGGGTGCTTAAGGCAATGAGGGAAGCACCGCTATCCTTTGCGTAGGTCAGAAGGAGGTCCGTGCTGGATCTTAATGAGTACTTTTCGGAAACTAAAAGTGTAAATGGTTTTAGCCCTGGAATTTTTACCTGTTTCAACCATTTCTTAAGGTTGTCTTCCGCATGGAGCCTAAAGTTTTCGGATTCGGTTCGGAATGCTTGGATGGGGAGTCTTAATTGATCCGGGGAGAGAACTGTCACCGGTTCGATGATCGTTTTTGCATTTTTGGTGAAACACTGAATCGCATCTAATGTCTTGAGTTGAAGTTTTTTTTCTGCGAAGGGGTCCATTGCCCAAAGAATGTGTTCTGTTGGATGAGACATTATAATCCTCCCGGTTTTTTGTGTCGGACAAGTACGGTCCTTAAAGCTGCATTCAGTATGCCCTGCAAGGTTAAAGCTGTTCGATAGGCTTGTCCATTTATAATAGCTATTTCAATAGGATACGCCGAATCATATGCCTGCGGGTGAGCCTCTAGGATTGACATTATTTTCAAAACTGGGTACTGACACAGTGAATTAATCAACATTTCAGGAGTCAATTGAATGAAAAATCTCTTTTTGGCATTGGTCGTTTCAATGCAACTGTTCGCGGGCGACATCGAATTCAAAGGTGAAGCGAAGTCCGTTAAAATTTCTGGCACAGAAGTGAAAGTGTTCCCAGAAGCGGTCCTTAAGACAGGGGATAAAGAGCTTAAAGTAAAGCTCACAGGCCATGCGACTCGAGTAAAAGATATTCCGATCTTGGGAAAACGAAACGTTTACCAAATCGCGAGCTACATGGATGACCTCTCTAACGTAAATCCAGAAAAACCCCTCGATTCTCTTAAAGACACCAAAGCCCGTGTCCTCCAATTGACGATGTTAATGTCAATGACCGGCGGTCAAATGAGAGGTTCTTTAGAAGACTCTCTCAAAGCAAACGAAGTCGATATCACAACCACTGCTTTTAAAGACTTGTTCGCTAAATTCAAATTCAGTCTCGATGCAGGCGATACTGCGACAATCATGATGTTTACCAAAGAAGGAAATGTCGAAAAAGTCTTGATTGAAGTCAATAACAGCAATCCGATTGCTTTCTCTCAAGAAGCGAAATTCTTAGGCTTTGATCTTTGGAAAGCTTGGTTCGGTGCGAAATTTGTTAAAGGCGATGACGGAGTCAAAAATCTCCAGCCAAAGCTTTTAGAAATTAAGAAGTAATCATTTGAAAGGGAAAATTATGAAACTCATGAATCAATTAGTAGGGCTTCTTTGTGCCCTCAGTCTCGTCTCTTGCGGAATCATGGATACTGCAAAAGAAACAAAAAACAGTGTTCAAGAAAGTAACCGCAAGCAAGAACAACTCATCGAGTTGATGAAAAAGATGGAAGATTTGACCAAGAAATTGGGTCAAAAAATGGATACGACGAATGATGCGATCCATAATCAAACGCTTGCCGTCGCTTTGCAAAGCATGGTCGATCCCAAGAATTCTGAGTTTTTAGAACCGCCAATTCGCATGATGCCATTTGCAAAAGTGTTCGCCGATGAAGCGGAAGCTTGGGAAATTTTAGAAACCGTTCACGTCTTGTTTAACGATGTTCAAAAGGGTTTTAACAATACATTGCCTCCCACCGAATTGAATTGGAGAATTCGAGATCGCCAAGTCGCTTGGGGAATGGTTTTGGCAATCAGCGGAGCAATGAGTAACGAAAAATTTGAAGAAATTCAAAAAGACGAAGTGGAAGAAGAAGGCCGCTTCCGTAAAACAGCAAAAGTGATTGCGGTTGCGCGATTTAATATGCTTAACATCGCGTACATCACCCCCGTCACCGACGACGAAGAAGCGGTCACCCTTGACGGTCTAGAACACGCTGTGAAGTACTTTACTTCTCTAAAGAAAGTCATGGATTTGCCTTTCATTCAAAAACGAGGCGCTAAACCGTACACGATTTCGCTTCAAAAGTTGAATTCGAAACAAGTGGGCGATCCCGCGAAGGCCGTTCCGGAGTTTGAGTTCTCCAACCGCATCGTCTCGATTGATCCTGCTGAATTCACTCGTTTGAAAGAAAAATGCAAAACAACTTACGACGAGCTGAAAGACGAGCCTGAAGCGAAAAAGCTTCTCGCGACTTTCAACTAACGTCCGAACGAATACGCAAAGGATAAAAATCCGGCGTATGAAGTGACCCCAATTTCACCCGGTGTAGAATATCCTGCACCGGGTGAGTATTTTATAGAGCGTGCTTCGGCTCGCAATCCTAGATTTGCTTCCCAATGGTACGCAAATGCCCACCCGAAATCTAAACTCGCTTTTAAATTCATTAAATTTTGGTTTGTCTTGAAGGTCCGACCGTTCGACTCCCCAAAGAATCCGATAGGATGAAAATACTGGGCAGTGGCGCCTAGACTAAAATTCTCCCAGAAGTATTTTCTCAGTTCCAGCCCTGCATTAGGTCCCCACAGGTTTAGAAACGACGTCGTTTCAGAGGAGGAAATATACTCGAGAAATTTGGCGTTTTGTACGCCAACACGAGCGGAAAGAAGCCAATCTCGACGCTCGTTTCTTCCCGGCTTTCCTAAGAGAAGATACTTTATTCCTAGCTCGAGGCTTTCGGTGCCCCCTTCAAAACTCGATGTTTTTGCGAATTGTTCTTCGATTCCCCACGTGAGCCCCAGAGGCGTATTGAACCAGAATTCGCCGGAGAGACGAACGATAGGGGAACTGTCTTTAAGCGTCTGGGACTTTAAAGTTCTGGTTGCGGGGTATTGATAAGTGGCATTGTTTTGAAAAAACGAAAACTTTAAGTTTCCACGTTCTTCCTTTAGAAAACGCGTTCCGTATTCAATAGCGGCTTCTGATTCAGGGCTTTTGACTTGATTTGGATTAGTCGAATCTTTCGAAGCGAGGGCTCTGACTGAGAAGTTATAGCTTCCATCGTCGACGGAGGGGAGAAGGACTGCGGTGGTAGGAACGACGGCTTCCACTTGATTTCCATCTTCATCTTCGATTTTTACTTCGTAAGCTTCGGCTCCATTGACGGGGCGCCAAGCGAATTCCAACGGTTCTTTGACTTCGTTCTTCTTTACTTTTCCGATGGGAATGAGGCCCACGGGGGCTTTTAACTTCTTCGGTTCGATGGCGAAACTGAATAGTTTGGTTCTTTTTCCCTGCCACTTCGGCATATCAATGTCGAATTCGGCGAGATATTTTTTATTGTAGATAGAGGCGACGGACCAGGTATAGATCCCAGCGGAGAGATTTTTTAGAATGACTTCTGTGTCGCTTAAGACGCCACTGTAGACGATTTTTGAGTTTGTGCTTTTCTTCAATTCTTTTCTTACAACAACCGAATAAGCGTCGGCTTCAGGAATATATTTCCACTGAAGTTTAATGTCTTTTGACTTGGTATACATTTCATAAACGGTGGCATCTGGTGGTTCATAGGGCGTTGGATGGTCGGATGGGACAATAAACACTTTTGATTCGGCCCAGTTTCCTTCTCGCTTATCGAGATCTCGCGCCCGGACCCTGAAAAAATAGGCTCCGGGACTAAGGGTTTTTTCAAAATACGTTTGATTCAGTGGGTAGACTTCTTTAAAAGTGATCCCTTTTTTACCGCCGATTTGAACCTCGTAGTCTTGCGCAAACGGGACCGCATGCCATTTGAAAAGGACAGGGCGAGTCGTATCGGCGAATAGGAGCGCCTGAAGGAGGAGAAAGAAAATCATTTCACCTCCGGCGCTTCCGCTTCGGGCGCGGTGAGAGAGCTATATTTTACGATGAGTTCCATGGGTTTTTCGGGTTGAACTCCGACGCGGCCTAACCTATCGATTGCGCTGACGCTGATTTTATATTTTCCGGATTTAAACCGGGTGAGGGCTAACTCTGGTTTTTCGACTTGGGTGTTGAAAACTGTAGCCCCTTCCTTCTCGACACTGACCGCATAGGCTTTTGCTTCTTCAATGGGGTCCCATTGGATAAGAGCTTCCTTACCTTCTTTCACCACATCCCAATGACTTCCGCTTTCGGGTTTAAACTGAGTCGGTGCTTTTAAGAGTTCGGGATGGTCGTAGACAATAAGTCGGGGTTGGCTGAGATTGAGAGTCACTTGGTTTGAATCCAGAGCTCGAACTCGCCAGTAGATACTTCCTAAGGGGAGTTTCGCGTCCTCAGATTTCAATTCGGTCGTTAGGTTGCTTCGAGAAGAAAGGAGCTTTTTAAAATCGTGTGAATTTGAAAATTCCACCATGTACTCCGTCGCTTCGAGATCTTTCTCCCACTCGAAAGTAAAAGTTTCTGGCTTTTCCCAGAAGATATGACTTTCTTTATCTGCAGGAGATTTCAGTGCGAGAGAATCTTTTGATGTGACCGTGACGAGACGCCAGTCTGACGAGGCAAGCGTTCTCAGTGCGTTCTTAGCGGAGATTCGCCACATATATTGGCCAGTGAGAACTTCTTTCCAGGAGAATGACTGCCCCCGCACCGACTCAAAAATCAGTGGCTTTTTAGTTCGGTAATCCACAATTTCGATATGGTTTTCGGACGCGGAGTTAGAATTTTGCCATCGAAACAAAATAGGCTCGCCGGTTTTTACCACCGTATTGTCTGCCGGAAAAAGAGGCTTGAGGTCGACAATATCGCTCTGAGTGATTTGAAAACTTCGTGTCTCCGACTCAAGTGTTTCGTCTCCTGCTTTGGTCAGGAGTCTCCAGTAGTAAGTTCCTGCTTTCAGAATTTTTTCTTCGATAAAGCCGGTTGAGGGGAGAACCTCTCGGTCGATCCATTTTTCTTTGAAATCACTTTCGGAAGAAACTTGCAGCCAATCGGATCGCTGAGATGAATTCGATTGAGCAGATTTTTTCCAAGTAAATGTGAGAGGCGAAACTAAGTCTGAACGGACGATGTTTTCCGAAACGAAGGGGCTGAAAGGTTTTAAAGGCTCAATTTTTTCAACCGTGAAACTATAGGTCTCACTGAGTGTTGACTCTCCTTCGACCAAACGCCAGTAATAGGTCCCGGGCTTTAAGAGAAAACTCTTTGAGTTGGAAGGGTTTGGAACTCGATTACCTAGAAATTTTGGATTTTCACTCAGCTGTAACTGAGGGGAACTTATCGTTGTGTCGGAATTTTCGACCCAATCAAAGTCGACTGCCTTTCTGTTTTCTTTGATTAGGAAAAAAGTTTCGTGATTTTTAGGAGATTTGAGAGAAACCGAAAGTTGGGTCTTTTGAAGCGTTCCGTCGGATTTGGTTTCTAACAGCGTCCTTTGCCCCTTTTCGTTTACAACGAGAGTGCCTCGGAAAGGCGAGTCTTCAATTTTTCGAGAGGGGTCGAGCATAAAGAAACTGTCTTCTCCGAGTTCAATCTCTTCGCCGGAAGTTAAATCCAACGTTGCGTCGCTTCGACGACCGACTAAAATAGAATCTTTAAAAAAAAGATGGTTCTTATCGCTCAATTTGTTCCACATTAAGCTTGTTACATTTTTCCTTTTTACTTCACGGGTGGTTTTAAGAACTTTTCCAAATTGCTTTTGTGAAGCGTTCCAAGAATCTCCGTCGATGTCTTTCATTAAGGAGAGGAGGCAAAATAAAGAGAAGGCAAGGCTAAGACCCAATAGAATAAGCGTTTTAGGATAGGGTTTTAGAAATTCCATGACTCTCAGCTTTTCGGCATTTTTTCCATTTTTATTCAATAATTCCTTCATCTTTTTGCAAAATTAGCCGAAGAGTTTTCGAATCCCTATGTCTACTCATTTTAAAAATCTCTTTCGTCTGACGATTGGCAAGAAGCTTATCCTTGTCATTGCGACGCTTCTATTGGTAGCACTCCTGTCGTTGACGCATCTTGCCTCGAGTCTATTCAAAGCGGACACCGAGGCACTTGTTCAGCAGATGACCACTGAGAGCTCGCTGCATCTCGCTGAAATGCTGCGTCTTGAGATTGAGAATCGAATTGAAAAATCAAAAGGGGCGGGATTTTTTATGCTCCAAAATCCTGGAGTTATCGAATCGACCCGAAAGGCAGAACCTGCCGAAGCCTTGGCTGAAATCAAAGAAGATTCGGATAAAGTTGTTCCTCTCTCCGCCCGCGAAATGTATGTCAAACAGCTCCAAGAAAAAGACTCAAATCTCTACGGAATTTTTCTTTTTCAAAGCAAAGCTGACCAACCCATGGAACTTAAAGATTCCCTCATTTTTGACCCGCTTCTCAAACTGGGTGAAAAAGATGGCTCCCATTTCGGTCATTCACTCTTAAGCGAACCTCGACTGAATTTTTCAAAAGAGATGCAATCTGAAACGCAAATGACTTCAATCTTTGCGCCGGATGAGAGCCCCGTGATTGCATTGATGACCCCTTTCTTCAAAGACGAAAAGAAGCAAACAAATTCCATTTTGGTGACCGTTTTTTCCCAATCTGCTTGGGTAACACACTTCTCGAATGCATCTTTCACCTCCAATTTTATGGTGGATAATGATGGGGGCGTTATCATCCATCCCGATTTTTCACTCGTAAAAGTCCGTTACAACTTCTCGAAGTCTGGAATCGTTCAAAAAGCAATGGAAGGGAAGCAAACGAATGGACAAGCAAGATACCTTGATGAAGAAACTAAAGAGAATCGGATGGGCGCGTTTAGTTTATTAGGGATTGGAAAGCTCGCGGTGGTCTCTGAAGTCTCAGAAACCAAAGCTTTCGAGGCCGCAAACCGTCTTCAATATCGTGCATTTCTAATGGCCTTTGCGGTTCTCTTTTTAGCTTGTGGGATCGGTTATGTCTTTTCGAAATCTCTTGTGCATCCGATTCAAAAGCTAGTGTCTGCAACCGAAAGAATCGCGTCGGGTAATTTTACCGCTCGGATGCACTCTAAAGGTTCAGATGAAGTCGCGCATCTTTTTACCGCCTTTAATAAAATGGCCGAAGGTCTAGAGGAAAGAGATCGCGTCAAAGCGATTTTCGGGAAATTTCACAACAAAGAAGTCGCAGAAAAACTTCTTTCAGGACAAGTCAAACTGGGTGGAGAGAAGAAGGAAGCAGTTATCTTCTTCAGCGATATTCGAGGTTTTACGACGTTGAGCGAGCAGCTCGCACCTGAAGAGGTGGTGGTATTTCTCAATGAATATATGACTCAGATGGTATCAGTCATTCGAAATCATAGCGGTATCGTCGATAAGTACGTAGGCGATGCGATTATGGCTTTGTGGGGAGTGCCGCTGACGGGAACGGATGATCCGGGGCAAGCGATTTTGGCGTGTTTAGAAATGCGAAAAGGCCTTGCACGATTTAATGAAGCGCGTGAAGCGAAGGGACTGAGCCCGATTTACATGGGAATGGGTTTAAACCTAGGAACCGTGGTCGCAGGAAATATCGGTTCGGAAGAGAAGATGGAATATACCGTGATCGGAGATTCGGTGAATACCGCATCCCGCATCGAATCGATGACTAAAGAATTTGGAACGGATCTTTTAATTTCAAGCTCCGTTGCTGAAAAAATCGCGGACCGATTTATTCTCGATGCTTGCGAGAAGGTTAAAGTCAAAGGAAAGGCCGAAGACCTCGTGCTATATCGTGTGCTCGGATATAAAAATGCGGCCGGAGAATCCATCCTCGTGGAAACCAAGTACAGCTCCTATCCTGCCACTAAAAGTGAAAAGTCAGAAACCACCCCTAAAATTGCGGCTTAATTAGACGGACCGAAATTTATCGATTATGATTTTCAGATATGAAAATCGGATCTTATGGTTACGTGGCAGAGCATTCGAATCGGTCAAAAGCGAAATGGGTGATCTACCATAATCCCAAATGCAGCAAGAGTTCAGAGGCTTTGGAACTACTCTGGCAAAATCGAATCGAGCCGGAAATCATCGAATATTTAGAGACCCCTTTAACAAAGCAAGAAGTGGAAAATCTTTTGGCGCTATTTCAAGGGGATCCGAAAGACATCGTTCGAACCAACGAAAAGGTCTTTAGCACTTTGAAGATTGATTTGACGAAGCCAGAAGAAATCGCCGAGGCGATTGCAAAACATCCCATTCTCCTAGAACGTCCCATTATCGTTTATGAGGGACGCGCGTTTGTCGCTAGACCTCCGGAAAAAGTTTTAGAACTCCTTCCTCAATAAGATTTATTCTAGCGCTAGGAGAATCTGACAAGGGGTTGAGCAATCGTGGTCATTGCACTTCCTTACTTTCTGTCTGACAGATAAGATTTCAGTTTATCGGACAATTCAGGCTTTTTAAGCGCAAAGTCGATTTGAGCTTTTAAAAACTGGAAAAGATTTCCCACATCATAACGTTCATTTTTCAGATCAACAGCGAGAAGTCCTTTGTTCGAGCAAAGAGAATCCATCGCATCAGTGAGTTGGATTTCTCCACCAAAACCTGGCTTTACTTCACTTAAAGCCGCCATGATTTCGGGTTGAAAAACATATCGACCGACGACCGCGTAATTGCTTGGGGATTTTTCAGGCGTGGGCTTTTCAACGGTGCCCAGGACTTTTTCGTAAATTCCCCGAAACTTCGGAGTTTCCATCCGAATCATCCCGTAAGAAGAACTGTCTTTAGGGTCAATTTCCATCACCCCAATGGACGACAAACCGGTACTTTTTGAGATCTCGGTGAGTTGTTTCAGGGGAGGAAGGGACTTGTTTCTGGGATCCCACGAAGGAAAAATCTCATCGGCTAAACAGACCCCAAAGGGCTCATTTCCCACGACATTTTTCGCTGCCAAAATCGCGTGCCCTAGGCCCTTAGGTTCCTTCTGCCGGACAGAAATAATCTCGCACATTTTGCCGATTTTCTGCAGAAAATCCGCTTGCTCGTGTTTCCCTTTTTTTCTCAAAATTTCAATAAGATAGGGCGAATCATCAAAGTAGTCTTCGAGGGCCGATTTGCCTCGCGCGGTCACAAAAATAATCTGTTCAAGCCCTGAGTGAATCGCTTCTTCCACCACGAAATGAATGGCAGGGATATCTAGAATGGGAATCATCTCTTTAGGCACTTCCTTCGTAAACGGAAGCCCTCGAGTTCCCCATCCCGCAACCGGAATCACTGCTTTTTTAATCGAATGTGGCATAGACCTCTCCAAATTTTTCATTTGTTCAGGGTAAAGTCAAAACAAGATATTTTTAGGACGTTTGCGAGGTTTTGGAAGAACGAAGCATCGGGTAGAATACTCCTAGACTTTATCCA
>CALCZU010000024.1 GCA_937903155.1 uncultured Bdellovibrionales bacterium
ACGAGATAACGTGATGTGACTGGAGTTCAGACGTGTGCTCTTCCGATCTAAATTTAACGACATCACCAATGCTTTTAAAATTTATCGACGGGAAGTCATCGAAGGCGTACAGCCTTTTTTAAGTCCTCATTTTAATCTCACGGTCGAGCTTCCGCTCAAAGCGATTGTGAGAGGCTACACTTTTGAGGTGATCCCCATTTCGTGGAGCAATCGAAAACATGGCGTTTCGAAGCTGAAAATTAAGGAAATGGGATCCCGCTATCTTTTTATCGTCCTATATTGTCTGATCGAAAAGACCCTCTCTCGCGGAGACTACCGAAGAAAAGAGTCCTCATCGCTCGCGAAATCGTCGACATCGCCCGCGAAGGCGTGACCGCCGTTGCAGGTGCCAAATATTGGCATTCCGTCGGTAAAGCTTGAGAGATCGTTGAATTTATACGACTCTTTCAAAAGTCGCGAAAGGCCCATTCCGTAGGGATCCTGATAAAAATCAAGAATGTCACGTCGTTAATTGAAATTATTTCAAAATTTATTTTCATTCTAGTATTGAGTCTTTAGAAGTTTTCAGCTATCTCATCGCCATGCGAAAAATGATGGCTCGTCGTTATAGCTCATTCCTGGTCCACCTAGGGATTGCTTGGGCCATTGCGTTTTTCGCTTTAGTCAATCCTGGATATGGAGCAGACAAGCCGGCAGACCCGAGCTCACCTCAGGCTTTCGATTCCGAAATTCCCCCAAATACCACCGTCATTGACGTCGATTTCACCGAAGACATGCTGGAGGCGCCTCCAGAATGGGAGAAAGTTTCTCCCCAAGTTTTAAAAGAAATTACACCGCTTGTTCAGGGGGCTCACGAGCATGCCGCGAACTTGCGCAAAGACGTGGGCGAAGAACAATTCCGTCAATTAGTCAGCAAAAATAATGTGGTTTACGAAATCGAAGGCGTCGGCCGAGCGAAATATAATAAAGTCGATAATTCTTATTTCATCCGCGCAGTTCATGAAAAAACGAAAATAGTGCTTCTCTTTTTGGATAAAAATGAAGTCACTTCGAATTCGAAACACCTTCGACAAATTGTAGCGAGACAGCATCTGGATGCGGGAGAGGTTGACCATCGAGGCGCGCGAAAAGGCCGTGATGTCGTTTTAGTTTGGACTGACGAAAATAAAATTGTCTCGACTGACTATCACCCTCGATTTGTGCCGGGAACAGGGGAGTGGTGGGCAGATTACTGGCATGCCTCTGTAAAAGCCCCAGGAAGAGGCGATGTGGCTCTCGGTTGTCTCTGCGGAGCGCTGCAAGCAGGAGCTGCTTTTTGTGTGAGTGGTTTAAAGACAGCGATTGATCCATCGACTCCTCACGACAATATTCCGATGATCATGTCGGGCGCTTTCGGATTTACGATCGGTGTTTTTGGAACGACCTATCGAAATATTAGTTACCGTGGAAGCAGTCTTGCGAAGATAGGAAAACTTTCAGCGGTCAGTCTGCTCTACGCTTACTCTCTAAAGTTTATGCATGCTGATGGCACTGCCACTCTCTACCGTTTTGGAGAGATGGCTACTTGGCTTATTCACCAGCATATTTTTACCAATACTTTGCTCAACAATTTTGGAAGATCTGCCTGGCAGAGAGTTCCTGAGATCCGAAATTGGATGAGAAAAGGAAACGGGACGATCGACTTAACGATTCTTGGACACAGGATTGCTCCGGGTTTGAGTCGTGCGACATTTGAATACCAAATGCTTTACCTGATCCCTTTCACTTTAAAGCTGGTTGGCTTAGTCGGGCTGGGTCCGGGTGTTGAAATGCCTATCTTTGGTAAAATAGATTCCGGAACGATCGCTTTATTTGCGTCGATTCCATTGGCGCAGTGGGTTGTTCTCAAGGTGGCCAGGTACTACAAGTATCCGAGAGTCGACGAGATCCAAAGACAATGGGATGACATGAGAACATTTCGTTTTCTGAGGGAGATTCCGATGAATGCGGTGGACATGTACCGAGAAGTTCGCGATAAAGTGATTCCGTTGGTGAGACAGTCGACCAAAACCGCTGGCTCGAGTTGCTCTAAAAATCTTTCGAATATTACCGTCTCGACTGAACATCCGATTGCATTTTGAAAAACTTGTCTCGAAATCCTTTATAGCCGGCTGTCTTCACTTTTTATCTTAAATCCTACATTTTATTTCCGAATCGGGTTAGGCTAACAAGATGCCTATCATTCTATTTTTAAGCCTTCTTTTTGCACCGCGCCTTTTTGCCTTCGATCTTGAGATCAATGAGGTGAACAGTTCTGATGTCATTCGTTCAGTTTCAGTGCTTCCCGGCCAAGCCCTTGAAATGAGTCTGGGATCTGAGGGCGAACCTCTCGAAGGCAATTTAAAGTGGGGAGAACAAGAGGTCTCTGCCGAATCGAAAGGGGAGTGGGATTTAATCGCTCCAGTCGATCCGGGCTCTTACACGCTGAATCTTTTTGTTGGCGAGCTGAAGAAAACGATTCGAATCAATGTTTTTGTGACCTTTCCTTTTACAGAATTGAAAAAGGGCGTCCTAAACGGATTTCGAATTGGACGTTACCCTGCCAGCAATCGATCTCCCTATGAACTTCCAAAAGGGTTTATCGAAGTGACCGAAGAAAATCAGGACACGTTTGTTTCGTCCCATTTTCAGCTCAAACAATTTCTTTGTAAACAGGGCGGAAGTTTTCCGAAATATTTGATTTTAAGTGAACGCTTACTCGTGAAGCTCGAAAGAATTCTACAGAAGCTCAATGAAATTCAAAACACCGAGATGGAAACCTTGACCGTGATGAGTGGCTACCGAACCCCGGGACACAATCGCGGATTTCGCTCTGCCCGTTTTAGTAGACATATGTGGGGCGATGCTGCGGATCTTTTAATCACCGAAGATTTAAATTCGGACGGAAAAATCGACTTTCAAGATTCTCTCTATTTAAAAAATGTAATCGATATCCTCGAAAGAGAAGAACCCGAAAGTTTTACTCCAGGCGGAATGGGTGTTTACAAACATTCTGGAATGCACGGCCCGTTCGTTCACGTCGATGCGCGTGGAACCGGCGCCCGTTGGGTCAATCACCCTCGCTATAAACGACATCGTCATCACGGTCGTAAAGTCCGTGCGAGAGGCTAAGAATTAGAATTGACTGTTGAGCCACTCGGCGATTGCGGGTACTTCATCTAAATGATTTTTTGCCTTTTTGATCGTCTCAACTGCTTTGGCTTGAGTGAGTTTTCCGCGTTCCATCAGCTCGCACAATTTTCCTTCTAAGCCGTCGGTAATTTGAAAAACGGTTCGATGTTGAGGCCAGAGGTTTTCACTTTCGTTACTGCCTCCGACACAAAGTGGAATGTAATGATCAATTTTAAAATCGGTGCGATTCATCTGACCGATTTCAAAACCGAGTTCTCGGTCGTACATTCGAATAATTGTCTGCTTTTCATTCCCGGAAACACTGCGGTTGCAGTAACGGATTTTCTCGGGGTAGCGCAAATTGTCGGCTTTGCGACAAAGATCTCCCGGAGTTAAATTTTCATTGGGCGCGGTAGGAAATTTCTTTCCCCCGAATCGATCCAGAGCGGAATAAAAAACCCCGTAAGACGAAGCCCATGTGATGTGCGTGAATAGAAGGATTAAGAGTGTGCTTTTCATTCGACCCCCATAGAAAGCATTTTCGGTTGCTTGTAGAAACGCCGGACCCATTACCGGCTTATACGGAACTCAAATTGTCTGTTTAGATGTACCTTGGAAAGCGACGCATACTCAAGAAAAAACTAAGAAATTCAAAGACATACTGCGTCGATGTCATTCTGCTAGCGTCGAACAAAGCGGACTCAAGAAGGTTTGGAGATGACGAGGATAAAGCTTTAAGTGATTGGGAGCTACATACGAACTGTGCATTAAACTATTTTCTTCCCCAATCACACGGTCGGGGACAAATTCATCCGCATACTCGTCTTTGAGTCCCAAGATATGTCCGACTTCGTGAGTGACAATGGTACAATCGATGGGGCTAACGAGTTCATAGTCATTCATGTGAAAGGACCAATTATAAAGATCATAGTTGGTTTTGGGGTCTGCGTTGTCTAAAAATGTCACAGGCGCATTCCCGTTGCTCATCGCCGGAAAATCAATTTCGAGGTCGATCGAGTGCCGCTTAAAAAAATCGATCATGCAAGAGCGAATCCCTTTCATACGATTTTGAATCTCGGGCGTGGATTGCGAACTCGTTTGATAATCAATTCCCAAAGTCATTTTGAGAAGAATCGTATTTTCACGGGCTGTTAACGTGTAAGGCTGAGTGACCCAGGTATAGGGAAGATCTTGAGTAGAGTACGAATCGACTTGAACGTTTTCGGGACCGCGAAGGTTTCGCAAACATTTTCTGACGAATCGTTTGCTGTCTTCAGTACGAGCGGTGCCCGTATTTTTTGAAAGTTCAGAGGAGAGTTCGCGGCCTTCACGTTCTCCGTTACAGTGACTGAGCAAAATTGCGATGCCGAAAAAAGTAAAAAATAGGAAAAAATTCTTCATGAAAATCAAGACTCAAGTTTCTTGATTTTCTTATCGGCTAAGAGTGGTAATTTCTTGATCTCAAGTGTTACCACTGGTTAACGCAAAAGCTGAAAAGGGTGCTTGTGTCATTCGGGACATGCTAGATACAAGTCATGAAACAGATTTTTTACGTCGTGGCATTTTCTTTTGTCATTTTGGCTTGTGGAAAATTCCCCAATGGAAACACTCAGAGCGAAAAAATCAGTGAAAAACGAAATTCTGTCTACGAACCAGATGCCCGCCAGGGAGCGGAGGCTTGGCTCCCTGTGGGAAGACTCCGCGGCGGGACGGCCTTTGCGGTAGGACCTCATACAATTATGACCGCGGCCCATTGTGTTCATAATCTGTCCTCCGATGCGAAGTTTGAAATGCAGAATGGAAAAACGTTCAAGATTAAAAACATCGTCGCTCAAGGGGCAAAAATTTCTACTCGAAATGTCAACGCCACTGAGATGGCTAAGGACTGGGCGATTCTGAATGTCGAGGGGGCACTTGCTAAGTATTTCAGACTTTCCTCCTTTCCGATTTCTTCCGCAGAAACGCTCCAACTCGCAGGCTACTCACAGGATCGGGTAGGATTGACGGTCGATAGCAAATGTCGGTTCCGTGGACTGTGGGAAACTTTGATGTATCACGATTGTGGGATGACTCCCGGAGCGTCGGGAGGACCTATTTTCTCTCGCAGAAAAGATTCCGATCATTCTGACGATTACTATGTGGTCGCCGTCCAGTCGGCTCAAGTGTGTCCCAGAGACGATGGCAATTGCCTTTTCTCCAACTGGACTGCGGAAACGTCCAATTTCGGCGCGGTCATTACGAGTGAAATCATCGACGTTGTAAAACGCGAAATGCTTCGCTAACGTCGCCCTTTTCCAAAAAATTTAAACCATCCCGTGCATCGGGTACCCTTGCCAGGACCTGACTCAAAATGGGAGCCATCGGGTTTGGTGAAACGAGAACCGAGCAGCGTAAATTCCGCTTTTATTCCACTGGAAGTAGTCATAGAAAAATGGGTCTCATGTGCCACGCCATCGGAAAGGCGAGTAGTGTCTGACTTTTCGAGTTTTCCTTTTCGAATTTCTTCTTCGGATACAAAACCTTTCCAGTAGCGCATTAAAACGTCGTAAATTAATAAATGGCCGTCCGATTTCGAACCCATGATGAGAGCATCCTCTCGATGCCCGCCAGCGCTTAAATCTAGTTTAAGCATTTGCATGACAGTTGCTACGGTAGCGTTTCGCACGATCATTTCTCGAGCACGATCTCGATAATACTTCCCATGTTCTTCTGCCGTCTTTAATCTTTTCGCGAGCGTGGGATTTCTTAAAGCTTGCGAACGGACAAAATCGAAAATTTCGGGGTCTTCAGTTCCTAACCGTACGGCGTTGATCGCAAGTTCGGACAAAAGAGAAACCGCAAGCTCCGCGGGAACCTCTTCCCAGTTTTTTAAATCATGGAAATAGACTTCAGCATAACCTCGATGAATTCCGATTCCGGTCATGCGGACAAAGGAGTGCTGCGAAATGGGGGCTAACCCGACCTGATCGTGAACGATATTCATTCTTCGAATATATTCATAAAGATTAAACGCTTCGATTCTGCCACGAGTGACAGGAAGTTCTCCGGGTTCTGTTTCTAAAAGCGAGTCTAACGGATGAGCGGCTTCGGCTTTACCTGTTTCCATCATGACGTCAGTCATTACCCGCCGTTGAAGGCGGAGATGGTTCGATTCGGTGTAACCGTTTACTTTGAGAAACGTATTGATGATGGATTCCTCGGGCATCAACCGATAGAGAGGGCTATTGTTTTTTACGAAAAGAAGCGCTCTTTCGGGAACTCGGGTCAGTGTCGCCAAGTCCACAATTTTTGGCTCAGAGCCATATCGAGCGCCGTAAGGATAAAGTCGGGTATCAAAGAGGGCCCTTCGTACGAGGAGAAGTCCTCGTTCCAAGGGAGTTTCATCCTTCGCACTGATTTCGCCACGGATGTGCGTTTCCCCTCGGTTCACCAAACGAACGAACACATCTCTCGCGGTGGCTGAACTCTCCGCCATCCTCTGGGAGAATTGAAGTCTCAACATTTTAACTGCGATGGGGTCGAATTTTACTTGAGCTAAACTTGCTTTGAAGACTTCAACAATTTTTTGGACCGCTGCCACCAATTGATCGTGGTCCGAAACTTCTTTCTCAATGATCTGAATCGCTTTTTCGAAAATCTCTGGGTTTCGTTGGTAGACGCCTGATAACGTAAACTCAATTCGTTTTCGTACTTCTGCATCTTTGGTGTGCAGATAGACCATTAACAATCGCTGTTCTTGCGGTTCCGCGAAGTTAACCGAAGTGCGGCTGTGAATTTCTTGGTTAATTCGTCGATTCTTTTTTTCAACGTCCTTCGTATTTTTATTTTGCCAATTTCTTCGAAGGAGTAATTTTTGAATTGCGTTTTTATCTCCTTTTTCAAATGCTTCGGCGGCTTCTCTGGCAGAGGGGTGAATTAAATCCAAATGAAATTTTTCATCGGGTTTAAATTCCCGCGCGAGTTCCTTTCTCACTTTGCTGGGTTCAAAGACTCGTGTCGCTCCAAAATCAATGAGAGCGCCCGAACGACTACTTTGGTGATGGGGGTAGAGCGGATCGAGTCCCAGCTCGAGGGGAAGAGGACCAACGGCGGAATCATCGCGAAGATTTGCTTTTCTTCCGATAATTGCTCCTCGGGTGGGGACTTTCCCGTCAGTGATCTGATGAAGTCGGGTCAAACCCATTTAAAAACATCGAACATCATCTGGTAGGTGCTTTTGTTACTCGCAGCGACGACGGTTTTTTCAACTTCTTGAATGTACTTTTGAAAGTTTTCTTTGATTTGATGGAAAGCGTTGGGATCTGCGGAGAACGTCACCATAAAACTGTGGCGATCCTCTTCGTCCGCTTTTGAAAGATAACTTAGAGAAGATGTTCTTAATAAGTTTTGTTGGGCGCGCATCAGCGGGTGATCCGGAGTGTAATGCATATGGGCGCGAGTGACTTGGGTAATTTGCTCTTCCGAATTCATTTCGATGAAACCAATATCTCTTAGTTTGCGCAAAACTTCGCGCAGGCGGTTACGAGTAATCCCAAGGACCGAAGCCAGGCGGTGTGGGGTTTTGCGAAATTCTTCGATTCCTAAAGAGACATGAACCACGATGCAAAGGGGTTCAAAGAGATAATCAATCTCATTAAAGGAAGCATAACCTTCCATGCCCCGGAGGTTCGCTTTCAGATTTTTTGTTTCTTTGATGTGTGCGATCCGCGTTTGAAGATGTTTCTTCCGATTTAAATTATCGGTTGTCGCCTCGGCTCTCAGAAGCATGAGATATTCAATTTCGTCGGGACTAAACTTCAACAGTTTGCAGAGAGTAAAAAGATGATCGTCTCCGAGATGTTTATCTTCTCCTGCAAGTGCCCGTGAAAGATACGTATATTGTACGGGGATTTTTTCAGCGAGCGATTTCAGCGTGACCGGTTTGCCTAGAGCATTCAGCTCCTTCATCCGTTCGCGAATTGCCTTTTTATAATCTTGCTCGCTGTAAAGATTCATACCGATTGACATAGCAGTACAATTTTTTAGTGCAGATTGCACTAAAATATAATACTCCGTAGACAAACTTGTAGATAGGTTTGAACGCTGATAGGACCTTCCTAAAGGGGTAAATGATGGCTTATCGTCCGCTTCTTCGCAACCAGACTCATTACATTAGTCTTGCGTTTTGGATTGCGTTGACGTTAACCGCATGTAGTGGTTCCGCTCCACACTCTTCATTTCCTACCGTGCCTGTTCTCAAGGGGGACTGGGTTTCCTCTGGGGGCGAAAATTTAAAAAACTCTCAAAATCCGTGGTGGGTAAAAAACACGAAACAAGTTTTGTACTGTATCGACGTCGACCCAAATTTTTCAGCGACTCCACAAAAAATCTCGAAAATCGTTAATATTGCAATTGAGTATTGGAAGACCGAATTTGCGCGAAAACTTGTTTCTTTTGGAGAGCCTTACAAGAGTTATCGCACTGGAGATGAACTCAGTGACATGCTGACGCATTTCCGTCATCTCGCCGTACGAGTTCATCATCTGATACTGGATTTACAGAATCATGTCAGTATCGCGACTCAAGAGTTTACGGAGGTCCCCTGTTCCGGTGAAGAATCCTTACGTCTACAGTTTGGCGCTAGCACTTTGAATGAAATGCAAAAGAAATTTTTGGGGGATCCCTCGCGTTACGTTGGGATTACGGTTAGGACAGGCTACGATGAGGTCGAACTCCGAGGGAAGGGATTTATTTACATTGGGTCTGATAAAGCGACGGCAGATTCTGCGTCGAGTACAAAATTGGAAGGGGTATGGACGAATGATTCAGTGCTTACCCTCGCTGTCATCCATGAGCTGGGGCATGTTTTTGGAATCCCCCACGTGGAGAAGAAACGTTCCTTAATGAACTCAGAGTGGCTTGAACTTTTGACGGGGCCTGAGGCACATTCTTATGTTGAGAATCTCAATCTGAGCGAGTTCACTTCTTTCTTTTTGCCGCGAACGACCTGGAAAGTGTGCCCGAGTTCGATGGGGTTACAAAAATTCGTTCGGGCTGATTATTTCGACCTTCCGGCGGGCAAATGTATTGAATTTTATTTGGGTGCACTCAATCAAGAAATTCGAATTTATACTTACGATGAGACGGGCGGGGAACGGACGTATTTTGGAAGAGTCGATTCTTCAGAAATAGTTCACACGTTCTCAAATTTACGCGGAGTTGTATTAGTCTTAACTCCCAATCAGTCTGTGTTCCCGACGAGTTCAAAAACTTCGGGAAATCGGCCACTCGAGCGTTTAAACGGCCCTTCGTTTGTCGAGGGGAATGGCGGAGGGCGCCTCGTCTTGAACGATGGAAAAATGAGATTTGTCCACCTCGCCGTGGGTCCCGATTACTTTGAGATTTCGGGTGAATGGAATCAAAAATATCAACCGCTTGTTTCTTTTAAACGCGAATAACACACTCAATAGGGGGAAAAATGGGAAAAATATCAATTCTAGGGCTTATCTTTTTTGCGGCTGTTTCGGCAGTTGCTCAGGAATACAAAGCAGAAAAAATGTTCGTCTTTGCGGTTCCGACGCTTTCGGTAGCTACTCAGGTGAAGAATCCAATCGAGATTCAAGATAAGCTAGTCGAGATGTATCAAAAAGTTTCGAGTTTCATGGCAAGTCGCAAAATCAAACAAATTGCTTCTGGCTTCGCGCAGTTTACTCGGTACGAACCGGGCGTCGCGATCGAATTCGAAGCGGGCTTTCCCACACAATATGAAGAACAGGGCGAAGGTGAAATCATAGGAGGCTATTTCCCCGGCAGTACCAATTTTGAAACGCTCAAAGACGAGAACAGCGTCGTCTACGCTATCCACCGCGGTCCTTACAATAAGGTGCGCTCTGCCCATTCGGCCATTCAGGATTACATCAAAGAGCACAAAGAAACGCAGATTGGTGGCGCTTGGGAATTTTATGCTCCTAAGAAGGGTTACACATTCGAGCCCGGCGAAAAGCCAGGCGATCATCAGACAAATGTTCTTGTGATTGTAAAAGGCCTTCCCAAGTAGACTTTTTGCACTGCATACTTTTGTCAAGACTTTCACCCTCAAAACTTCGAAACTGAGGTTTTGCGGTGCTATGAAAAATGCATGCGGTTGGTCGGCATTTTTATCTTTCTCATCCCGGTATTTTTATTTTCTCAAGAGGATCGAATCCCGTGTGGTGGGAAATATGAAGACCTTGCGGAAGGACATTTTCCTCGAGTTAAATCGGCCGCTTTAAATATCGAATATATCTCGGATGAAGTTTTTGCTGAGAAACACTCCGAAGCAGAGTTGAAGGAAGCGGATGCGCTTGTGGATGCGAGCTCTGAAACCGTTCTTCAAAGGCAGACCTTACTTTTCAAAGCAATGAACTATCACAAAAGGCTCGCTGACGAAAAACAGACGGTGTGGAATGGGGAACACCCCGATGAAACGGACGCCAGGCCTCGCACCGTGCAAAACGAGCTACGAAGTGCTCTGAAGATAAGAGATACGCTTTTTAAAGCAAGTTCTCCTCTGGTGTCCTCCGCTGCGAAAAGAGTTCACAGTTCCTACCTAAGCCACGACGAAAAGAGTCAGGAAGCTTCTCTCATGCTCTTAGTCGCAATTGATCATTTCGACTACCTTCACGATGGTGAATTTTCGGGCTATGCGATGACCGTTCTGTTTCAGAGTCTGATCGAGTCTCATATCAACAGTGCGCGCTTTGTCCACCCAGAAAAGGAGCTAGACCCTATTGATCCGATTGCAGAAGAACCCGGCCGTCTCGTCGAAATTCGTCAGGCAACGAAAGTTTTTAGAAAAGCCTTCAAAAAGCTGAGCCCTGATGAACAAGCCATTTTATCGGCGAGCTACGGTTTAAAAGATGGCAGAATGCAGGGCCCTGAAGAAATCGGCGAGCGTTTAGGAATGACGAAAAAACAAGTGGAACGACTTGAATATCGTGCGATCGATAAACTCTCTCGAGTTTTATGGAAATACCGCTAGTCTTTTTCTAACACGCTTGTTTCCACTCTCGGTCAGACGTTCCTTTGTTTTTAAAGTCCTGCCATCGGAGTCCGGCTTCTTTCCAATCGAGGACATTCCAAATCGATTTTAAATAATCGGCGCGTTTATTTTGATGTTTTAAGTAATAAGCATGTTCCCACAAGTCGACGACGAGCAGTGGGGTCATTCCACGCGCAATCGGGCTCTCGTGGTCTTTAGAAGTAAACTCTTGGAGTTTCCCTTTTTGATCGACCGCTAACCAGGCCCAGCCACTTGCGAAATGCTTTTCGGCTTTTTCGTTAAAGCCTTCTTTAAAATTCTCGAGGCTGCCAAAAGTTTCATTAAAAACGGTGGCGAATTCGCCATCCGGTTTTGTTTGCGCTGTAGGGCTAAGGAGTGTCCAGAAAAGCGTATGATTTGCATGTCCTCCGCCGTTTTGTTCCACAGATTTTTTAAGATCGGCTGGAAGCTTATCTAAAGAAGCCAAGAGCTCGTCTACTGGCTTTTGCCAGTTTGGGTAATCTTTCAATGCGGTGTTCAGTTTTTCCACATACGTTTTATGATGTCCATCGTGATGCACTTTCATCGTTTGCGCATCGATATGGGGCTCCAGAGCATCGTAAGGGTAAGGTAATTTGGGTAATTTATAAAAATTCATAAAGCCTCCGTTTTCAGAGACTTTGCGAATGCAAGCTTCAGGCCCACTTTAACGAGCGTCAGGTTCGGGAGCGATCCACGGATGCGGTCGGGTTGATTAAATAAAGAGCGGGCGATGTTGTAAATGTGAGAATGCCAGAAAAGGCGCTATTCACGATGCAGGTTTATGGGAGCCGGATGACTAGGGCGGAACGATCATCTTTATCTTCGATATGGCTTAAGAGCGTATAAAAAGTCTTTTTCATTTGTTCATCGGTTAATTTTTTCTGCGCGAGATTTTCTTGAGTTTCGACCAGTGCGTTTCGCAAGTGATGATTTGTTTTTGCGATGGAGAGAAAAGGAGCCTTGGGATCTGGGGTTGTTCCCGTCGGATCGTCAACGCCGTCTGTAACCATCACGAGAATATCTCCGCTTTCGTACGGGATTTCTATTTCCATCTGGGAAGGCTTTTTGAGGCTTCCCACTCTTTCGAACAAATTTGCACTACTCAGACTGGGTGCTGCAACCGAATGGGATTCGATAATCCCCTTTTTGATGAGAAATACTGGGTTTTGCATTCCCGCAGAAGAAAGACGGATGGTTTTGGTTGTCGGGTTCACCATTGCCGCGTAAGCCGCGACCGAGGTGTCGTGGGGGCCAACTTTTTTCTCTGCTTGCTGGAGATATTGGAAAGGGCCGTCGAAGTGACCGGCGGGAAATGCCATCGCCTCTTTTAATTTTTTTGCTTTTGTCTCAACTTCGGTTCCATGACCAGACACATCGGCGAGAACGGCCACTAAAACTTTTTCGCCGTTTGTGTTTTCTGCGTTTGAGACGATCTCGAAATCTCCACCATGCTCCGCTTTTTTGTAGTTAAGCGAAAAGCTTCGCACGGCATTCGTTGAAACCCCCGTTTGAAGCCGAACCGAAAACTCTCGAAGCGTCGCCGGACAAGAAATATCACGTCCCATCATATTAAGACCCCAAAACCCAAATACCAACACCACCCAAAACACGCATTTTTGGAATCCCATTTTCACACCCAATTTTAACACAAAGCGGGGACGGAGGTCGAGATGTCGACGAGACGACCCACCCTCAAACCTCCTCCGAGAAAAAAAAGATTTAAATTCGGACCGAAGAAGGCCGGAATCAGGCCTCACAAAAAACGCCTACCAAGCGATTTTAGGGAGCCGAAAACGACAGGGTTTGATGATCGGAAGGTGCTGGTAAGCATAAACCTGTTGAGGCGTTTTGAAACGCATGACTCCTCGGGTCTCCCAGCCGAAGAAAATTTGAGGCTCCACGAACGTTACGTTAATTTGATTAGCGAAGCGTCTGTCAAAATTAGCGTGGTCGGTTCCGGCGGATCCATCGGGCCGTTCGTCGCTACTTGCGTAAGCCGCATCACCCACCATAAACGATCGTTTGCGGTCAATCACCGCAGCGCGTCCCCACTTCTGTTGAAAAGCCGATTCGAGCCTATCCGCCATCGTGGAATTTGGTTTATCTTCTGCTTCATTTTCCGAGAAATCGAAATAATGAATTTTTCCACCTTTTGATTCGAGTAATCGAATCGTTTCCTGCATAGACTCAGTCACTCGTGTCGGAGAGGTCAGTTTGACTACATTTTTTTGATTGGAAATGACCACGATAAAATATTTTTCCAGCGTCCATTCCAAAGTTTTTTCAGGCGCATTAGGAAGGATCATCACTTCTCCCGGATGAAAAGGTGCGTATTCTTTGCCGGTGGAGATTCGAACGTTTCCATCCGCATCCAAAATGAGAGTGGGGATTGCGCCGCCTTGGTATTCAAAAGCAGGAGAAATCTGTCGGCGCTGTAGGACAGGTAAAGGATCTGCGGCGTAAGCCGAGAGTCCAACCACGAGTTCTAAGAGAACGATGATTCGAAAGCGATATTTTAGAATACGGTCCAGCACGAGTTTTTTATTTGCAATATCCCAGCCGGAATTTCTAACAGTCGGAGGGCAGGATGGGTATCGTATTCTTCCGGTCGTCAGAACAAATTTTGGCTCTCGACACGCATTTTCTTTCCAATTCAGGTAAGGTAACTGCGAATGCCGAATGGAGTTTTTTTGGAAACTAGAAAAGTAAAAGTTGCCGTGGCGGGAGGAACGGGTTTCGTCGGAATGGCGCTCATTCAAAAACTCGCGCTTCGTTATGATGTCGTCGGACTCGGGCGAAACTTGCCGAAAAAATCGATTGAGGGTGTCGAATGGAAGAAAACAGATTTTCTCTCATTAATTGACGCCGAAGAAGCGCTGAAAGACGTCGAGATTGCTTACTACTTAATTCACTCAATGATGCCTTCCGCCCGACTTTCTCAGGGAAGATTTCAGGATTTTGATCTCATTGCTGCAGATAATTTTGCAAGAAGCGCTCACAAGACCAAAGTGAAGCAAATTATTTATCTCGGCGGGCTTATCCCTGAAGACGATGAACTCTCAGATCATTTACAGAGCCGCTTGGAGGTGGAACATGCGCTGACGGCATACGGGACGCCGGTTACGATTTTACGCGCCAGTATGGTAGTCGGTCCATCCGGATCGTCATTCGTCATTATGAAAAAACTCGTCGAGCGCTTGCCTGTGATGCTATGCCCTGAGTGGACGCGCAAGCAAACACAACCCATCGCTTTGAAAGATGTCGTGCAACTTCTCGCTTTTTGCGCGAATAACAAGGAGGTTTTCGGGGATACGTTCGATATTGGGGGACCGGATGTCCTGACTTACGAAGAAATGATGCGGACCACGGCGCAAGCGATGGGAAAAAATCTTCGCATTTTTCATTTCTCGGGATTTACGATTGGTCTTTCCCGGCTCTGGGTTTCCCTCATTACGGGCGCTCCGAAGAGTCTTGTTCTCCCTCTGATTCAAAGTCTGCGTCACCGGATGGTCGCGCGCGAGAATCGACTCGTCGAAATGGCTGGGATCAAACCTTTGCGATTCGAAGTGTTTTTGAGGGAGACATTGGGAGCCGAAAAAAAATTAGGCAAAAACCAAAAACCGATCGCTTTTTTGGGAAATCGTAGAGGCGAAGAAATTCTGGACGTGAGTTCGATTCAGCGATTTGCGTTGCCTGGTTACTTGGACGCGACGTGGATCGCACAGGAATATCTGAAATGGCTTCCGAAACGTTTTATCTATTTTATCCGAGTTAAAAGTAACGCTGAAAGTTGCGCGTTTTTTCTCTGGCCTTTCCGGAAGCCGCTTTTAGTGCTGGTCTACTCGAAAGAGCGCAGCACGAAGAACCGTGCGCTCTTTTATGTAAAGGGCGGATTTTTGGCTCAGATAGAAGGACGAGGTCGACTCGAAATGCGGGAAGTTTTAAACCGCAGATTTCTTCTCATTTCACTTTTGGAATTTCGCCCGAAATTGCCTTGGTTTTTCTATAAAGCGACTCAAGCAAGGTTACACCTCTGGGTCATGAAATCGTTCGGCCGGTATCTGCGCCGCAGGCACGAAGTTTGAGATTCGAGTAGGTTTACCACAAGAATTTCCTTCCAAACTCGACATAGCAATTGAATTAAAAAACGCGTTACGGTAATTCTTCGGTATGAATAAATGCATTGCGTTAATAGTTGGTTTGTTCCTTTCAATTTCTCTTTTCGCGGGTGAGTTGAGGATAAGCGTTCCGAAAGGCGCAACCGTCACCGCCGATGGAAATCCGATTAAGGTCGACCCTGAAACAGGCAAAGCCAATGCGAATTTTGATGACAGTGGACTCGATCCCAACGGGTCGTACGGCTTCGTCATCACCGTAAAATTGGGCGAGGTCGAAAAATCGCGCGCCGTAAAGATCAAAGTGGGCGGGATAGTTTCGGTTGATTTCACGAATGAATTTAAAGTGGCTAATGCTCAACCCGGTCTCACCCCTCGACTTTTAACTAAAAAAGAAGACGATGAAAAACTCAAAGGTATTTCAATTCCTGAGTCTTTAAAGTCGCTTGAACCCTTAGCCGATTTTTATTCGGACTATGTCGCTCATGCGGCACCCATCGATCTCAAAGAGCTTCGCATTGAAGACGCTAAAACTAAACTGACGTGTTCTGTTTGGTCTATTGGCCAATCTAAGAAATTTGACGGCGAAGTCGTGCTGGATTCGACCAAATCTGGAAACGGACGAAATGTGACTTTAGTCGTTCAAGATTTTTTTAAGGATCTCAAAGGCGAATTCTTACTCGTTCTCAAAGAAGGTTTTTGGCGGGGAAAAAGCACCGAGAAAACCGGTACGACCTCTTTTGAAGTCAACGACTTCTTCCCGAAGCCTCCGGTCGTTCCGTCTTATCGAGGACATGACTACAGCATCTATGTCCAAGGTTTTTTGGGAGCAAGGCCCAAGCTTGAGAGCGACGACTACGTTTGCCTCTCGGCAAACTCTGACAATCCAGTCGAATTTTTTCTCGAGGCCGGAACGAGCTATAACTTCACCGCGGATATCAAAAATACGTCTAAAGAAGTTGAAAGTTTGGACAGCGTGAGAAAAAACGGCTTCAACAGCGGTGCCCGATACACGCACGATAACACCGGCCATATTATTGACCATCAGCAATGGACGATCAGTAATCAAATGAATATCAGCTGGAGCGATGCTCGAAAAACAGCGTTTAATAAAATCTCTGGCACCAAGACCGCCGTTCCAAGCCATTGTTACAAAAAATCAGAGGATTCCGTTCAACTCATGAAATCGATATCGGTATGTACTTTTACTAAGGGGAAATAATGCGTAAACACATCTTTGCTTTCTTCGTCTTTTTACTGAGTCTTTCAACTCTTTCAGATGCGGGGTTGATTACCGATGTCGACATCTACGGGCGAGATGTGGGTTACTACCAAAGTTTTACGCTTAAAAAAGAAAACGGCATTACGTATCTCGTGATGGCCAAATGTTATCCCGATCGTTTGGTTCCGAGAAACATCACAAGCCGAAACTGTTTAGACGACGCCAAAAAAATCGAATTGAATTCCGCTTTAGAAGATATTCAAAAAGGATTTTCGACCGAGGTTTTCGTCGAAATTTTAAAAAGACAGCAACTGCAGCTCAAGAAAAATGCCGCGGTTTTATCGGAAGAGATTAAAGACTACGCTCCCAAAGCAAACGGTAAAGATCCTCTTCTAGAAGAAGTGACGAGTCGTTTAGCGAAAGATGCCAGCTCGCCACTCGTAGAAGATTCCGTCGATCCGACTTTAACGGGCTATCTTGAAATCCTTTCGCAAATTAATGATCCTAAAAAAGATTTCTTTGTTCTGTACGACAATCGAAAAAATGATGAAGCGCAGTACCGCCTCTCAGTGAAGCTGGTGAATACGTTTACACATACCTTCTACAAAGATTTCGGTTTTTTCTGCAAAAACAGCGACGATAACTTGGTAGAAAATAAAAACGGCGGATGCCTTCTAAAATCCACTGGGGTGACCTACAGCGTGTCAATGTCGATAGGCGACAAATCAAACAATGGAATGTGGCTCAACCGCGATATCGCGAAGTGGCGTTGTGAGAGTTTGTCCGCAGGTGGTTTCCGCGATTGGAGACTTCCAACGGAGCCTGAACTGCTCTCTGCAAAGCTTGCGGCAAATTCTATCGGCTTTGATCCGTTTCTCTACTATTGGACGTCTGACAAAACCAGGAACGAACAAATTGATCACCGGACGTATAAACTAGGCAATCAAGTCGAATCCGAAAGCAAAGAGAGTGTTCTGATCGGAATGAAAAGTTCTGACATACGCCAAATGTTTTCGTATCACCGCGTACAATCTTCGGCTCCCGCATTTTCGGATAAAACAACTACCGTAACAAACACCAATCGAGTTTTAGCGGCTCAATTTAACGTCGAAGAAAGAACTTATCGTTTAGTGCGTCCAGAGCGAGAAGCTCAGTTCGATATCAAAAGATATCGATTGTTAGGAGCGGTCGGAACATTAAGCTATGACAAGGTTAAAACGGTCGAGTCACCCGACTTTGTTTACAATAAAAATATCGACATGTTCGGAACAGGCGATGTGCTCTATTCAATCCCCACGGTAGCAACTTGGAAAAAATCGGAAACTTTTTTGGGGTCTCACTCAGAAAAAGTGAACCCTCTTGATTATATCCATTATGATCTTCCAAAGGATGTCGAAAAAAGCGAAATAGCCTTGATTTGTGTCAGGGCCGGTCGCTAAATCTCTTTGCGTTAACTGGACCAAAGCGATTGGAAAAAATCTCGACATCTCTCTAAAAATGTTTTTGGGAGCATTTTGCTCTTTAAGTAGTTTCGAGTGATCTCGGGAACGTCGAAAGAGATCGCGAGGATTTTTTCGGGTTTTTTGAGATAAGCATAGATGTGCCGCCCGTCGAATGCGTACGCCAATTCTTTAGTTTTTAGGTTTTGTTTGATGAGCGCCGCCGAATCACGCCAAAGAAAGGCGACGTCCGGAGTTTGCCCCAGAAAAAGGGATTCGAGAGCCGCGGGTGGATAACGTTTCATTTCGCGTGTGATTTTTGGAAGGCGTCCCGCGGTGACTTTGTCGTAAATTTCTTGAGTCACGGAGATCACGGCCGAGATGATCCGCGAACGTTCTCGACCGATGACGGGAACGAAATCCCCTCCTGTTTCGAGAGCTTTTAGAACCGCTTGATTCTCTTTTGACAGAGTCAGCGGTTTTCCCAATATTTTTTCGGCCTCACGCAAATATTCTAAAAGCCAGACGCGCGCCCGTTGGTCGCCGAGGGGATGTTCCCGGTCAGGACGCAAACTTGCGGTCGTGTAATTTCCTAAGTTGGTCCCCGCGTTTTTCGATTCGGGGAGCTCCGGGCCCTCGCGATAATACATTTCGTTCATATTGGTACTATCATAAAGGACGAGGGGATCGGTGGGATGCCCTTGAGCGATTCGCGCAGAAGGATTCGGCATGATGTCGTAGAGATCTTTTCCCACAAATCGGTCGATAAGACCCGTTTGGGGATTGATTTCGACGATGAGATTTTGGGTGTGAGAGGCGTGATAAAAACCGTGCACGAAGTTTGTCCGAGCGCTAAAGCGCGCGACTTTTGGTAAATATTCTTTTTGAAAGTACTCTTCAGGAGTCATCTTTGCTTTGTCAGCCATTTCTTTAAACTTCGGCGAACCTAAAAATCCATGAAGAGGCCAAATTTTATTTCCTTCTTTTGCGGGGGTGAGGGGATTCGCTGACCGAAGGGAGTAGGAAGTTAAGATCGCATCGCTGTCGCCCGCAAACGCTGAGAACCGCTCCGGCAAAAATGAAAGAGTGGAATCGGGAGTTTGTTTTAGAGCCGTTTCGACATAATCATTGTGGCGAATCGTATCTTGAGCATGACTGTTGTTGTTCCAAATTCCGTTATCGACGAACTGTCGGAGTTTCATAAAGATGGGGCTCGTCTCCGGTTTTTCGGGATCCCAAACGAAGTATGAACTGTGCCCCTGAATTCGGGCCCCCCAGTATTTCTGTTGAGGTTCGTACCGTTTCTTCAGTTCTTCGAATCCACTTCCAGGTGCGTCGAGCACAAAAAAGCGAATCATAGTCTGCATTTTTCCGTCTTTTCCCTGCTTCTCGAAGTAGACCCATTTACGAGTGGCGGGGTCTAAAAACTCCGAATCCCGGGGGTGGCATTCGCTTTCGGGGATATCAAAATGGTAAAGAGGAACCGGTTTTCTTTGTTCCTCGGTAAAAACCTCTTCGATCCTGTCCGGGATATTGAAGGCCTGGTCGAGTTCGACGAATTCTCTCCATTTTTCGGGTACTTGCGGGGTGGGTTCGGCGAAACAACCCGAGGCAAAAGAGAGGATGACAAACAACCACTGCAATCGAGGCAAAGAGCGGCTCATAGACTTTCTATTTTAACATACCAAAGCTCGCTCATTCTTTTGGCTTACGACGCAAAAAATGTGGTAAACAGCGTCGTCGTTTGCCATGAACCCTTTAAGGTAATTGCATGAAAAAAGTTTTCGTTTTTCTAGTGCTGATTTCTCTTTCATTTTTTTCGACGGGACCTCTGTATGCGCCGCCGGACGACGTCAATACCGTGACTCAGCTTCTCCGTTCATCAAATCCGGGGGACTTAGAGCAGGGCCTCGCGATGATCGCGAACGGAACCGTTGATAAGCGTTTTTTGCTTGAGCTCCAACCCATTCTCGAAAGCGATCTTGCCTTCTCGAACTCAGAAGCCGACTTAGCACTGATGCAGCAAATTTATCCGGCTTTGCGCGCCCTTCGCAAAGCCTACGATATAGAGACCATCTTCTTTCTCCTCCAACAAATAAAGGGCACTATTCATTGGCAGGAGTTTTCAAAAATTATCCATGCCGACGACGCTGGTGCTAAAGTGCTTGCGCTCATTCATGCGAATAGAGACAAATATGGCCGATTTGCGGACCCCCTTTTGGAAGCTGCAGCCCACACTCCCGCGAAGCATTCCGCGGTAGCCATTGCAATACTCCTGCACACGCTCGCGGACGGAATGAAAATTGGGAACCATGCAGATATTGACGCTTTAGAAAAAATACCAAGCGCTTTTAAAAAGTCCGGCTATTCAAAAGAGCAACTATTAAAGCTTCGCGCGACGATTTTAGCGTCGATAGAAAAGTTTTCGTATCCTCACGACAACGACTACTTTAGCGATCTCGACGCATCGCTCATCCTTCTAAAAATGGCGTATGATTTCTACGGTAAAGACGATTCATTTTTACAAATGGCGCGTGAAAAATTCGCAAAACAGCGAAAAAGATTCTCTGCGATCGATCTCAATGCTTGGTTATCCACCATTAGCCAACTTTCGGGCGGAAAAGCGATTCCACCCGGTTACGACATTAAAGCAGTCGAGAAGTTAGAAGAGCTGGTCCTGTTGAAGATGTTGGGAAACGGCACGGCTCAGGGTCACGGAAAAAGTGCGGCGGACCTCATCGCGAAAATGGAGTTAGACCATATCGGGGAAGAACTCGAAAAAATTCTTTCGATACGCGGTCACGACGAGTTTAAAGAAGTCATCGTTGTGGCACTCTCTCAATCTCAGGAAGCTGGGGTCCCCGCTGTGATTCAGAGCCATCCGAAATGCCGAGCGATTTTGGAAGGATTCAGCCGACGGCAGCAATGAAAAAATCTTCTTAGCCTCTCCGTAGGCCTTTCTTCTCAAATAGACTCACATCAATTTTTTTACTCATTGTTTCGGTTGAAAACAGCTGCTAACCCCAATGCATCATTGCGACTTTGCGGAATTGACTCACAAAATGGGCATTGATAGCAGTACTCGAGAAGATTCTGAGTCGAGTGCAGGGAGTACGTGGAAAATGATGAAGTTTTTTTTAGCGTTTCTATTTTTCTTTTCAATTCAAACGGTTTTCGCAAACGACACCGCCACTCGCAAAGAGGTGGATCGGATTGGGCAAAGTTTAACCGTGGGACAGCTTCACTTGTGTATCTTAAATAGCGATGGAGTGAAGTGTTACGGAAGTAATAAGTACGGACAGACAGACGTTCCGGTCCTCTCCCATCCGACCCAAGTCACGGCCGGCGGCTGGCATACCTGCGCGTTGGACGACAACGGCGTTAAATGTTGGGGACACGCCGACGATGGTAAATTAAAAGTCCCTGCTTTGAAAAACCCTCGTTTTATCAATGCGGGAACAAGGTACACCTGTGCTCTTGATGACGATGGAATTCAGTGTTGGGGAGAGTCTAGTTTAGGCGCGACTCGTGCTCCCAAATTAGTGGGGGCAAAGACCATCAGTTGCGGTTTGGATCATGCGTGTGCGGTTGAAGCCAACGGAAATGTCCGTTGCTGGGGGTCGGAGGGAACGGTTGGAGCTTATCAAACGCATGTTCCTTCGGGCCTTCGAAATGTGAAACAGCTTGCCATGGGAACTTACCGCAGTTGTTCTTTGGGCGACGGGCAACCTGAGTGTTGGGGAGAATTTCGAGCCGCTCCTCCGGGAATCCGGACGAACTATACAACGATGCCAAATCTCACAAATCCTCGAGGACTCACTGCAGGCGACCGCCACGTTTGCGTTATCGATGATCACGGGGTCGCTTGTTGGGGAATGACGGAGTACGGAGAAAAAGAGATTTTAAAAGTGCCTTTCGCGAAGTTAGTCAGTGCGGGCGGCAGAAGCAGCTGTGTCGTCGACGAAGACGATGCGCTTCACTGTGCAGGAACCATTACTGAGCACCTTCCGAAGATTTCATCTGAGGCAGTTATTGGACCCTCGACGATTCGAATGACTCTTCCACGCCTCGAAGAAGCCTTACAAAAGATGTCTCGGTTAGTGACTGTAAAAAAGTCGAGTTTTTTTAAAGACCTTTCAAAATTGGTCGCAGAATTTCCGGTAGATGCAAAAAATCCCTATCAGAGTTCGAAGTCGATTGGGGCGCGCTATCTAATTTTCGAACTGATGGGACCGGTTCTTGAGACAACTTATTCAGAAATGATTCAAGAAAAAGTAGTTCCAGATTATGTGGGCGCTCGAAAGACGATCCAAGCCCGATTAGGAATTTTAAACGGAGAAGCAACAGCCACCGCGTCGGATGCATTCATCGTCGCAGCCAAGATGACGCGCTTTTCACTCAACGCCTGTCGTGAAAAAATCATCGATCCGAAAATGCAAGAAGAGCTCGAGAGTTTGATGCTTGGGATCGGGCGATTAGAAGCAAATCATAAATTAGCAGGAGCCAAAAGTAACGTTGGCGTGGATTCATTCGAAGACCTGAAAGGCCTTCTCAAAAAACACACTGCCTTAATCGATTCATTGGCGAAGTCAGAGGCCACCCTCGGATTTGCAACTTTACTAAAGAAAGTTGAAAGCTTGCCAAAACTGAAAGCGAGTTTTTCACCTTCGTTTAAAATTCCAGCCCCTGAATTTCGCCCTCCGCAAGTGACAGCACCTTCTGAGCAGAAGACGGCATACGTTTGTGGTGTGATGTGCGAATGCCGAAAAGTGCTTCCGAGGAAAGAAGAAAAAGAACCGTTCGAGATTCTTTCCATCCGCCGCTTTGACAAACAAGAAGCTTTGATTAATGCAGAAGACGCTTGTTTAAATTACTGGGAAAATGACGCTAGGGGATCGCAATCCTGTTGGATTAATCGAGATTGGTGTACGGCTCATGAGCCGAGCCCCAGAGACCCCAAAAGCGGGAGTGAAGATCCTAAACCTCCGCGTCCTACTCGTTGGGCCACAAAAGAAGACGGCCAGTTTAAACCGATGCTCTTTTATTCGGCTTCGCAATTTTATTATAGAGCGGAAGGCGCCACTGCGGTTTGGTACGATAAATCCAATCGGCTTCGCTGGGTTAAACAAGTCGGAAAACTGGAAGAATAAACGGGGAAAAAGATGAAAAAAACTCTTTTTGTGATTTTGTCAGTTTTATCATTGGTTCAATCAGGAGGTTTCGCAGATGAAATTTCAACGGCGAAAACTCAGCTTCAAACCCAACTCTCTCTGATTAAACAAATCACACCCTTTGTTGAACGGCATTTCAAAGCAAGACTGCAACTTCTCAAGCAGCGAACGACCGCCACCCTCCAATTAGTCGAAGAAAAAGGAATCGCTCACCGTCAAACCGATTTGGCATATCAAAATCTCATCGTCAGTTATCTTTATTCTGTTGCATTTTTTCGCGAGATTGAGACGGACGTCAGTGTCGAATGGATTAAGGAGCTTCTGCAGATTACGGAACAGATTAAAAAGTCGCGAGGATACGACGAGGACTCACCCTATACGCAAATCACCTACACGGTGTTTAATCAAATTCACCAGCTGATTCACCAACTCAAAAACAATAATGCGCTGTCTGAAGAGTTGAATCAAAAACTTCAAGCGCTTGTTCCTGAATTGGGAAAACTACTCGCCATTGCAAAGCAGGGAGGCGATCGTCCTAATACGTTTGAAGCGGCCCGGCCTCTTTATGATTCGATCGTAGCACTGTACCCTGAGTTCAATAAGATTCTCCAGTCGAACACGGTATTCAATGTCGTTCTAGAAATCCAAGGGCTCACGGAGTTTTACGCAGAGTATGCTCAGATAAAAAAGTAACTGGATCCTAAGCAGGTGGCTTTTATTCACCTCACTTTCCTTAAAACTAGGAAGCTCTCACTGCCCAACTGCAGCAACGGCGCCCAGACTCAGGCCCCTTGTTGGGGTAGGATTGACCTGTCCGCACCCCTATCGGCTGGTTTATAGGTACTACCCCGCCATTATTGGATGGTACGCCACTCCGTACGGTATCGTGAATCAGTACGGTAGATTCGGCCCAGCATACTTCTGCGCATACCCGTGAATACCGGACGCAGTTTCGCCTATTGGGCACGTAGCCAGCAATAGCAAAGAACTCATTCCGGACGAGTCGCGCAAAGTTTCACCGATTGCTTTAAACTTAACGAAGGACTTGAAAGTCTAAACGCATTTCTCACGCAATCCACTGGCTCGGTGGATACGGCGCCCGCACAAAGTTGTAAAGATTCCTCGATATTAAGAGAGGGGGATGACATCGCGAACGCGGTTATCACACAAGAGACAGGAGCCACTGAGGTTGCTCCTTGGCAGAGCTTTACAGATTGTTCGATACTTAGCGAAGGAGAGGTCGCTGTAAAGGCTGACTGCACGCAAGTCACAGGATTCGCCATTAGGGCTGAAGAACTCAAGAAAAGAATACTGCAAACAAAATTCCAACGAACGCTTTTAATCTTAAACATTAAAAAATCCTCCCTAAGAAAAATTTAGATTTGTCCAAAGAGGAGTATTTTGCGATCAAAAAAGAGGGTAGGTGCTAACATTTGATGACGCGATCGCAAGGCAAAAAAAAGACCTCAACCGGTTTGACAGGAGTAAATCTCGTTACTAATTGTGAACAGAATAGTCTCTGAAAGAGAGGTCGTCTGATGAAGAAAATCTTTAATTATGTGTTTGTCCTTCAACTCATTTTCGCGGGAGGAGTCCACGCGGCATGGGAAGATGTACACGAACTCCTCGCCCCCCATTCTTGGACAACGCCTATTTTTTGGCCGGTAGACCCAACAACGAAGTGGCAGATTGCAGGAAACTATAGTTCTCTCGATGGAAGTGTAGATTTTCAGATAGATGAATCCCTCTCGATCTCTGATTTAGATCTCAAACCAAAGCTGAGGTATATGACCCAGTCTTCTAAGGAGGCTTACGTTCATCCTTCGCGGATCAGTCCCATTCAATTCAAAAAAGGAAATTGGTACGAGTTCAAAGATTACGAAAAAAGAGGCGAGTCCATGTATGTCTTTTTCGCCAACGGTACGTTCAAAGCAAACATTGCGATGAATAATCATATCACCGGACAAGAAGAGGCTGAGAAGATGGAGATTGCTGTGAAATTTGCGATGTTTAAAACGACAAAAGAAGAATACACGGTGATGATCTACTCCCCCGGTTTTATTCTTTACGACAGTCGTAACAACAGACTGGTTGTCGGCGACATCCGATATGGAAAGCAGCAACAGTTTACAAAGAAACTTTCTAAATAGTCTTTAAACAGAGTCCCCGAGTTTAGTTTTAAGAAAGTCCGCGAATAACTCAGCGGTACGGGTTAATGTGCGGCTTCTCAATTTTACTAGGTATAAAGGAGTTCCTATTTTTTTATGAAAGGGGACTTCAATCAGTGTTCTCCTTTTCAATTCGGTTGCGACCATAGGTTTCGGGAGAATGCTGTAACCGACTCCTTCAATCGTTAAACGCATCTGTGTCTCGAGCGAATTTGCTTCGATTTTTATATCCGGCCGAATGCCAATGCTTCGTAACATTTTTAAGACTGGGTAAGGTTTGGAGTAATCTAATGAATCCGAACTAATAAATTGTTTTTCCATGACCACCTGGAAAAGACTTTTCTTTTTATGAATCTCCGGAGAAACGACGCGAACAAACTCGACAAAGCAAAGCTTCTCCGACTGAAACTCCTTGTTTTTAGACGGGGTGTATAAAATTCCGAGTTCCATTCTAAAGTCTTTTATCTTTTCTAAGAGAATCTGTGAGACTCCGGAATAAATTTTGATATTCCCCTTAAAATGCTGGCTTCTAAATTCTTTGATCAGGGGAGGGAGTAGGTAGTTACAGACATTATCTGAAGCGCCTAACCAGAGCTCTCCTTCGCAGTGATCCAAAGTATCCTGCAAAGAAGAACTGATACTTTCCATTTCGGAAAAAACTTTTTCTGCGCGTTCAAAGAGGAGTTTTCCAAGAGGTGTAAGAATAACTCCTTTTTTGGTTCGATCCAAAAAGCGAAGGTTTTGACTCTCTTCAAGTTGCTTTACCATCTTGCTAATCGACGGCTGTGAGACTCTCAGTTTTTTTGAGGCTTGGGTAAAGCTTCCGGCTTTGACGACTTCATAAAAGTATCTGAGTTGGTTAAATTCAATCATAGCTAAAAAGCATATTTATTATGCGAATTATGTATTTTAAGCAAGGTAAGAACTGTGGCATTTTTATCTGCATGAACTGAACTCCCGGGCCCGGTAGTTAAATCTATCTAGGAGAAACAAATGAAAATACAATTCGTATTCGGTATTCTTTTGGGCTTGCTGATTCACTTTTCCGCGTGGGGATATGACTCTTCGGCTCTAACAACTCTCGAGGACAGAGTCGTTAAAATGGCTCATCAAGGACGACAACCTGTCGTCATTTTCGATTTGGATGACACTCTCATAAACACGCGAGAGCGAACGGTGAGAATTTTAAAGGAGATTGCACGCACCCCTGCCTTCTCTCACGCGTATCCCAGAGAAGCTGACCGTTTAAATCGAATCAAGCCGAGTGAGGTGCGTTACGAGATTAAACAAATCCTGACCGCACTTTCGATTTATTCGGCAGCCGTAGAAAAAGTCCTCGCGACCCTTTGGAATGCGCGTTTTTTTACTAACGAATATTGCCGACGCGACGAATCGATTTTGGGAGGCGTTGATTACGTCTGGTCGTTGTTCCAAAAGGGAGCGAAGATATTTTATCTGACGGGCAGGGATGTTCCCCGTATGGAGGATGGAACCGGCGAGAGTCTTCATAATTTAGGGTTTCCGATGGGAGTCCACACAAAACTTCTCATGAAACCTAATCAGGAAATGACGGACCTCGAATACAAACAACGCGTCTTTCAAAGTATTCAAAAGGAAGGTGATGTGGTGGGTGTTTTCGAAAACGAACCTGCAAATCTAAACGCAATGGCAGATGCTTTTCCAAAAGCGCTTCCCATCTTCCTAGATACGATTCATTCCAATCACCCTGCGGTACCAACTGCCTCGGCGGTTTGGATCAAAAACTTCGAAAGACGCTGAAATCAAAAAGGGGCCCGAAATCAATCCGTTGGAAAAATCCTCGCAATTAGGCCTCCATAATTCCTTCACAATCTTCTTTTATACTGAGGATCTTGCACGTATTGAAAGGTGAGCAATTTGAAAAACTTTATTCTATTCAGTTTGGTTTTTTTCACCCATATCACTTTAGCGGATCGAAAAGTCCGAGTAGCATTTATGACGAATGCGGGATTCTGTGATAGTACTTGTGTCCAAGAGTGTGAGATTAGCCATCCTCAAGCGCCAGGGAATACAATTCCCCTTCACATTAAAGTGACGCCCTACTTAACGAACGCCTGGGTCAATTATAACACGGTAGAAAAGACAAAAACGATTGGTCCCATCAAAGAATACGATCTCGCACCCGGAGAAAACATAAATCTCGTCTATTGGAACCGCGGAACCCCAGGGGCTATCAAAGCGCTTGAAATAACGGTCGTCGGCGACAAAGGTTTCCTTCAAGGCGATTGCATGAGTTACGCTTACGGAACCAGCAGCGGTTATTTAGCGAACCCAGCTTCACTCAATGGTGGTCGTCCTTTCTAAAAACGGAATAAAAAATTTCTTTCCCTCGTAGAATTTCATTTGCGATCGGTTTTACCCTTGAATACGCTCGAAAAAATAAAACTCGATTTTCATTTTAATCCAAAAAAATAAAAGTATTACTTGCCACATTGCGAAATCCTCTCTATAGGCGCGGCACACTAGTGGTTCCCACTACTCAACTTTAATTCCCAAGAGGATGTTGTAATGAAATTAAAAAATCAATTTGTTCTATTTCTATTTGCGTTTGCTGCGATGGTTGCAAATGCGGAGGAAGTAAAAACTAAAGCCAATGTGCTCGCTCGTTTCGGTGAGACAGCCACAAAGGATGGCGAGCGCAACTTGTGCATTTATTCGAAAGAAGAACTCACAGGCGTTGAATACCGTGCGGAAGGGTCGACTGAATGGGTTTCGGTACCTGTGGGAAAAGCAGAAGGCTATTTCGGATTTATGTCGTCGCAGTATTTGCCCACAAACGACCAGAAAAAATATTTTGTCCGTGGCGTCCGAAAAGACGGAACACGTTTTACAAATCTTCTCACCGTAAAATCGGATGAGAAAGATCTGACGATTGCCGTTGAAGGCCATCTTGAAGAAGCAAGGCCGAAGGAACCTGAAGGATACCCAGGTTCCCTCGCATTGGCTCAAGGAAATATCGGCAGAAGAGTCGGTAATGGGGGTTGTAACGACCTCGGTACCGGCGGTGGACAAATCGGATCCGTCGCCGCAGGTGGCACAGTGACCGGGCAAATTGTCCCGGGTGCAATTTTAGAAATGAGAAACTTTTCCATCAGCAGCCCTGGCGGAGTCACCTGGTCGAGCCCCAAGGGACTGCACTATGCGGTGATTGAAAGTTTTGATCCTGCAAGCAACTCAATCACGATTTTGCATCAAAATACAGCGGGAGGGAACGCGGCCGGACAATCTGTGAGACGAGATACGTTAAGCTTGTCGACTCTCAAACGGGGATCTTTGATTATCCGCACCGGAAGCAAATAGATTCAAGCGTTTACTTTGAATAGAGTTCTCATCACTGAAAGGATGAGAACTCTATTTTTCTTGGAAGAGAATAAATGCGAGGCGTTAGGCATAGGAAATGCAATTCTATCCGGGTGGAAATAGCCAAAAGGAGATAGCAATGGCGTTCAATAAATCAATCAAGCAACCCGACGATCAGTCAAATGTCTATCGAAAGGGAAACCGGCCGCAGACGCCCTCGGCAGAGACGAAGCAAAGTAAGAAGCCCGGAACACCGAAAGCGCCCGCACCAAAACGCAGAAAAGAAATTTGAAACACTTTCTCGGGTTTGAATAGCGATTGGACTTCTCAAAATTTAGATAAGAGAATATTCTGGTTACGAACAAACCCGGGGGTGTTGTGAGATCTTTCATTCTGTTTGTTTTTGTAAGCACTTTGAGTCTTGCCGATACTCGTTACGAAAGCCCCTCAACGATTCTCGTAAAAGGAGAAATCCGGGAAGGAGTGTTTGAAACCGACTCGGAAGACGCGGCTCAATGGAAACAAGAAGTCCTCTCCCAGCTCCAATTTATCGTCGGAAACTTCGAGCAGAAAAATACCCCTTCGCTCGGGCATACGCTCAATCTCGAATTTAAAGAAAAACTTCCAGGGGAATCCGCAAAATTTAAGGTCTCTTATAAAGCCATATTTTCGCTCGCTTGGACAAGACCGTATCAGGGATCGTCGCTCCCCACTGAAGTGAAAGTGATTCTTCCGAAAAGATCGGACGGGAGAGGTCTCGAGCTTTTTTCGGAACACCATCTCAATCACTGTGGTCAAAATCCTCTCTGGTACTACTTCAAGCCCAAGTCGGCAGGATGCGCGCTTGGGAAAAACCCATTGCCGAGCGATGCGCAATTCACAAAAATTTATTTAAGCACAGCTAAAAATTCTTGGGGCAAATACCCGGAGTACGGAAAAATTTGGGAAGATGGAAAGCTTGTCATTACCCATGTCATGGGGAACGTGGATTCGGACGATGCCTTTTCTCTTCACTCGCTTTTTGAACACGAAACCGATGTAGTATCGTTTGAAAAAAGCTCAGATTCCTTTGTGACTCGAGTGAGCCAGTTCTCCACCCAGGCGGGAAGAGTCATTGTGAGAACCCTTCAAATCACAAAAGGGAATGTGGAAGAGCAAGAGAAAAATCCCGATTTTGTAGCGGAGTTTAAAAACCTTCAAAAAGAGGCCGATGTGATTAGTTACAACGGGCATGCGGGTTTTGGAGAAAATAGCCGTGCGTTCACTCGCTTGATCGATTTTACCCCCGCAAAATATTATCTTGTGTGGATCAACGCCTGCGTTCCTTTTGCCTACTTAGATGACACTCTGATGGATGCTCAGAAACGAGCCAACCCGGCGTCGGCGTGGTCGAAGCATCTCGATATTGCGATTTTAACTCAAGCAGGAATCTTTCAATATGGATCGGATATTCAAGCGCTGATTCGAGTTTTGACACAAAAACAATTGTCTTATTCCCAGTTTTTAAATTCACTTTCGAGCCATGGCCCTGCGGTATTAGGCGAAGAGGACAATCAATGGCCAAAGCCCTTTTAAAACACTTCATAATATTGTGACATAATCTTCACAATTGCTCTCGAAATCTCGAGTGGATTGCGGCCGTCATTTGGATATGGGATAATCGTATTTTCCCTATAAGGACCCATATCAAAATGATGGATTTTTTTCGCTCGAAGAATTCGGGGTTTGCAGCGATTTCTGCGCTCGCAGCTGGTACGGTTGGCGTTTTGGCGCTGCTGTATTTTGGATCGTCGATTGTTTCTTCGAGCAAGGTAGGTGTTCCCATTCGAGAAACACTCATTGCTAATGCATTGGCCGAAGAACTTCTTGAGTTTTTCCTCTCTCAAAGCGCGGTGAGATTGCGAGCCTATCTTTCAACCAATCCCGCGAATCCCGCGTTGGGCGCTTATACTCTATGCGCTCCCATCAACCTTCTCGATCGCAGCACGGGCCTCACCATTAACAAAGACCCTCTGGCTGAACTTCCCCCCACAGAACTCTTAAGTGCAAATCGTTTTTATCACATTGAGATTATTGATTTGAGCGATCCCAATAACCTGACAAAAAGGCGTGACCTTTGCGGAACTTCACCGGCGGCTCTGGTTTTAACACCCAGTGAAAAAATTCTGGTGACCGTTGGAGTGACTTGGCAAATCGGTGGCAAACAAGATTTTGGGAGAGCGGTCCTGTCGGGTGTCTTACCGACGGAGCTGACCTTATAAAATTTTATGTTGAGAACACTCAGAAATTCGAAAGGACTCACTTTACCGGAATTGATGGTGGTCTCTGCCTTGTGCGCTGGACTTCTCGTCGCTTTTGGCGTTGGATACACGCGCGGAATGAAAGTTCAAAAAAATGTTTCGGAACGCAAAAGCACTGAAAAAGAACTGCTTCGCGCGATGACCGATGTTTTGCGGGTGGGGAGAATTGCTCGGAATTGTTCCAGGGTGATCAGCACCGAGCCCACTGCGACCGCATTTTTAGAATGCACGGTCGATATGAATGATCCGCCGACAGCGACTTCTGCAGACGATACGAAGATGAGATTCGGAGTGGTGTTGGTCGACGGACAAAAACAATTTCAATCTTTAAAAGAGACTGCAAGCGTTTTTATTCTGCACTCGAGTTACGATAAAATAGACGGTTTTGAAATTTGCGACGATGCGCGGATGGCGAATGGTTGTCAGATTCCGCAAACAGAAATTAACACCCGCCACATTGCAAACTTGTCAGCGACCCTCTCTCCGACTTCTGCCAATCGCTATTTTCGATTTCAGTTAAAGTCGGGAGGCGCGCTCAGTGACAACGGCGGTGCTCTCCGGAGTGTACAAAGTGCTTTTTACGTAAGACATCCAACGCCCAATGGAGTCGATTATGTCTGGGGAATGCAAGATGAGTAATAAAAATCGAAGCGGCATCGTGGAAATTTGGGCTGTCTTGGGTTTAACAGTTCTCATTGGTGTCTCGAGCCTCTATATCCAAAAAACGGCTTCGCGTGAGATCAACACGTCCATGATTTTGATGAACCAATTAGAAGGGTTTCATTCTTCTGAAATTGCGGCTTGGCAAAATTATTATCTGGGTCAGGCAAATGCCTATCCCGCTTCGACGTCTTCTTCTCGTCGCAGACCTTCGATTTTAAAAAATGATTACACCGATTCGATTTGTACCGGAAAGTGTCCCAATCTAGGAACTACTCTTCCGACGGGAGTGGGAACTCCGATTAGTCTAAAACAGATTTTAAACTCAGGTTCCAATCCGGACCCGTTTCCCTCGTTAGTGAGACGTTATACCGCTAGCACTCTGGAGTATGTCGTCCCGGCGGCTACGACGACGGGTAACGTAAAACTCTGCGGCACCACGAAATTTAATGTAAACCAACCCGGCGTAAAAACCTGTCTGTCGAGCAACTCAGTGCCGGTCGTTCCTACTCCCACTTTACCACCGCTTGTGACTTCTATTTGCGAAGGCATCAACCAAGGTTGTGCCGTTGTCGGTGGGGCTCTTCAGTGTTGGGGCGATGTATATTATGAACCTCTTTCGACAGGGACTCCATCGGGAGGCGACACGAAAGTCCCCATTACGATGTTTGGGTTTTCCAAAAATGTTACGGCAATGGGCACCGGCCAGCACACAACTTGCGTTGTCGTAGATGGTGGATTGCAATGTTGGGGCGGAAGCTATTGGGGGCAGCAAGGAAACGGAAGTATCGCTCAATCTTTCGCTCCGGCTCCGGTCGTTGGGCTTTCGAGCGGGGTCAGTACGGTTACTGTGGGTGTTTTGCATGTTTGCGCACTCGTGAATGGCAGCGCTAAATGTTGGGGAGATACGGGAGCGGGAGCGCTTGGAAACGGAGTGAAAAGTGGCGCTTACACATACTCTACTGTTCCGGCTCAAGTCTCGGGTCTCACGGCTAACGTCACAGCGATCTCAGCAAATTATTCGAGTTCCTGCGCCATTGTGAACGGTGCTGTGAAATGCTGGGGAATTTTAGCTTACAATACGGTGGCCGATATGGCTGCTGCACCTCAGTCTGCAGTTCCAGTGCAAGTTCCGGGTCTCACCTCTGGCGTCACCGCCATTTCAAAGGGTAATGAATGGTCTAACCATAACTGCGTCGTCGTAAATGGCGCCGTAAAATGTTGGGGCAACAATGCGAGCGGACAACTCGGAAATGGAACGAAGACAGACAGTCTGACACCCGTTCAGGTCAATGGTCTCACCAGTGGTGCAACGGCCGTTGGGACCACACAACTTTACTCCTGCGCCCTTGTGAACGGCGGTGTAAAATGCTGGGGATCGAATCTTTATCGACAGATGGGAAGCAGTGTGGGCTATGGCGGAACAACCGTTCCGGTTTCGATTCCAGGCCTCTCAAGCGGCGTCACCGCCCTCTCGACTGGTGAAAATGCTCTGTGCGCAATTGTAAATGGTGCAACACAATGCATGGGCGCAAACGATTGGAATCAGTTAGGGAATGGAAGTACCAAAGTGTTTGGTTCCACGCCCCTTGGCACCGTCAAAGGACTCACCCATAGTATTACCGGAATTTCTGGCGGAATCGGATATGGCTGCCGGATCTTAAACGGCGGTGCGCAATGTTGGGGCGATAATTCAAAAGGGTTACTGGGAAATGGAAGCTACGTCACTCCCTCTGTAAATTCTTATTCTAAACCGATTCAAGTTTCTGGATTAGCGTCGGGTGTAACCGATATCTCAGCGAGTGAAGAACATGCGTGTGCGGTGCTCAGCGGAAATGTTTGGTGTTGGGGAGATAATACTTACGGACAGCTGGGAACGGGCAACGCGACCGCTTCAAATATTCCCGTTCAAGTTTCGGGGCTTTCGAGTGTGAGCAAAGTTTCCGTCGGACTCAATTACACCTGCGCTTTAAAAGACGGCGGCGTGTTTTGCTGGGGATACAACGGAACGGGTGCACTCGGAACCGGCGATTTCAGTCATCGCTTTTCTCCTACTCAAGTACTTGTCTCAGCCGGAGTGCCACTTGCTTCTGCCTCTGAAATTCGAACGGCGGGTTCCGGCACTTGGGGAAATAGCTGCGCGATTGTCGATGGCGGAGTTTATTGCTGGGGTGGAAACTACTGGGGACAACTCGGTTTTGGGGGATGGTGGAATGGCGCGACCTCACATCCTTACGCGGTAGCCATTGCGGGGCTTACCGGAGTGTCCGATCTCTCGGTGAATTCAAATCACGTTTGCGTCGCCAGTAACGGCGAAGCAAAATGCTGGGGTGGAAATCTCAACGGCGAAATTGGTAACGGAACCATTCCCGCTTCGACTGGCCAAGGAATTCGAATCCCAACAAAAGTTTTAGGAAGCACCGGAGTTCCTTTAATTGGCGTGACGAAGGTGGCAGCAGGTTTCAATCGAAGCTGCGCCTCTGTCAACGGTACTCTCCAATGTTGGGGAGGAGGCGCCTCGAAAGCTTCTGTAGCCACTCCAACGGACGTGATCAATACTGGAATCACGAGTCTTGTTACGGTCGGCGGGGAATCTGCCGGGTTTTGTGCCATGGGTAACGGACAAATGGGTTGCTGGTAAAAACATTATTTTACGCAAAGTTCTTCGTAAATCCATCGTCGATTGGGGCCGTTTGTCGCGAATCCGGGCAAAAGATTTTTTACTTTGTAGAGATCACGACACTGCCAACTTGTTTTTCGGGCTGCCGGATTCAAATCGCTTGGCGTAAATTGAAATCGATTAGCTCGATAGATGACACAGCCTCCGAGGATTAGATTGAGATCGTAGTCCTCTAAATTTTTTCCTTCGCGGCATTTCTCTGAGGAGATTGCCTGGACCCATTGATTCAACGGCTCGGGACGATCGCGATGGGCCTTATCGAAAACAATTTCGCTCACGCCGTTACCCTCTTTGTTTCTCAGATAAACAAAAGGCGCTACATGGTACCACCAACGCAAATTCTTTCGATTCTGAAATTCAGGAGTAAAAAAGATAAAAACTTTTCCCGTGAGAGTTCGATGATGACTTTCTAAAAAACGAGACCAATAGTGAGCTCGAAGATTACAACCTTCGTTGATGTCTGTCTCCTGGAAACTGAGCAAACTTTGATACTGAGATTCAACGTCTTCCCAGCGAGAAAACTGAGTAATATTTAAACTTTCAGCGGCAATCGTTGAAGAAATAATACAGGTGAAAAGAAAAAATGCTTGATTCATGGCCGTAGTAAGATTTTTGAAAAACACCTTCCCCCCTCTTGAAATTGAATGGATAGTCGTTCGATATTGCAAAACTCGCAAGAAATTTGAAATCGAACTTTAACTTAAGTGATAAGCCACACGTTGAGAGAGGTTTGCGGCATTGTTTTCAAAATGGATTATCCCTTCGATGTGCACGCGATCGAGAATTTAAAAAGAGTTCCTCCGGTGGGGTTTTGCTCAATCCAGATCGTCCCGCCGTGAATCTCCACCACTCTCCTACAAACCGAAAGACCGATTCCAGAACCAGGATACTGATCTTGATTATGAAGTCGGGAAAAAAGTTTGAAAATCTGGTTTCGGTTATTCTCTTTGATTCCGATCCCGTTATCAGAAACACAGAATACCCACTCTGTCGGATTCTGAACGGCAGTGATATGGATTACCGGGGGCTTATTACTTCGAAATTTAATGGCGTTACTGATTAGGTTTTGGAAAAGCCTTTCAATCTCGACAGGATGTGCCACCAGTGTCGGGAGAGGGTCGGAAGTCAATTCCGCACCACTGTCTTTGATCGCCTCCTGGAGATTGATCATTGCGTGACTTAAACTTAAGTTAAAATCCGTCAGGACGGGCACTTCGCTATCTCGACCGACTTGCGAATAGAGAAGGAGCCCATCGATTAAAGACTTCATTCGTCTTGCTCCATTTAGGGCGAATCCAAAATACTTCTGAGTTTGGACGTCCAAGTGGGGACCTAAATCTTTCTCAAGCAAAGTCAGATATCCAAAAATCATTCGTAGCGGCTCTTGCAAATCGTGAGAAGCGATGTGAGCGAAATGCTCGAGGGCCTCGTTGGATTTTTTGAGGATTGAAACTTGCCGTTCAGCAAATACCGTTCCCGCTTCGGTGATTCCGCGAGCAATGGATTCGAGAATAGTTTCTCGGACACTTCCGCTGAGAGGACGCGCAAGTTCCACTTCGAGGACCTCTAAAATCGTTTTTTGGAGAATAAAATACTCGTCGAGAACTTGCGGAAGAGAATAATCTCCCTGCTGGGCCCGTTGACGGCCATGTTCTTTGCTCACTTCCTCAATAGCAGCATCGCTTGCCGGTTGGGTTGGGGAGAGTGCCCTTCCTAAATTATCCAAGAATAGAGGAATCGCATCTCGTAAAATGTACTCGTCTTTTTCGCCTGCGGCGGGAACTTCTTGACGTGCCCTCTCACTCCATAGGGTGAGAATCTTCTCTTTATTGCGCTTCAAACATTCGGCCGTTTCTGCGGTATCTCGTTGGCTCATTGGGAACTCACTTCTTAAAAAGATTTTTTCTCTTATCTCCGGGTCCTCGTGACTTTGCAATAATTGGTCCCATTGGGCGTCCGCATATCGCTCATTTTCTGTCTGCATGTTTTAAAAGTGTATTCCATTTTGACATGCTAAAAACACAGCGGCGTTGTAATGATGTATTAATTCAAGCGGTTGACTACCCAAAAAATGGTTTGCCTCTTGCAAGTTTTTCAAACCGGAGTGGAAGAAACGATTGAAAAATCAAAATAAGGGAAATAAGAGTCATTCGCTGTGGTCCAATTAGTTAAAATACTGGGGATTTCTTACCTTTTACTCGCCTCTGCCGCCCTTGCGTGCCCAAAACAATATTTTTTAAATTTAGGTCAGCCGAGCCCACGGCCTAGATTCACCCTCATTACGTATTTTAAAGGAGATCTTAAAGAGGGTTTCGTCAAAGAGTTAGCAAACCGAGGTTACGTCGCAGATCCCACGGACAGCTTTGATGAGCTCATGTACAAATCGCTTTCGTTAAGAGCTCGGATCATTGCCCAAAAAAACTGGAATGTTCAAACTTCAAAAGCGCTCGCGGGTAGAACACTTTCTCCCGCCACCCAACAAGGCTTAGATCTCTTGATTGAAAAAGCTCAAAAAGGAGAAGATTTAGTTCCGCACATGAGCAAACGGATCGCCGATCCCGAATACAATGACGGAATGTTCAATGACTGGAAAATTTATCATTTTCATTTAGGCACGTCGTTCGATCCTACCGGAAAATTTATTCAGCGCACGAATGATTTGGCTTTTGTCATGACGAACGGAATGGAATTTTATATTTTAGATGTTCTTCCACATGCCGGGAGTTTTACTTCAAAAGATTTACTCGAAATTGCCCACCAGCAATGGCCTGAAATCTTGGAATCCTCCAAGCTAAACTTATCCGGAATGACCCTCGCTCCCGAAGGGATTGCTTTAACCGATACTTCAGAAAAAATCGCCAAACTGCGTAAAAGGGGAATCACGACTTTTTATCAAATGAGCGACGGAACCGTCTACATGCCACCCGGTGGTGGATACATGTGGGGAGGCCAGAGTGCCACCGTGATGCGACAAAAACTCATCCTAACTAACCATTACCAGCGAGTGGAGGACCTTGTTAAAAAAAATGAGAACGTCATTCGCCAAAGCATGGAGGCTAAAAAAATCAAAGCGCCTGAAACTTTAAGAATCAAACTCTTAAGCCTCTCCCAAACTGAGGCAATCATTGAAGAAGAAAAAACGGGATTTAGATTGCGTTTTTTCATACCATAGTCTTTTCGGGCTTTGCCTCCTCAGGATAAAATTTCTCTCTTTTCAAAGGCTGGAGTAAAATACACAGAAGCACTTTTATGAAAAGACTCATCGAGAGTAATACCTACCTGCCTATTATTAATGGATTCATCGGGGATAAGCTTGCTGCGAGTTCAGACTCGTGGGCGATTGGATTTAGCCTCCGGCTACAAAGTAAAGATCTGACACTCGCAGAGGCTATAAAAAGACTCAAAAATAAAAATCTTGTGATCTACGTCCATGGGTTGATGGCAGATGAAAAAGTTTGGAAGCATTTTCAACGAATTGAGCCGCATTTTTCGTGCCTGTATTTACGCTATAACACAGGCCTTCACATCTCAGAGAATGGAAAACTTTTGAGTGAATTTATTGCTGAACTTTATGAAAAGTATGCCTTTAAGAAAATTCATTTAGTGGGACATTCGATGGGAGGACTGGTCATTCGAAGTGCTTGTTACCAAGCGCAAAAAAAGGAGATGAAATGGGTTAAACAATTAAAAACTGTTTTTTTAATTGCGGTTCCAAACACGGGCGCGGTCCTTGAGAAATTGACGGGTCTCACGTCGGTGGTCTTAAGACGAATCGCACGATTTCATATTGGAAAACTAGGGGATGTGCTCGAGCAAAGAAGCAATGGGATAAAGGATCTCCGCCTAGGCGCGATGCTGGAAGAGGATTGGAAATCGGGAGACACTTCAAAACGTTCTCCCGTTCATCCTGTCATAGGCGTTGACTACCATATTTTAATCGGCAATCTCCTAAAAGATGAGAACTCCGTGATGGCGAAATACTTTGGAGACGGCCTCGTTACTCGAGAGAGTGCAGTGGGTGCAACCCTGATTCGTCACGCGAGTGTAAAAGTGTTTCCTCAAACGGGACACAATTCTATTTTAAACAGTCCGTCTGTGGTCGAGTATGTCTTAAGAGTCCTGAAAAAGAATTAGTAACGCGCTCTTGTTTTAAAAATCCCTTCTCAAATTGCGACAGTCCTTAGTCCATTCCGACGATCGGTCCCGCAGTGTCAATGCTATCGCTTGGGATTTACCGAAGGCTCACGATCGCTTCTACTCGGAGGGAAAGCCGGAGGAGGTTCGATGGGAGCCGGGGGTGGAACCATCATCTCAAACGGAACTTCACAAGAAATCTTGTACTCGCACGATGCGATTGCTGACGGCGAAGGCGATGTATCGGTGTCAAATTTCAGATTTAAAATCGATGCAGCCCCTTGTTCAATCACTATTTTCCCCTTATTCGCTTCGCATTCCTGGGCTTCCTTGGGATAGAGCGATTTAAAAGTGTTCGCTAATGCTTCAGCGCTTTTGCAAGCCTCTTCTTTCAACTCATCCGCATCGTACTTTTCTCCTTCGGCCGTGCTCGTGGCAAACACGGACAGTGAAAAAAGAACTTTGCCTTCGGGGCATCGTACAATTTTTTCAATTTTATATTTAGGCCAGGGTGAAGGCGTGTTTTGATTCCATTGACAGTGCGGGGTCGGTCCTTTTTCTGCCATTGCCGACATAGAAAAAAGTGTGATCGCAAGTACGAGTGATTTCATTTTTTATCTCCTAAGTTCATTCATTCTAGGAGAAATCAATCTCAAGATCGAATGACGATTTTTTCGTGATACTCAATTACTCGTTTTTCACCATATTCAGACGGATACAGCGATCCGATTGCGATTTTCCCGAATAACGAAGATCAGTTGCAAGTGGCGCCGGAGAAGCGAGCTTTTTGGGCGTTGCAGTTCTGAGCGATTTGGGCTTGAGTCAGAATTGCTTTGTAAACTTGGACGCTCGACATGGCACCGATAAAAGGATAACTCGCATCGGTCAGAGCTCCCAAAGAAAATTGACTATTGTCTCCAAAATCTGTTCGGACAGTGGTACCCGTTTCTACGCTAGTATCATTGACATAAATTTTTCCTACCCCTGTACTGCGATTGATTGTAAAAGCTAAATGAGTCCAGGTAGAATTAGAATAAGCCCCCGACGAAGTGTTCGCGTTTGCGCCACTGCTTCCATTCCCAGTCTCGATAAAAAGTGCTCTATCCGAAGTATTAAACGTATTGGCGTAGATTCGAAGACCCGATGTCGTGTAACCGCCGGCACTCGTCGCAAATAAAGTTCGGATATTGCTGCCGGCTGAGAAATAAAACCAGCCAGTGACCGTAACATAGTCTCCAAGACTGCTTGCCGCAATGGCCACTCGATCATTTGTTCCATCAAAATTAAGACGGTACGGACCCGCAGCCCCACTGATCGTTGTAGTCCCGTCGCCATTCCAACCGGTCGAGGTTCCACAAGATGAAATGTTTGTGAGTGTGAGAACATTGTACCAAAGATCGGTCCAACTTAAGTCAGTCGAAGCACATCCATTTGAGAAAGGCCGTAAACCCTGCTTCGCATTGGCCGCGTCGAAATTGAGGGTCAAATTCGTCCTCACCAAATTTCCGACAGGCGTTTCTCTAAATTTGTCGGCCGTGGCGTTGAAGGTGTCGACGACATCCGTAAGTGCGCCGACCGCCCAACCCGCATTCGTAGCGTGAAGTTTTATTTCCGCAATAGAACCGGTAAAATTTTTCGTATTTGAATCTGTGGCTCCGGCAAAAAGATTAGACGCGGCTGAGCTTAAGTTACCCGTTGCAGCCACAGTACATTCCGAAATTCCGTTCACAGATAGAGTTGCATACCCATTGGTATAAAGTCCGCTCACTGAAGTCCACAAATTGTCTGATAAGCCAGAGGTACTCTGACAGGTCGCCCCGTATGTTCCGAGGCCTGCATTATAATGGGCTAAGATTCTCGTAGAGCTAAGAGCCGTGCTGTAAGTTGCTACCTCATCGAGAGATCCATCATAATAATCTCCCACACCCGATCGCACGCCGAGAAAAATCGGATCGGTCGGACTCAAAGTTCCAGAATTTGCCTGACCCGACAGAGAACCATTCAAATATAGTTTGTAACCGTTGGTCGTGCTATTTCCTTCTCGAACAAGAACAACATGATGCCAGACGTTTGCAGTTAAATTTCCGGTCGTATTGAAAGTGGCAGGACCTAATCCATCCGCTGTCCAGACGCCAATTCTTGTACTCGTATAATCGAAAAGAACGTAATTCGTGTTCACCATACTCATAATCGTATGCCAGCCACTCGCGTCGCCTGTCGGTTTGATCCAAGCTTCCCAAGTAAACGTCGAACTCGATGTTTGAGTGGTAGAAATATAGTGGCCAGAGCCCGCAGCAAAGGTCATCGCTTTGTTTCCATCCCCAGCCACGGCGCCAGTCACTCCCAAGGTCGGCGCGACCACGATTTTTCCGTTGTGATTGCCCGAACCCAAATCAAGCACCGTGGTACCGCTTGTTTCGCCGAGTCGCCAGTAGGCTGTCGGAGAATCTTGCATCACAACGTCCTGGTAACTTTGTCCAATCACAAAGTCGAGTTTCTTGCCGATCACTCCTGCTTTGTAATGGGCTGCGACTTGAGCTGCGGTCAAAGTGGTGTTGTAGACCGCGGCTTCGTCAATGACGGCATTTGCGTAATAGCCCGAGTAATCCGCAAACTTGCCGACGACAATTTTACCTGCGGCATAGCTGGGTGTGCCGGCGCTGTAGGCCGTGAGTGGCCAAAGAACTCCATTAATATAGATATTGGTTGTGCTGAGCGCTCCCGCTGGTTTGCTAATGACGACGTGATTCCACGTTCCAGCCGTCAAGGTTCCGGCAGTATAGGCCCCGTAATTGCCTCCGGTTTCGAGTGAGACGATTCCCGCTCCCCGATAATTGGCGATCATTGCAAACGCGGTACCTGTGCCGTTAGCACCAAAAGAAACGATAGTACCTTGGGTCGTGGTATCGTTTAGTTTAAACCACGCTTCGATAGTCGCGGCCGAGTTATTTGTAATTCCAGAGTTAGACGCTGAATAAAGGTAACTAGACGATCCGTTAAAGCTAGAGGCTTTATCACTGTCAGCGGCAAGCGCCCCTGTTTGCGCTAGAGTGACCGAACTGTAAGTGCCGTTGTTGCCGGTCGCTGAAGTGTCCGTGGCCGTCGTGGCACCCGTTGCTTCGCCCAATCGCCAATATAAAATAGGCGAATCCGCCATCACGGCATCTCGATAACTTGCATGCTGTCTGAGCGTAAATCCATTTCCAGTGGCATTCGATGAGTTTCCTAAAATCACCGCATCGGAGTTTGAACTGACATTTGAAGACTTAATCCAAGAGTTAAACAACATTTTCGTTTGGCCTGCGAGAACGCCACTTCCGAAATCGATATAGCCTGCACCATCAAAAACCGAAGTATAGGGTGCTGAGTAAGTTCCATTGCCTGACCAAGTCACATGACTCGTGGAGTTTGTCGTGCCGTCGGCGTATGAGGAAGAAATATCCGTCCAAATATTGTCCGGGGACGAGTGAGGTTTCGCTCCTCCATTGGCGAACTGCGCATCCCAATCACCGGCGAGAAGGAATGTGTTAAAGGTTGGCCTTACATTCACTACAAAAATACTGCTTCCTGAACCTGCAAGATTCGTCCCGGTCACTTTAATCTCGTAAGGTCCAAATGCGGAATAATCCGGACTCCACGTTAAAATTCCCGTGCCGGTGTCAAACTCTACGGTCCCGGGAAGGGATGTACATGCCGTTCCTGTCACCGCTCCATCGACGACTCGGTCAAAAACACAGGCGTAAGTCATTCCCGTGTCACTATTGGTATTAGTGTTGTCAAAATCTTGATAGGCGGATGAGCCGACTACCACGTAATCAGGATATGAGTAGGAAATGGCGGAAGTGAGTATCGGTACCGCGGTCACGGCCGTGGAACGAGTTCCCGAAGTCGCTCCAAGGGTTGCCGTTATGACGGTACTTCCTTCAGAAACCCAGCTTGCAAGTCCTGACGTCGAAATGGAAGAACTTGCATTATTAGTGCTCCAAGTCACGGCGCTGGTTACGTCTTGAGTAGAGGCATCGCTGTAGGTCGCCGTCGCCGTCATTTGCTGCGTTCCACCCGGAAGATATGTCGCGGTCGTCGGGGTAACAGCGATGCTAGTAAGTGCGGCACTTCCCACGAGCTTTGCCGTTGCATTCACCGTACCGGTCCCATTGTTATAGGCAACCCGATAAGTTTGTAACGTTGAGCCGATCGCACTCGGCGTATAAGTTAAAGTGACTGTACAAGTTCCATATCCTGCGAGAGTAGTCCCACAAGCGCCACCCGTGCTACTGCTTCCACCAAACGCACCTGCATTCGTAAAAGGAGCGCAAAGAGCGCGATCTTGTGTTCCTGGACAAGAGGTGCTGGCACTCGGATTTGCCATTGATGTAATCGGTCTTCCAGTTCGATTCGTTAGAGTCGCGGTAACCGTCGCCGTTGAACTTGTATTGGCGGTTTGAGCGGCTCCCGATAATGCGACTGTGAGTAAAGATTGTTTGGGAGTCGATAGAATGAAACTAATTGGGTACGGTTTATTAGAGGGATATTGAGCGGAACACGCCACGACATGTTCTTCTGAGCCGGTATAAAAATGACAAACGGCTTTTCCAGTTCCCGTGACACCGACGAGGCTTAAAGTTCCGGAACAAAAACCGTCGGTCGGTGTATTTAAACTCGTACAAGCGAGCGTTCCAATCGTCGACTGCTGGGTCGTGTCTGTTAAATCGGTTGCTTGTTTGATCGTAAAGGTGGTTCCGCTGGCATCTGGAACAAAATAAATATTTTTTTGTTCCTGAGTAGTGTAACTCGAGTAAAAAATTTGTCTTCCCGAAAAGACATCGTTTGCGAGACCGGACATCATGTTCGTTGTGAGCGTCTGTTTTGGAAGTCCGACAATGACTTCGGGATTTCCGGTGTAGTCTGTAAACACAAAGCCATGGTTGCCAAAATAAACGCTTCCGTATTGAAGCATGGGATAGTCAGTTCCTGTGGCTTGGAGTTTCATCGCTCCCGAACTGCAGGAGGCGCCGCTCAGTCCGTTAAATCCATAAGTCGGATTTGAAATCAGAGTGGGGCCATTCATATCGAAATAATTAGTCCCTGTAAAAAGAGTTCCGGCCGCAGGATTGTAGCTGATTGTCCCTCCCGGATAAAAAGTCGTAGAGGTCATATTATTCGGATTACGAACCAGTTCGGGTGTCCGGTAACGGATTCCAAGCCATGTATAATCTGTTGCCGAAGGACAACTTGAGTTACTCGAACTCACCGTCAAATAATTATTTGAGATGAAACTTTGGAAAAGAATAAAACTGTCGTAGGCGACACCCATGCGAGTAATGGAGCCCAGTGAGGCATAACGACCCGTTCCCGAAGTCATCGCGATCTGAACTGGACCCGCATAAGTATACGTCACAGTTCCCGAGCCGGCAGCGGCGGAGCCAGAGACCTGGGTGGAGCTGAACGCTCCCGAAGTTCCGGGAGTAAACGAAGGCACTGTGAGAGAAATTGAATTTTGCGTTTCGGCGAACGTGAGCGGAGAGAGAAGGGCTCCGACAATCGCAATAAAATGTAGATAAGGTTTTAACATCTAATTAGACATTCCTGAATAAGTGGTCGTATTGACGACGTGTCCTGTCTCATCCGTATAGGCCTGAAGAGGCGCCAGGATTCCTGTTTTAGGATCTGCGATTCTTTCTGGTTCGTCGCTAGGGGATGTCGCTAGAGGCGGAGTGCTACTCAGTTCGCCGCCTACCGGCACTGAAACTTGGCCACAGCTCGCGCAAATTCCCAGAACCAGAATAAGACAGAGTCGAGTTACATTTCTAATTTGGATGATTTTAAGAAAGAAGCACATTTTGATCCTCATACGTACTACGGAGATTCACAACGAGAACTTGATTACAATTTAACACGTCACATCTAATAAATTATGTCGGTTTCTTCACAATCTAAATCTCAAAAATTTCGGGATTTGAGATCTCTCCTAAAATCAACGTTTTAGAGTCGCTGGGGAGAGAACGTGATCTCAATCAATCGTTGTGGTGTGCCGATAAGTCTGTGAATATGTCCAAAAAACCATGGCCCATCACCCTATTAGCTTTGTTATTTCTTTCAGAGCCCCTCTTTAAGTTGCTTTTTTATTCGTGGTATTGGCAGCGAGATGTACATTTTCTTTTAACAACCACACAGATGAAATCTCCTTATATCTTCGGAATGTATTTTTTTGGCTGTCCGGTCGCGGGAGTTGCGATTTGGGCGGTAAAAAAATGGAGTCTTCCGGTATTTCTGACGATTGAAGCCCTGATCGTTGTTGGACATTTCCAAAATTTAATCAATCAGACTCAGCCTTTTTTCTCGATAGGACTGGTGTGCTTAATTGTTTTTCTCAATATTAGTGTTGTCAGTTATTTTTTGATTCCCGCGGTAAGAATTGCCTATCTCGATCCTCGAGTTCGTTGGTGGGCTCGAAAACCCAGATATAACGTCAATTGGAAATGCATTGTGCGACAAAATCAACGCGAAGAAACCGCAACGCTCGCGAACTTATCGCAACAGGGTGCTTTGGTCAGTCTTTCCGAATCAAGTTCCATTCGGCTTCAAGAAGTTTTCTTCTTGGAATTTGATTTCGATAAATATTGTTTTAGTCTGCCTGGCAAAATCCGATACCAAAAACACTTAGATGATCGCATCCGCTACGGGGTGGAGTTTCAAAATGTGAATCCGCAAGAAAAACGGGCGCTCCGCAAATGTATCCGAATTCTCGAAAAACGCAGATACCCAAGACGCCCTAAGAAAGAAAACGTTTTTAAATCTTTGGGTCAATTTCTTTATGTGTTTGTCACGTCAGGTCGCGGCCTTATTCCCTCACTGACTAAATCCAGCACTTCTCAAAAAGAGGACGCGAAAACGCTTCCGTTTAAAAAAGTTTCGTAAATCAACTTATCGTAAGTGATTTTTGACGGGGCTTTCTTTCTCCAGTAAGGTTTCCCCATGTTTAATCTAGGTTTACCTGAAATGATTTTGGTTGGGGTTGCAACTCTCCTCGTGTTCGGACCGAAACGCCTCCCGGCGCTTGCGAAAGGATTGGGGCAGGGAATTCGCGATTTCAAAAAATCGCTCACGGGGGAAAACGAGGAAAAGAAACTTCCTCCCGAATCCAACGCGCCAACTCCTTCGTAATTTTTTTCTGTGATTACCGCGAACAGTCATGGAATAAAAATTAAATGGATTGACGTCCTCCCCACAACGGTTAATTATTTCGTGGAAGGTTTCGATGCCACTTAGACTTTTCATAATTTTTCTTTTAGCTTTCACCTTCCAATCGACTTTATCTTCTACAAATCTTTTACCTGTTGAAAACAGTACAGAAACAACAGCCTTCGAAGAATCTGAAGCGCTTGAGCTTAAGTTCATTCAACAGTTCAACGCTCCTAGCGTTGTAAGGTCCACGTCTAAAGTCCTGCGTACCAAAAATAAAGTTTTTCGTTCTCAAAACTATTTTCATGAGCAAGTGTGTTATTCGATTACTCGTCTCAATTCTTCACGCACTGGTTTAGGTTTCTTTTTCATCGTCTAGAACTATCCCTCTTATTTTTCCTTAAAAAAATACAGATCACTCTTCCGTGTTGGCTTAATGGGTAAGCCCGCGCAGAAGTTTAAAGTTGATAAAGGGGTCGAACTATGTCGGATAGAGAAGATAACAGCGCCGTTTCACGTCGGGATTTTTTGATGCAGTCGGGCGCTACGATTTTAAGCGTGGGTGTACTAGGTTCTTTCAGTAGAGCTTTTGCAGAAGAAGAAACTTTTCAATACATCGTCGTGGGTTCGGGGGCAGGGGGCGGTCCTCTGTGCGCAAACCTAGCGAAAGCAGGGAAAAAAGTTCTGCTCTTGGAAGCGGGCGATGCGACAGAAAATAATAATTATAAAGTGCCCGCATTTTGGGGGGCATCTACCGAGGATCCAAATTTTGCGTGGTCTTTTTACGGGAAACAGAATTCTCGTTACGACAAATTCAATTCCAATTTTACGCCAGGCAAAGGAGTGCTTTATCCACGCGCGAGCACACTGGGCGGCTGCACTGCCCACAATGCGATGATCACAATGTACCCCGATCAGAGGGATTGGGAAAATTTGGTTGATGTCACAGGGGATCGATCTTGGAGCGCCGAAAATATGCGGGGCTACTATCAACGATTGGAAGAAGCGAGATACCTCGATTCCAGTGAAGCGGTTTCAAAGCGGCGTGGAAAAAAAGGATGGCTCAAAGTCGAACGTACCGATCCCCGCCTTGCCGGAAAAGATCCGGTCCTAAGAGATTTTGTCATCGCGTGCGGACTGGAGGCCGGTACGGATCGCACGATCCTTGAGCGGATTGCAAAAATGGATGACGAAAGCTTACTCGAACTCATGAAAAGCGATCCCAATGATTGGGATTTTGTAACTCGAGGGCAAACCGGTTTAGTGACGACCCCTAAAGCGACGCTCAGAGGCAGGCGATCAGGTACGAGAGAAGCGATCCTCGAGGCGAAGGCGCGCTACCCTAGAAATTTTAAAATTCAAACCAACTCGCTTGTTACGAAAGTTCTTTTCCAAGAGGGCAGCAATACGAAAGTCATTGGCGTCGAATACCTCGAAGGAAAAAGTCTCTACGAAGCTGATCCTCGCTCCTCTGAAGGAAATCGCAAAAAAGCGTTGAACTACCAAGTCCGAAAAATCGCAAAGCTCGCTAAAGGGGGCGAAGTGATTCTCTGTGGTGGCGCATTTAATACCCCACAACTTTTGATGCTCTCGGGGATTGGACCCGCTCGTGAACTCGAACGGCATCATATTCCGGTGCGTGTGGAGCTGGACGGTGTTGGACAAAACTTGCAAGACAGATACGAAGTGGGGGTCATTACGCGATTGAAAAAGCCACTCGAACTTCTGAAAGGCTGCACCTTTGGTCAGAAAGGCGACGCGTGTTTGGAAGAATACTCAAACAACGCGGAGAAAAGTTTCTACGGCACCAATGGCCTCGTCATGGGTGTAAAAAAACGCTCGAAAGAAGACGGACGTGATGCCGATCTTTATCTCTTCGCGTTGCCCGGATACTTCAAAGGTTACCATCCCGGTTGGGCTGCTGCCGCTCTCAAAGCAGATCACATCAGCTGGGTCGTGCTCAAAGGACATACCGCAAACACGGCGGGTTCGGTGACATTGAATTCAGCGGATCCGACGGCGACTCCCGATATTAATTTCCGTTATTTTAAAGATGGAAATGACAAAACGGGAGATGATTTGGATGCAGTCGTCGAAGGAGTCCGACATGTCCGTCGGATCAATCGGCGAATGAATTTTAGAAGCCACACCGTGGAAGAGGCCTTCCCAGGAAATAAGGTAAAAACCGAGCAAGACGTTAGGGAATTTATCCAGCGCGATGCCTTCGGTCACCATGCTTCTTGTTCCAATAAAATGGGAACCGCGTCGGATCCGATGGCCGTCGTCGACAGTAAATTTCGTGTGCATGGCGTGAAAAATCTAAGGGTCGTGGACGCTTCGGTGTTTCCGAAAATTCCAGGTCTCTTTATCGTCGTACCGACTTACATGATCGCTGAAAAAGCGAGCGATGTGATTCTTCGCGGCGAATGAAAAGCAAAAACTAAAAAACGAGGAGAAAAAAATGGATGATCAAGGATTACCGCAATTGCGGGAAATAGACACGTCTTTCGAAACGATTGAGTTTGGCGTTCAATATCTCAAAAAGCAGTTAGAACCCAAATGCGATTTTAACTATCTACAAAAACTGTATGAGAGAAAAGAACCTCTCTCTGCAATCGTGCTTTGCGATGGAAGCGGAGCCCGCGTCGCCATGAAGGCAGGCATTGAAATCGTGGTCGTCGGTTTCAGTGATGGCGTTCCTGAGGGAATTCCCAATGAAAAAAGCGCAAGCTTAACCGATGCTGTCGATGCCGTCGATGCGGTGAGGAGCGCTAACAATTTTTCATTCCTTATCGGCGATATTCCTTACGTTTCTTACAAAAGAGAGGAGGATTTGGTGAAAGTCTCAAAGCTTTTGATGAGTGCAGGCGCCAATGCCGTAAAAGTGGAAGGCGGATGTGAGGTGAGTGCACTTGTGGAAGAGCTGACACTTTTAGACATTCCGGTCGTCGGACACATTGGTTACATGCCAAAAACCGACATGCCGATGCGGCTTCGAGGGACAACGAAAGAAGACTTTGAGTCTCTCTACAAAGATGCAAAGGCGCTTGTTGAAGCAGGGGCAAAAGCACTTGTGCTCGAGTTAGTGCACAGCGAGGCCGCAGGCTATCTTACTCAAAAACTAAATGTGCCTACAGTGGGAGTTTACAGTGGAGGCGGAACCTCGGGGCAGGCCCTTGTGCTCAATGACATTTTGGATCTAACTTATTTTGATCCAAAATCATTTCCCAAAGGAAAACCGAAAGCCATTGGAGAGTGGAAGGGAACGCCGGTCGAGAGGGTCTCCGCTTTTAAGCGCCTTGTGAAATCGAACGAGTTTCCCTTTTGCACGAGATTTGTGAAGCCCAAGTTAACGCTCGATCAGATGTGGACTTCCTTCGGAGGAAGTCACTATCAATAAACGTCGATCGTTTCTCAAAGCAATCAGATTGGATAGGGCTTAGTCCGCATCGGAGGTATCGTCTTCTTCATCCCTCCAGCCATTTTTGTAGTACTTGGTTAGAAAGCGAATCAGACTTTTGTCTGCAAAGGAATAACCGGACGTCGATTCTTTAGGACTCGCTCCCGGGTGAATAAATGCGTGCGTCAGGTCAAGCCCAGGTTTGAGGTAAGAATCAATGACACCAGGATGAACGTAGCTTTTTTTGGCGATGCTCGGCTCATTTCCTAAAGCATCGGCCGCCAATTCGTAGGCCTCTTTGACGTATTTTTTCTTCTGAGCTTCCCACTGTTTAGGTGTAAAATCGCCGCGATTTATCCACTTGTCCTGAAGATATTCCGCAGCGATTCGAGTGGCATGCCAGGTTCTAAAATCTTTTGCCGAAACATCGTCGCCGCCTATTTTTTTTAGGTAGTCGTTTACGTCTTTATCGGTGATCCCTCGAACGTTTCCATCGTTATCTTTATATTTGAAGAGTTGCCCTTTGAGACCTGGAGGTACCGATTTGTCCGAGTCAAAAGATTCCAGTGACTTTAGTAATTTTCTTACGGGTTCATTGTCGACGGTGATTTCGTGTTCCTTGTTGCTCTTTCCCACAAATTTAAAGGTCATTCCGTTTAAACCGTACCTAACAAACTTCATTCTCATTGTAGTCAGTCCAAAATTATCAGAGTCTTGGCCGCCGACCCGGATCAGAGATTTGTCGAGTAACGTCACGATGCCCGCTAAAACGCGGTCTTTGGAAATGCCTGGTTTAGAAAGATCTTTGGACGCCTGCAAACGAATGCCGCCGAGACTCTCGCCAAAATCCAGTAAATGAGAAAACTTGTTCTCTCCAGCTACCTTGGTCCACTCATCGTGATGACGGTATTGACGACGTCCTTCCGAATCAGAGGCAACAGCCTGCAAATGACTACTCGGGTCGATAGAGTAGTAAACATCTTCATAAGCGGGCGCGATTCCCAATTTTTTGAGACGCTCGAGAACTTTCGCGTCCTTTACCTCTTTGCCATTTGAGTAATAGTATTTGAACTCATATTCGGGGTTGCCTTTTTTACCGCCCACGACAAATTTCTTTCGAGTGATTCCCGTTTTTTCTAAATCCTCTCGTTCGAGGAAATTGAGTCCAGCTTTTTGAACCAAGACGAGAACTTGATCGCGGCAGCGGCGAATGGGAAATGCGAATTGGGAAAACAGTAAGATAAAGATGAATAAATGATTAAGCATGGCGAAAGTTGCCTATTATTTTACGCTACAAACAAAAACTTTGCCAATCCGGTTCTGTGAGAAGAATGGAATGAATTAAAACGAGGAAAGCGGACAATTACCATTAGGATAAAAGATTTCGCAGAAATAATGCCCGCGATTGAGGATGACGCTTGAGCATGCTCTTGAATTGGCATAGGTGACTTGCGTGCAGTAGTTCGGTTTTTTTCCGGGACAGCTTACGGCATCTGCGTAGGCTGTGTTTTCGCAGTACGACGGATGATACAAGAAACAACTCTTCGCTTCGCTGAAGACAGCGTTTTCGCAATAAGCGGGTTGGCTCGCAAAGCAAGAAGGATAATCTTTGGTCGAACTTTCGGAGCAATACTTCGGCGCGCTCGCAAAACAAGCCGGCAGATCATGAAACGTGATTTCCTCGCAATAAGAAGGAGACGCCAGAGCGCATGCACCTGTGCTCGCATATTCTGTGGATGCGCAAAATGCGGGATGAGATGCGAAGCATGCTGCTGCGTCGGCCTGCGACTGCTCGGCGCAATACGAAGGGGCGCTTTCTTTTGCGTCTGTAAAAGGAGGTAAAGGGGTCGGCGTCGCACGGCGAGATGTTTTCATGTTGCAGGCCGCGCTCATCGCAAGAAGTGCAACAAATATCAAAGGGAAAAAAACTGGATTGTTTCTCGCGCCATTCATAATGCGTAGGTTTAGTATACTTGAACCCCCATCAGTCTCGCTCGGGAAACCTTATGTTTTTTTCTTCACAATTGGAAAAAGTGGCTGAGACTTTTGCTGATTAATAATTCAAAAAGACGCTGTATCCGGCTTGAAGGATGGGCACTAGAAAATCATTTGTGTTCTGTTTGGCGTTGGTATGAAACGTACTGGCGACGCCCGCTTTCAGAAAAAATCCTTTGATATTAAATTCGTACGCTGGGCCAATCGAAAAAAAATAGTCTTTCTCGGGCGTGGTAGAAGTTTGGAAAAACAAATCATTTGCCGAGAGGTTCAGAGCGACGGACTGAATGAAAGGCTGTACCGTATCGAAGTAAATTCCCAGTTCGGTTTCCAAACCATTGGTGCGATCCCTACCGTGATACATGCCGGAGAGTCTAACAAAGCCCGATATTTTCCCCATCGGAAAATGAAATCCTAGCAAAAGATTTGCAAGAGCCGGCGTTCCGAGACTTCCTCCGAGTTCAATTGCGGGTTGGCTGAGTTCAAAAATACTTTCAGATTTCGCATTTTCCAGTTTTTGTTCGACCGCGGCGAACAGACTTGCAGTGAAGAGCCCGGTGACCACAATGAGTTTACTTAAATTTTTCATTCTCAATCCTCAATTGACCCGAGTGCTACGCTCAACTCGCCCTGCGAAGAAAATAAGTTTTCTTGGACCTCGCCGCTTTTCAACGGCGACCAACCGAAAGACATTCGATAGCGAAAACGTCGGCTGCTCAGTTCAAGCCCGGTATAAGGCCCCCACCAAACCGTTTGTCCTTTAAAATCTCCCGTCCCCACCGAGGCGTTGCTGGAAGTGAAGCTTCCGTTGTAATCAAGATATTTTGCACTCACTCCAAGATAAGTCAGTAGCCATTCTGCCGGTCGAACTCCCGCGACCAAAGCCGCGTCCACCGAGTAGGAATGTTGTGATTGATGAGTGCTACTGTAAGTCGTCGCGGTATTTTTATCGTCGTTGCCGGTCGTGCCCACTCCGAGTCCCGTAGTGACGGCTAGACTCAAATTTCCTGCGCGAGTGGTTTGCACAGGATTCCCAAAAATCTGAAACTTTCCTCGTAAAATGAGTTGGTACAAGCTGAGATCCAACCCCACGTCGAGACGGGGCGCTAAAGCAATGTCCGCAAACAATGAAACGTCTTCACTCTGCGAGAGAGAAGGCGAGGAAGGAGTGGGGGCAGAATTTCGCAAATCAGAAGTGAGTTCGATCGTCGGACGAGCCCCAATGCGTCCACCCAAACTCGGTTTGAAGGGGCGCCCTGAAGTTTCAGACGAAGGCATCGGTCTATCTAACGGCCGGATTCGAACGGGTACCGTGCAGCCCGCAAGTCCTATCGCTAAACAAAGAAAAATTAGAATCTTGCCATTCATTTGCCGTTAAGGCTAACAGCTTTCGTCGGGAGTGGCTAGCGCGTTTGGTTGTCAAAATTGTCGAGACATAATTGCTGTGCATGGGACATAATTACTCACCGAGGTGATGAGTATACCCGATTAATCGATCGTCCGTTAAGACTGCGAATATGGACTAGGAAACGCCCTGCTTCAGCGCGTTTAGGAAGTGCAGTGACCATTCCGAAGGCCCGGTTGGTGGTCTGACACGGTTGCCCGAAATCATCTTCTTTAGTCATTTTCATGAAGGGCAAAACCTGTATTGTCCTTCCGCTATCTACGACTTTGATTTCGTAAATTTTTAGACACGTATTTGTGAAGCGTCCTTCAATCCAAACTCGATGCCCAATCCCAGGGATATATTCGATGTAGGCGTCATCCACAGGAGCGTAGGGAAAGTCATCCTGCCCAACCACTTTTGCGGGATTCACTAGAAGAATCGCTTGAACGTTTTCGGAAAGGATAGTGTATTTTCCTGAAAGAACAGTTCCTAATTTCACGGTAATATTAAAAGGGACTGACACGCCCAAACACGGCCCTACTTTTTGTGCGCTGACGTTAATCTTTACCTTGTGGTTGAAGGGGTCCCAAACAACTTCTTCCTTATCGAGGCGATAGCAGGTGTCGGGTAAGTGCCCATCGACAACGATTTCAATTTGGTCATTGCTATCGTACCCCGTTGGAACAAAAATTTGGTCAATTGCTGCAGAGATCGGAGAGTTCTCGCCGGCCCGGAGGCGAGGGAGGCCAACTAGAATGATAAAAAAACAGGCCCAAAATATTTTCCTTTTTTGCGTCATGACTTGCTCCTTTTGGATTTTTACCTAAGCAAAATCTATACCGGTGTTAGCACCCCCTCTTTCTGTAGCGGATCTCAATTATGAAAAAAAAAGCACAATTGATTGATCCTCAGAAAAATTGATCTTTGTTAAACTAATGAAAAGGTCTCAAGGAGTTGAAAGTGGTTCGTGTGCGGATGAGATACCTTCTCGCATCACACATGTTTTCGCTGGAAAATCCGATAAGTTAATTGAATCGTTTTGTCAGATTTGTCCCATGCTGTACTTTTTTTACATTTTTGTTTTCCTTTTTAATTCGAGCGTTCTGTTCGCCGAAGGTTATGGAAACTATGAATTTCAAAACGACTCCCATCTTGTTGTCAGGGCCGCCGCGGTAAAAGACTCTTCTGAGACCAATTTTATTGTCGTCGGCCGAATGTGGACCGGTGTAAATTACATGGCCTATATTGCCTCTCTCGACAATGCGACGGGAGCGGTCAATCAAAATTTTTTAGGAACCTCCAATTCCTCTCCCGGTCGTAAGCTCATCGACTTCGCGGGGGCCACTGCGGATAATCTTTGCAATGCTGTGACTTATGCCTACGACGGTTACGTTGCTGCCTGCCGCTCGCTAAAATCCAATGGCTACTACGATATTTATTTGATCAAATTTGACTCGAATGGAAATTTGGATTCCAGTTTCGGAACAAACGGCATTGTTACGACGGGAATCGGGGGCTCGTCGGCGAATGGCCAGGCTTTTATTCGATCGATCACTTACAATGCGAATGCCAATAGCGGCGCTAGTCATAATGGAGTCGTAACCATCGCCGGTGCTGTCGGCGCTATCGGAGCTCTTCACCCCTACATCGCAAGCTTTGATCAGCAAACCGGATCTCAATACGGATCGACTGTCAAAGAAACCGGAATCACGGGTACAGCCGTTTCCGTCGAATATAATTCAAGTGCTGGCTACTATTACATGGCAAGTACGGATACCAGCGCCACCCGCCATATCTATTTACATCGATACAATGACGATCTCACGGCTTCGAGTTCTCCATGGGGAACGGCTTTAGATTTGTCTCTCTCGGGAGCTGGCACAGAATCCGTGCCGTCTTCGCTGACCGTAATCGGTTCAAATATTATTATCGCCGGATCGAATAAGGTCGCGTCGAATACTCCTCCTTGGCGTTGCATGGTCGTCTCCGTCGTTAAAGCAACGCGAGCATTGAACACTTCGTTCGGAGTTGTTTCGGGAGGTTCCAATAATCAAGGGGTCACTCTTTTCAGAGAGAACGCCACGCGTGACTGTATTTTAAACGCTGTCGCATCTCCGCCCTCCGGCAGCGATATTCTCGTCGTAGGGACAGCCTATAATGGATCCAACTACGATTATATGGTTGGAAAAATGGATAATACGGGAGCACTCGACCCTGGCTTTAATTCCACTGGATATCACATGTTGTCGGGGGGGCCTGCCGACGATGTTTTAAATTTCGCGCTCTATTTGGAAGGGAGCACTTCAAATCTTTATTCCGGTGGAAGAGCTCAAGATCAACGTTTGTTCAACGGCATTACCGTCAATAAAACGAGCACGACGAGTGGAACGTTTACTTTAGAAACGAACCGGTGGACTGCAACCACAACGACCGGAGCTCCTTCCCCTCGCTATTACACTAAAGCCGTTTGGACGGGCACTCATATGATTGTGTGGGGGGGAGCCTCGGGTACGAATTTAAACAGCGGAGGAAAATACGATCCGATTGCAAATAGTTGGTCGAGCACCTCTACGAACGGAGCACCATCAATTCGCTCCGGTCATACGGCGATTTGGACCGGGAGTAAGATGGTGATTTGGGGAGGCTATAACGGCGGTTCGGGTTTCGCAACGGGCGGCCAGTATGATCCTTCGGGAAATAGTTGGACTGCCACCAACACTTCAGGAGCGCCGGCCGGGCGCCTCAATCATTCAGCGATTTGGACGGGTACCAAAATGATTGTTTGGGGAGGAAGCGCGGGAAACTCAGGAGGTCAATACGACCCGTCTGGAAATAGTTGGTCTGCGACGACAACCGCGGGAGCACCCATTGGGCGTACCCATCACAGTGCTGTTTGGACAGCTTCAAAAATGATCGTTTGGGGAGGGATCGGCGTCACCAATACGGGGGGAGTTTATGATCCAACTGCAAACACGTGGACCTCGACTCCCACGCTCAACGCCCCCTCACCTCGTTACCAGCATATAGCGGTGGGGACCGGCAAAAGAATGCTCGTTTGGGGAGGCGTTTCAGCCACCTCTTTCAATACGGGTGCGCAATATGATCTGACTGCGAATGCCTGGTACACAATATCGACAAACGGAGCGCCAAGTGCACGCTATTCTCACGCTAGTGTGTGGACTGGCTCAAAGCTAATCGTTTGGGGGGGCGTAAATTCCGAGGGAGGTGTTTCGAATTTCGGGGGCCAATACGACAGTAATACGGATAGTTGGACCGCAATCACAACGCTCGGGGCACCCAGCAGCAAGATTACACCTCATCTGTTATGGACGGGTTCTAAAGTCATTGTCTGGGGTGGGAGTAACAGCAATACCGGAGGGCTTTATTACCCCGGGACCTTAAACGCCACGGCAAATCCTGCTCCAGTCGTGAGCTTTGAATCCAGTTCTGCAGCTGGAATAAATTCTTCAGGGACGCTGACCGTGAGCTTTAGTGTGACAGAGGCCAACTTTGTTTCTCTTACGGCGGGCGATATCAATTTTAATACCGTGAGCGGAAATCCCTCGTGCACGAAAACGCTGACTAGTAGTTCGCCGAGTCGCATTGTCTTTACGCTCTCAAGTTGTACCGGTGCCGGCGCTTTTACAACGAGTATCGCGGCTGGAGTGGCACAAGATCTTTTTGCAAACACTTCAGCCCTATCGGACGATTCTGCTACGTTTACTCTGGAAAATACCAAACCGACGATTGCTTTTGCCACCCCTTCTAGCACCGGCCCGATTAACAGCGTTTCAACGACTGCAATCGACGTCACATTTTCGGAGTCTTTAGATGTTCTGCATTATTTGCAAAGTTCAGGAGTGACCGTCACGACTGCCTCAGGCAATGCAACATGCTTAGTATCTGTGACGTCTGATGCTTCGAATGCGACGATTACTCTTAGCGGTTGTTCAGGCGATGGCAGTGTGACCGTGCATGTGAATGCGGGTGCCATAGCGGATCCGTCAGGTAACACGAATGATCAAACGTCTGAAAATCCCGACCCGATTCTGATTAGCGCTACGCCGCCTCTCATCAATTTCGGAAGTGTTTCCAATAATCATATCAATTCGTCAGGGACTTCCAATATTCCCATTACCTATTCCAAGGGCTTAGGCGTGGATACCTTAACTGCCATGGAGGTTACATTGACGACCGTTTCCGGGACGGTTTCCTGTAGCCTTGCACTGAACTATTCCGACGACTCAGGTGCGGAAGTCTCTGCCAGTATGTGTACGGGTGACGGAACCTTTACTATCCATGTGAACGCAGGGGCCGTTGTCGCTTTGGATGGAAATCCCAACGCCCAATCATCTGAAAGCATTCTCATTACCGTCGACAACACTGCACCCTCATTCGTCATCGGTACTCCCACACCGAACACCGTAGACTCCACCCAATCTGCCTTTTTTGCGCTGACATTTTCTGAAAGCGCCAGTACGGGTTCTTTTGATAACAGCCGTATTGCGACGAGTGTGACGGGAGACGCAAGTTGCTCGGCGGGTGTCACTCACAACTCCTCGACGGATTCCACGGTCACCTTTTCCAGTTGTACTGGCAATGGGACCGTTAGTTTCCACGTCAGCTCGGGAGCCATTTCTGATATTGCAGGAAATGTCAGCGGGGATAGCAGTGAGAGCAGTTCCTTTGCGGTCACAAACGTAAACCCTAGTCCGACTCCGGTCGTGTCTCTCGGATCTCCGTCAACCAGCCCCATGAATTCGGTGGGAACTTCCGATATTGCGGTCACCTACTCTGAGACGCTCGGAGGTGATATATTACAATCCAGCGACGTGACGCTGACTCAAACCGGGACAGTCAGCTGTAGCGTCGCGGTCACCTCCACGAGCTCGTCGGGTGCCACGATATCGATAACAAGTTGTACGGGAGATGGAACCGTTTCTGCGCATGTAAACGGATCTTCAGTCGCTAACATTGCCGGTGTTTACAATGACCCGTCCGCCGAGAGTGCTTCCATTACAATTGATAATGCAGGTCCTACGGCATCGCTAGTGGTCGTGGGTCCAACACCACTCCCGCAAGCGACGATGACAAGCGCTGGTACGGGAACGATTGCAGTGAATTACTCAGAGACTCTGGGAACACACGTCTTAACTGATTCCGATATCACGACTTCGCTAACGGGAACGGCCTCTTGTAGCGCCGTCACGGTCGATTCGAGCAATACCTCGGGAGCCGCTATCAATTTGTCGAGCTGCACAGGGGATGGAACCATCACTCTGCATATTAATTCTGGGACGATCAACGACGCTCTCGGAAACACAGGGTCTCAGTCCGCAGAAAGTAGCCCTATCACAATCGACAACACCGGACCTGTCGTTAACTTCGGTTCTCCTACAGCGGGTTCAATCGATGTGAATGGAAGCACGACTATTAGTCTCACCTATTCCGAATCGTTGGGAGGAGGAACCTCTCTAGATAACGGCGAGGTTTCTACCCAATACACGGGAAGCGCTGCTTGTTCGAGTGTGGCTGTCTCAAACTCGACGTCAAGCGGGGCTGAGGTCACTCTCTCGGGTTGTTCGGGGAACGGCACGGTGAGTATCTCTGTGAATGCCGCTTCCTTTGTTGACTCTTGGGGGAATTTAAACGCCGGCTCAGGCAGCAGTTCGAGCGTTGACGTTATTAATTAGCAGGAGTGTCTACGATTGGACGACAGCGCGACTTATTGTTAGGTTAGGAAACGATGACAAAACCTGCTCACTGCCCCAAATGCAACTCTGAACATATTTACTCCGATGGAACTCTTTGGAACTGCCCTGAATGTTCCTATGAATGGAGTGGATATGAGTCAAAAAACACCGAGGAGAGTGCGCTCAAAGAGGCAGGCGTCAGGGACGCGAATGGAAATTTGCTTGTAACGGGAGACTCCATCACCGTAATCAAAGACCTCAAAGTGAAAGGTTCTAGTTCCGTTGTAAAGGTCGGGATGAAAATCAAAAACATTCGTGTTATTGAAAGTGAAGACGGTCACAATATCGCCTGTAAGATCGACGGCGTCGGTGCAATCAATTTGAAATCCGAATTCGTCAAGAAAGTCTAAGAGTGTTGAGATCTTCTTTGTAGACAAAAACGGAAATCGTCCGTTTACTTCCCATGGTTTAATTGTTTGTTTTGAAAATCGGGCTGCAGGAGATAGAGACCCCTTTGAGTTTACTCAGAGGAAATAATTGCTTTTCGGCGGCTTCTCTCATTGCAGCTTGCGAAGGATTTTGCGTTGCAATGGAAAAAAACCATTCTCTTTCGACTTCACTGGGTTCAGACCGAAGCGTTAGTACGCCTTGAGTGACAGCCTTATAAACTTCATCATATGTTTTCTTCCCTTGCTCTTTTTCGACTCTAATTTGATATTTCCCTACAGCGAAAACGCCCGGAAAACTCCAGCAATTTGGCACGTCCGCAAAAGCGTTTGCCGATATTCCCATTAAAACAGAAATCAACAATTTCATTTTTACTCCTTGTAGAGAAAGTAATGTAACGGAGAGTTTTAGTGTGACTATTATTTTTTAGTACAATTTCGACCGAATCATTGCACATTAACCGAAAACGTGAACTGACACCTGTGTTCGGCAACAACCGATGGGGATGATTTACAGGAACATCTCATTGTTAATGAATAGAGTGATCATTCAGTGGGATTTTCAGCAATCGCAAAGGTTACGGTCTTTCCTCTCTGACTAAACGAAATCCGGCTTCTCGTAGACTATCGGACCATGAGGCGACCTGCCGTTCCCGACCCATCGTCACATCTCTTTCGAACCAAGAGCCTCCTCGCAGGACACGGGCGGCGTGGGGATTTCCCGGCTGACTGAAATCGCTTGTCGCCTCTAGCACCTGACCCTGCATATCGAAAAATCCCCAGGAGTTTGGCTTTTTCGTTGCCACCCTTTGAGTTCTTCTCTCCATTTCTGGCTTATAACGACCTCCAAACCAAGCATAATCCGCCAATTCCTCTGGAGTTCTTGCGGGAGACGACGCAGTCGTCATGCCGGCACGGGCCGCGTATTCCCATTCAAACTCCGTCGGCAAACGATATTCCCAATACTTTTCAGAAAAGTTCGATTTTGTATTTTCAGGATCGCTTTCTAGCCAAGTCTTCAGTCTCGCTTCCCAATCTTTCTTTTGTTCGGCATTCTCCCTGGCGATAAATTTCTCTGCCTCTTGGATAACGATTGAATCGACCGGCCTATGCAGAGCGACCAATTTTCCGTTGATACTGATAAATCCATTTTGCGTAAAACGAGACGGATTTGTTTCCATCCTCAGCGTATACTGCAACTGAGTGACTGGAATCTCTCCCATCCAGACGCCATCCCCGATCGTGCCGCCCCCGCCACGTCGGAGATTAATTTCTCCGGGGGGTAATTTTATAAAATGCCCTTCTGCTACCAGCTGATTTCCCCCAACTTCAAGCGAACCGATCCCATCGGAAGTTTCGGTGAGGGGGAGAGGGGAAATCATACGCGAAGTTCGAATTTCAGGATTCCAGGGGGGAAAAGGACTGACTCCGCCTCTAGGAATAGCCGCTTCGATGGAAGGGTCTTCGCGGTCCGCTAGGAATTCTCGCAAACGTTGTATTTCTTGAGCGTTAGCTTGCGAGTTTCTTTCTAACTCGTCTAACTTTATCAGGACTGGAATAAGGTCACCCGTCTCGCTCGGATACCGGTTATTGCCATCGAAGTGCCCTAATTGAACGTAGTCCGCAAAGGCCTGCAATATCGAATCATCGCGAGAATGATAAGACATGGTTTTCAAAAAGTTAACGCATGGAAAGTAGGCAAGACAAGGGCTCCCAGTGAAGGACCAAATTGCAATCAACGGTAAAAGGACTCGTTTCATGTTCTTGCTCGTTTCATTACGCCCTTATTCCACATTTTTAAGAAAATTTCATTTTTCCGGGGGAAGCATTGTTAATACGGCAGAAATCGAGTGCAGTCCGCTCTGAAGGGGAGAATTCAGGTCGTTCCAAGAGTTCGTCGTGGGAGTGTAGCTACTGCAATCCTTATACGCTAAGGCGCCATCGTAACCACCGCAGAGTAACAGGCCGACAGCACCCAAGCCGGGATAAGTTTTCCAATTATTGGCAGAGGCGTCGTACACATTCACATCGTCGAGTTGGTTACTTCCATCGTAGCCGCCATAAATGACCTTGGTCGTTCCGGTCCAAATCGCGGTGTGGGAAGTTAGTTCTGGAATGCTTGTCACATCGATAGGGTTCCATCTATCGTCATCTATGTCATAACTTGCTCCCGATCCTAGGGCAGGGACGCTCCCCGTCCCGCCGTACACAATCATTTTAGAACTTGTCCAAATACTGGTATGGTTAGCCCTCGGCTCCGGAGCCGTGGTCAAGTCGGTCGCTCGCCAGCTGTCTAAAACAGGATCGTAAATAAATCCATCGTTATAAAAAATGCCCCACCTTTAGTCCCTCCAAATGTAATCATTCTCGGACCCGGTCCAAACGGAAGTGGGATAACCGCGAGCGAGGGGAGCGTTGAGAGTTGCAATCGAGCTCCATGAATCGTTGCGAACGTCGTAAATGCGTCCGGTGTTTAACGCAGCCGTCGAGTCGTATCCTCCAAAGACAATCATTTTTGAGCCTGTCCAAACGGCAGTTTGACCGTATCGAGGGCTGGGCGCGCCTAGACTCTTGGTCGCAGTCCAACTGCCGTAAGTATAAAAGCGGTGACTGCAACCAAACTCAAGAAAACAGCGATGTATTTGAAAACACCCATCCACTCTCTGTTTCGGTGCAAAAGGAGCGGTGCAAGAGAGATGAAAATTGAATCAATTTCCCAAGAAAAATGTAGAAATCTTCACAAAGAAAAAGATGCTTTGTGTAGGAATTCGCTCAATTTTTTTATCGTTAGTTCGTGTTTACGGAGGCGGAATCTTGAAGGTATTCAGTTCGCAAAGAACTTGAGTCTCGGGAACCACGATCTCCTTGCCTTTTTTCAGCAGCGATACTTTTTGAGTATAAGTTGTCAGGATTCGGTTATTCTTTTCCACTTTGCTTACGACCTGATAAGACGCTGGATCCCAATGAGGCGCGATTGGGGGCGGTTCGACTCCAAGACCATTGAGGATCACGTTTTCTGTGATGATTGTACCGTTAAGTCTCCAAGTCTCTCTTCCGACTTCCATTCCAACGGGAGGAGGAGCGCCACCTTCGTAGTTCTTGGAACGATAGGTGAGAGTGGCTTCAGCATTTGAGCAGGCGACAGTGCTTGCCCAGCTCGTTATACAGACGCCAAAAATTGCAATTGAAAGAAAGGTTAAGCGAATCATTTTTGCTCCTTGATTAGACTCTCTTCGATTATTTCGCTTCATCCTTTCCACCCCGTCAAGTGCTCAAGTGTCGCGAGCTAAAAGGTGATTTTTTCCGCAGTTTGTTTTTCCTTTGGCGCTCGTTCGCTGTTTTGATTTGAATTCGTACTCCAATATTGTTATTCGACCCAGTAACGTCGATTCACTGGTAATTTGAGGAGTTCGCCCATGAATGGAAACCATTTTATAGTTTTATCGTTTTTTCTCTCTGCATTCATAATCTCTTGCCAAAAAATCGCGCCGAACGATACGCAACGTTCGAGCGACGGTAAAACCTACAGCAATATTTTATTGAAAGATACCCACGAGGCTACGGAGTCTGTGATTTGCAAAGTCGGAACAAAAATCGTTTTGGTATCTTGTGATTTAGGAACACCACGAGAAAAGGTGAATTGCGAAAAATCTAATTCGGCATGCAGAACCCAAATTGCAAGTATGGATGAGAAGCGTTTTTACGAAAGTTTCGAGACGCTCGATACCGGCAAATATCCCAAAACTAAAGCCTCTCTCAAGGACATCGAAGGCAGTCTAGCAAATCCTGATTGTCCTAACGTCGATGAACTTTCTCGATGGAAAAGGAATCTTGAAGTAATATTGAGCATTCAAAGTCAAATTGAGGCAACGGAAACGAGCGGGCCTGTTTTTCAGGGAAAAGAAACATTTACCCTGATATCGAATATCTTTAAGAACGATTTGGTAAAGAAGAAAGATGACGATAGATTTAAATTTTACGTATGTGAGCTTCCCTGCGAGTACACATACACTCGCTTAGAATATGATCCCCGACCCTCCGTCGTGCTCGATGGTTTGCGGATCAAAGGAACTGTGTATGGGCACTCTCCGGAGAAAAGCTTAACCGATGCTTCCGCAAGAGAAAACGCGATCTCCGTTTGTCAAAGTTACAAAGAGGGGAAACCTAGCGGCCCGATGATTTGCGAAATCTGGAAACGCTAGATGCGGGCGCCTGTGACCTAGCATTTAAAAGGTACTCAACGATATGTTAAAACTTGTTTTCCTATTCACAATGCTTTTCAATTCTGTTCAAGCCATGACTTGCGCTCCCAACCTCATCGGGCTTGCCGGTCGTCCCGTGAGGTTCGGCAAAACCACTCTTCCTTATGAATTAAAAAATTGGGCAAACTGGTTTAGTCATACGGGGCTTCCCGTGTTAGTGACCTATGACCTGGGTGCCGGAACCGAAACCTTCCAAGGCACCGTAGAATTTGCAGAGTTTGAAGCAAAAACGACTACGAATACCGCAGTGACTGTCATCACAACGGTTCCGGCTTTAATTGGGGGGCAAATAGTGAATCAGAGCTTGCCTTCCACACAAATGGTTCCTTTGACCACAACCGCCCGCGTGAAAATTCTGAAAGTGACAGCTAGCGACGGGCAAGTGAAAGAAATTCCGATTGGCGACGTGTCCCAGATGTCCTTGGCAGATTCGACGGTTATGGTTGCCGCGCAGAAGCTTTCGTTGGGGCTTTTTATCAGTACGTTACTTGACGAAAAAGCGATTGGCGGCAAACCCTTTTTAACACAATTGCCGGCCGATAAAAGCTACCTGTCCTACGCTGTGGGCTACCAAAAAAGTGGGCAGGAGTTTCGCGCGCTCTTACTTTCGAAAAACTCACTGAGTCCGAAAGTCGATTTCCTCGTCTTCGCTTCTGAGGACGATCACGAAGTCTTCGAGAACAAATCAATGGGTGATGCGATTTACGCAAAATATTTCACTAAAATTCGATAAGGCCATCTATCGAGGTACGCGAAGTCCTGAATATCCGCTCATTGACAGTATTCCTCCAATCGATAAAGATTTTCATTTGTATCTGTAATCACGATGCAGTTAGGAAGAGATGAATCCTTGGATAAATTATCACCATTTGTATTACTTTAAAGTCATTGCGGAAGAAGACAGCGTTTCTAAAGCCGCAAAAAAACTGCGTTTAGGACAGCCCACCTTGAGCGCCCAACTGAAGCAATTTGAGGAAGCGCTCGGCGTTACTTTATTTGAACGCAAACATAAGAGACTCGTGTTGACGGAACAAGGTAAAATAGCCCTTGATTACGCCCGCAGTATTTTCAAAATGGGTTCTGAAATGTATGAAGTACTGCACGACAGATTTCTTCCACAGAAAATTTCTCTGCATATCGGTGCTATCGACAGCGTTGCAAAACAAGTGATTCTGCAAATGGTCCAAATGGCCCTCAAATTGCGTCACTGTCAGGTCACCCTTTCGGAAGGAAAGTCCGACGAATTGCTTCGCGAACTTCACAGTCATAAAATCGACCTTCTGATCACGAATTTCTTGCCAGCCGCAGGGGATGCTAAGGGTCTTTCTCACCGTGTGATTACGAAAAATTCTGTTTCCGTTTACGCAGCTCCGAAATTTAAATCTTTGCGTTATAAATTTCCACAAAGTACGTCGGGGCAGCCTTTTATTTTTCCTACCTTTGACAGTCGTTTACGTTACGATTTGGATCACTGGTGCAGATTAAATCGAATCTCCTTTGACGTTGTGGCCGAGAGTCAGGACATCGCCGTCAAGAAACTCATGGCGATTAATGGTTTAGGATTGATCCCAGTCGCTTCTCACACGGTTAAGCGACAGGTTCTTTCAGGAGAGCTTATCGAGATCGGTCCCATTAAGGGCGTCTACGAAGAACTGTTCCTCGTTTCTGCCCAGAGAAGGATTGAAAATCCTATTGCCGCCAAGCTCATGTCGTCGTTTAATATATAGATTTAAGCGATACAAATAACCACTTTTATCTATTTTAATTATTCACTAGAATTCCGTATCATTCTCTAAATAGGCGATACGCCGAGGAGGTTCAGATGAATAATTTACTACCAGGGCTTCGGAAGTACTCTGAAGAAGTTTTCCCTTCCCAAAAAAGTCTTTTCGACAACTTGTCCCAAGGCCAAAAACCCCACACGCTTCTGATTACGTGTTCCGATTCGCGGATCGATCCGAGCCTGGTGACGCAAACAAAGCCAGGTGAGTTGTTTGTCGTCCGAAATGCCGGAAATATCGTCCCCGCATTCGGTTCTTCCCGTGGAGGAGAAGAGGCGGCCATTGAGTTTGCAGTGGAGGGGCTTAAGGTTTCCAACATTGTTATCTGCGGACACTCGCATTGCGGTGCAATGGCTGCGCTCATGGGAAAAGTGAATCTGGAAAGTTTGCCCTCGGTGAAAAAGTGGCTAAATCATGCAGCGGCGACAAAACGGAGAATGGGAAAAGATCCGTCGGACCTTTCTCTTTCGCAGGTGGTTGAGGACAATGTGCTGGTTCAAGCCGACAACTTGAAGACGCATCCTTCTGTATCCGCGGCTCTTCGGGAAAACAGGGTTCGAATTTATGGTTGGATGTACCAGTTTGAAAGCGGAGCCATCTCCCTCTACGATAAAAAGACGGGCCGTTACATTTTGTCGAGTGAGGCGAAGACGCAACTTGAGGACGACACATTGCGATTTTCGCTGTGATACGGGGGAGTATTTATGAGTTCTTTCTCACCGAAAACTCAAAACGATATTTCTTGGCTTGCGAATCGAGGGGAAGAGAAAAGCTTTATTAGGACTGCGCTGACCTGGAAGGGTTCGGTGACCCCGCGGGTTCTTCCACGGATGTTTTTATTTGCCGTGTATTCCACCGCAGTCCTTGCAGTGCCGCACCTCTTTCCTTCTTTTTCTATCTCGGTCACGCCTTTTGAATACTCAGGTGCTGTGCTCGGGCTTTTACTTGTTCTCAGAGTCAATGCGGGTGTCGATCGTTGGTGGGAAGCGAGAAAAATCTGGGGAAGCATCGTCAATCAAAGTCGAAACTTGGCAATTATTGGGTATGAGTATTCACCTCAACAAAATAAACTTGTTCAAGATTTCGTTCTTTGGGTAGCGGCATGGCCCCACGTGATGCGAGAGTCGTTAAGAAAGGAGAGAGTGCTATCTGAAGTTCAAAAGCTCCTCGGAGAAAAGCATGCAAACGATATTCGTGCCTCGCAACATATGCCCGTGTATGTCGGTGCTGTCATCGCTCGAATGTTAAAGGAAATGCGAGCCATGGGACTCGATGACTTTGCTTTCCAACGAGCGGAAAGAGAACGGGCTTTGCTCATCGACGCTATCGGAGCCTGTGAACGGATCCGAAACACGCCGATGCCGCTCGTTTTAGCGATTAAAACTCGAAGGTTCATATTACTTTTTCTACTCTTGCTTCCAATTGCGCTCGTGGACAGATTAGAGTGGCTGACGCCAATTGTAGCATCCCTCGCCGCATATCCACTTTTCTCGTTGGACGAAATAGGCGCGGAGTTGCAAAATCCATTTTCTCCCCGAAACTTAAGCCATCTTCCCCTGGAAACTATCTGCTCGACGATCGAACAGAATGTGATGAGCCTATGCGAGGGAAATAAAGTCATCAGTGGCCGCAATTGTGAAGATAAACAAATAATTTAAGTAAGTAATTGAAATCCCTTGCCCCTCAGACGTGGAAGTTGGAGTAAGTTTCATTTCTTGTTAAAATAGATTGAGAATCAATCACTTAATACCGTTGTACGT